>CANOCK010000060.1 GCA_947564525.1 uncultured bacterium | reverse complement strand
GGGCGGCGCGTGAGCGCACGGTCCTTGGACGGCGCGTGCCGCACTTTCTCGCCGCGATCGCTTGGTGGCGTTGGCTTGGCGCTATGGTCTCGGAGGCGCGTTCGCCTCAGACCGCTACGGCTCGGTACGTGCGATTGCGCGTCTGGCCCTCGGGCCGCACGAGCCCTTGCTCTTCCAGCTTCTTGAGTATCCTCAGCAGCGTCGCCTGGGAGAATTCGAACCGCTTCTGGATGTCGGAGCGCTTGAGGGGCCCCTCTCCCTCGAGCATGGTCAGCACCACGCGCTCCCGGTCGCCCATGGCGTCGGCATCGGCGGCATGGGGGCGACGCGGCGTTGCCCGCAGCTCGGCGTTGCGGTTCGGCAGCGTCACCTTGAACAGGTGGCGCGTTATCTCGAACTCGGGCGCTCGGCCGCTGCCCTCATAGGCCTCGAACATGCGGGTGATGCCCGTTCCGTAGGACTCGATGAGCCCGAGGCGGTAGAACACGGCGGCTAGCTTCGGGTTTCGGGGCACCGACACGTCCATCTGGAACTCCTCCAGGGCGCATCCGCGGGGCAAGCCGCCATGGGACGTCAACTCGATGCGGTCCTCCAGCACGCTTGCCAGGGTAGGCGCGGCAAGGGCGTAGTCGCGATGGACCACTGCGTTCAGCAGCGCCTCGCGTAGGGCGTCAGGCGGGAAGTCGTCATAGTCGATGCGGCGCAGGCCTTCGAAGCGCGTCTTGTAGTGGGCGTGGCGTTCCAGGAAGGTCATTGCCTGATCGACCTGGGCGAGCAACGATCCGCTCGTCTCCGCGCGGTCTTTGAACGTGGTGCGCTTGCTGCCGAAGAACGCCGCCAGCTTGATGGAGGCCTCGCATTGGTCTGAAAGGAGCAGGCCGAGGTTCGTGAACTGGCTGTCCCCGTCCACGAGCCCAAGGGAGGCCATCTGGGCCTCGCCCCAGTCGAGGCCATGCGCTTCGAAGGCCGTGGCGGTGGCCGCGAAGGTCAGGTCTTGGCGCAGGCTTCGGCCGTCCTCATAGTAGGAGCCCGCGGCGGCCTGCAGCATGGCCGCTATCTCGGCTTCGGTGGCCATGAACGAAGCCGATCCCTGGCGCACGTACACCCCTTCGGGGCGCATGCCCTTGTCGGCGAGGTAGTAGGGCCGCTTGGCTCCGCGCTCCACGCGGATGCCCACCAAGGACTTCCCCTCTAGCTGGATCGTCTCGCATTGCGTGACCGCCGCTGCGCTGGGCCGTATGCCATCGCGGATGGAGTTCACGGCTGCGAGCATGGCCTTGTCGGCATCTTCGAGGCCGCAAAGGGTCCCGTCGTCATCCACGCCCAGATAGATGACGCCGCCACGGCTGTTGGCGAAGGCCACGACCGTCTTCAGCATCTTGTGGGTGAATTCGCGCTTGAATTCGACCAGCTCGCCCTCTTCGAACACGTCTCCTTCTTTCTAATCAACAGTATGATTCGAATCATCATATCATGATTAGAAAAGGATGCCGGCGAGGAGATTCTTGCATGGTTGCGGTTATCATAATCGCAACCATGCAAAGCTCGATGCAGTCCCTTGCGTTGGAATTGCCCGGCATGGAACCCACTGAGTCGCCGGACCGTGGAAGCAGCCAGATGGAGAGCAGGTTCTTCGAAAGCACCACCTTCGGGGCAGCGATCATCCGTTCCCTTTGCTATACTAGAACAAACGTTCTTGAAAAGGGAGGAGGCAGCGGTGCCATCGGCGAGGACCTACCTGTGCATCGACCTGAAGTCGTTCTATGCCAGCGTCGAATGCCGGGCGCGCGGGCTCGATCCCTTCGTGGACAACCTGGTGGTGGCCGACAAGGAGCGCGGTCCCACCACCATCTGCCTCGCCATCACGCCGGCCATGAAGGCCCTGGGCATACCGAACCGATGCCGCCTGTTCGACATCCCCGAGGAGGTGAGCTACGTGGCTGCGCGCCCGCGCATGCGCCGCTACATGGAGGTTTCGGCCCAGATCTACAGCATCTACCTGCGCTACGTGAGCGCCCAGGACGTGCACGTGTACTCCATCGACGAGTGCTTCATCGATGCGACGCCCTACCTGGGGCTCTACGGCATGGACGCCCGCTCCTTCGCGAAGGAGCTCATGGGGGCCGTGCAGGACGAGGCGGGCATATGCGCCACCGCTGGAGTGGGCACCAACCTGTTCCTGGCGAAGGTGGCCCTGGACGTGACGGCCAAGCATGCGCCGGACAACATCGGCTTCCTCGACGAGGAGTCCTTCAAGCGGCAGGTGTGGTTCCATCGGCCCATCACCGACATATGGAGCATCGGGCCGGGCATCGCACGGCGCCTGGCCAAGTACGGTGCCCTGGACCTGGCGGGGGTGGCGGCCCTGCGGCCGGAGACGCTCCACAAGGAGTTCGGCGTGGTGGCGGAGTACCTGATCGACCACGCGTGGGGCCAGGAGCCTTGCACCATCGCCGACATACGCGGCTACGAGCCGGACAGCCACTCGCTGGTGAACGGCCAGGTGCTGCCCGGCCCCTATGGCTTCGAGGATGCCCGCATGGTGCTGGGGGAGATGGTGGATGCCAGCGTGCTGGAGCTGGTGGAGAAGGGGCTGGTGTGCGATCGCATCTCGCTGTCGGTGGGCTACGCCAAGGCTAGCTGCGGGTCGGGGCGCGCCTTCGACGTGGCTGAGGGCGAGGGCGCTGGAGGGAGCAGCCCGGAGGGCGCCTCTGCGGACGACCTGGAGCCTGACGAGGTGTTCGACGGCGGCCATGGCAAGCGCCGCCGCGGCAGCCGGTTCGGCACGGCGCCCACGGGCGGCATGCGCAAGCTGGGGCGGCGCACGAACTCCCGCCGCTACCTGATGGAGCGCTTCGGGGAGCTCTTCGACGAGACCACGGACCGCAGCCGCCCCGTGCGCCGGCTGAGCATCGGCATGGGGGACCTGCTGCCCGAGGAGCATGCCACGGCCACGCTGTTCGACGATGCCGAGGCCGAGGGGCGCGAGCACCGGCTCCAGGAGGCGCTGGTGGCCGTGCGAGGGAAGTTCGGGCGCAACGCCCTGATCAAGGCCACGAGCCTCCAGGAGAAGGCCACGGCCTGCGAGCGCAACAACCAGGTGGGAGGCCATCATGCTTGAGGATGCCCGATGGGAGGAGCGGGCGGCGGCCTTGGTGGCGACTGCGCCCACGGCCCAGGAGCGCCACCATCGCCAAGCGGTCCTGCGGGACCTGGAGGCGCGGCTCAGGGCCGACGGGCTCCATCAGGCTCGGGCCCATCCCGACCGAGGGCGCCAGTTCGCCCCCTTCGCGGCGCTGAAGGGCTACCGCGAGCTCATAGCGGAGGTGGAGGAGCGCTGCGCGGGAGGGGCCGGCTGACGCCTCCGGGGCTGCGGCTCCCGAGGCTGCGCGGGCAGCTGTCAGGCCGGGGCGGCTGCCCGCTTGAAGGCCATGAGGCCGCTGGTAGGAAGGGGTGGCCTCGTGGCCTCCGCCTTCTGCTGCCCGCGGCCTCGTGGCCGATGAGGGCTCCCGTCTAGGCCAACCCGAGCCAGGTCTGCACGATGGGCGCGTAGCCGGTCAGGATGACCACCACGATGAGCACCGGCAGCACGTACCTCAGGTAGCCGTAGGCCCAGCGGGGGTACTTCATGCCCTTGCCGGTGTCGGCCTCGGCCAGGAAGCTCTTCCAGCCCCAGCCGCGCTTAGACGTGCAGAACAGCAGGAACACCAGGGCGCCCAGGGGCAGCACGTTGTTGGAGACCAGGAAGTCCTCGATGGCCTGGATGTTGCCGATGCCCGGCACTTCGGCGCCGGCCCACAGGTTGAAGCCCAGCACGCAGGGCATCGAGAGCAGTGCCAGGGCCACGCCGTTGACGGCGCAGGACTTGTTGCGCGACCAGCCCCACTGGTCCATGCCGAAGCTCATGATGTTCTCGAACACGGCGATGACGGTGGAGAGCGCGGCGAAGCTCATGAACACGAAGAACAGCGCGCCCCACAGCTGGCCGAGCGGCATCTGGTTGAACACGCTGGGCAGCGTGATGAACACGAGGCCCGGGCCGCTGCCCGGCTCGACGCTGAAGGCGAAGCAGGCCGGGAAGATGATCAAGCCGGCCATGAGGGCCACCAGCGTGTCCAGCCCGGCGATGCGCAGGCCCTCGCCGGTCAGGCCGTAGTCCTTGTTGATGTAGCTGCCGAAGATGGACATCGACCCGATGCCCACCGACACCGTGAAGAAGGCCTGGCCCATGGCCGCCAGCACCGCGTCGAAGAAGGTGCCCCAGCCGCCGGCGAAGAGCTTCCCGAAGTCGGGCATGAGGTAGAAGCTCAGCCCCTCGGCCGCGCCCGGCAGGGTCACTGCGCGCACGCACAGCACGGCCAGCACCGCGAACAGGGCCACCATCATCACCTTGGTCACGCGCTCCACGCCGTTCCGAAGGCCAGCGCGGGTCACCGCCACGCCGATGGCCACGACCACCAGCATGAACAGGGTCATCTGCAGCGGGTCGGCCAGCAGGCCGTTGAACACGTCGCCCACCTCCGCGGCGCTCAGGCCCTCGAACTCGCCCATGATGCTGTATGCCATGAAGGCCAGCATCCACCCGGCCACGGTGGTGTAGAACATCATGAGCAGGTAGTTGCCCGACAGCGCTGCCCACTTGAAGCGATGCCACTTGCTGCCCTTGGGCTCCAACGCGTCGAAGCTGCGGGCCACGCCCTTCTGGCTCGCACGCCCCACGGCGAACTCCATCACCAATATGGGGAGGGCGAAGACAGCCAGGAACGCCAGGTACATGAGCACGAAGGCGGCACCGCCGTACATGCCGGTTATGTAGGGGAAGCGCCAGACGTTGCCCAGGCCGATGGCGCAGCCAGCGCTGATGAGGATGAACCCGAGCCGGGATCCGAACTTCTCGCGTGCCATGATACCTCTTCCCTTGGAGGGCCCGCGCGACGGAGGGCGCGCAGGGGCGGAACACATCCCAAGCAGTGTAGCGGAAAACGCCGTCTCGGGTGGGCCGGGAGCAGGCGAGATGGCTGAAGCCGGGCTGGTTGGTCGGCGGTGTGGCGCGCTATGGCAGCGCGGTGCGAAAGCGGCTATCATGGGGGCATCGTGGATGCACAAGGAAGTCCACCCAACAGAAAGGGAGTTAAGGGATGAAGCTGAAGAAGGTCCTAGGCGCGCTGGTGGCGAGCGGCCTCTTGGTGTTCGCCATGGGGGCGCTGGCTGGCTGCGCCGACAACAGCAAGCAGGTCATCACCGACAGCCTGAACGAGGAGATCAACCAGATCAAGTCCATGGACTCCGAGGTCATCGGCGACCTGTCCGCCGTGCTGCCCGAGTCCACGCTGCAGATGCTCGGCATCAGCTCCGAGGAGTTCATGAGCGCCGTGTTCGCTGGCTTCGACGGCACCGTGGACAGCGTCGAGGTCGACGGCAAGACCGCCCAGGCCGTGGTCACCTTCACGTCGAAGAACCTCTCCGACATCGAGGAGAAGATGGAGTCCATCAGCGACGAGATGCAGAACGACCCGGAGCAGTTCGCGGGCATGAGCACCGACGAGATCTACGCCTGGACCGGCGAGAAGATCATGGAGTACATCAACGCCGCCCCGGTGGAGACCCGCGAGCCGGTCACCATCGACTACGAGCTCAACGGCAACACCTGGGAGCCCACCGCCGACTCCCAGACCAAGCTGGAGAGCGCCCTGTTCGGCTAAGCCGCCGCGCAGAGCCTCCGGCCCCGAAGGCCCCTGCAGCCAGCGCGCTGCGGGGGCCTTCTTCGTTCGCGGGCGCCCTCAAGGGCCCTCATGCCATCCCGCCGACAAGGCGCCCTGCCCGGGTTGACAACAAGGGCGCGCAGCGTACAATGGCTCTCGCAAACAAGCGCATCACCTCAAGGGAAGCGTTCTGGATCGCACGAGACAGGACGTGGATGAGGCCTCTGGAGAATCCCGCCAAGCGGGTGCCGAAGGTGCAAGGCGAGGGCGCGGCATGGGCCGCACCGAGCTGAAACTCTCAGGCAAAAGGACAGAGATGGCGCAGCCTCTCAGCGTTGCTGCTCATCTTCTCCCGCATCCTCTCCATTCGCCTTGCGGTGCCCTGCGCACGGGTAAGAAGGGGAGGACATGGAAGCTTTCGAATCGCTGCTCGGCACCATCGACGACTTCGTCTGGGGCGTGCCGCTCATGGCGCTGATCCTGGTGGGCGGCCTGCTGCTGACGGTGCGCCTGAAGGGGCTGCAGTTCTCGCAGCTGGGACGCGCCCTGCGCTACATGGTCAAGAATGAGAAGGGCGGCAAGGGCGAGGTCAGCAGCTTCGCGGCCCTGTGCACGGCCCTGTCGGCCACCATCGGCACCGGCAACATCGTGGGCGTGGCCACGGCCGTGGTGGCCGGCGGCCCCGGCGCCCTGTTCTGGATGTGGCTGGCCGCCCTGTTCGGCATGGCCACCAAGTACTCCGAGGGCGTGCTGGCGGTGAAGTACCGCTCCATTCGCAAGGACGGCCACGTGCTCGGCGGCCCGTTCTACTACATCGAGCGCGGCATGGGGAAGAGCTGGCGCTGGCTGGCCAAGCTGTTCGCCTTCTTCGGCATGTGCGTGGGCCTCATGGGCATCGGCACGTTCACCCAGGTGAACTCCATCTCGGGCGCCATCACCGGGTTCTTCGACCCGGAGAAGGCCGCCACCGTGTCGCTGTTCGGCATGGAGTACTCCTGGGCCACCGTGGCCGGCTCGCTGCTGCTGGCGGTGCTGGTGGGCCTGGTGGTCATCGGCGGCCTGCGCCGCATCGCCCGGGTGTCCGAGCGGGTCATCCCGGCCATGATGGTGGTCTACGTGGGCTTCTCCATCGTGCTCATCGGCGCCAACATCACCGAGCTGCCGGCGGCCCTGGCCACCATCGTGCAGAGCGCCTTCGGCCTGCAGGCGGCGGCGGGCGGCATGCTCGGCGCCATCATCATCGCCATGCAGAAGGGCGTGGCCCGCGGCATCTTCTCCAACGAGGCGGGCCTCGGCTCCGCCCCCATCGCGGCTGCGGCGGCCAAGACCAACGAACCGGTGCGCCAGGGCCTGATCTCCATGACCGGCACGTTCCTGGACACCATCGTGGTGTGCTCCATGACCGGCCTGGCCATCGTGATGACCGGTGCCTACCAGCTGCCCGAGCTTGAGGGCGCAGCCGTCACCACCGCCGCGTTCCAGGCTGGCCTGCCCTTCATAGACGGCCAGGTGGTGGCATTCATCCTCATGGCCTGCCTGGCGTTGTTCGGGTTCACCACCATCCTCGGGTGGGACTACTACGGCGAGCGCTGCCTGGAGTACTTCAGCAACGGCTCCAAGCGCGCCGTGATGGCCTACCGCTGGCTCTACATCGCCGCCGTGTTCATCGGCCCCTACATGACCGTCTCGGCCGTGTGGACCATCGCCGACATCTTCAACGCCTGCATGGCGCTGCCCAATATGATCGCGCTCATCGTGCTTTCGGGTGTGGTGGTGCGCGAGACGCGCAGCTACTTCTCGCGCCTGAAGGCCGCTGACGGCGTGGAGGATGCCATGGCGCCGAGGCCGGACGACTCGGCCGACTGGAAGGTGCCGCGCGACGACGACGACGCCGATGCCGAGCCCACCAGCGGCTTGGGCGGGCGCCAGCTCGAGCCGTCGATGTAGCGGCACGCTGGCGAGGCGGCCGTCGTGGCCGCTCCGAAGCGCGAGGGTGGAAGGCCCCTCCGGGCGATGGCTCGGAGGGGCCTTCCCTGTATTGCGCGCCTTGCATATAGGTGCAATGGGCGCCCCGGGCGCGGGCGCATTGCCTCGCGGGGCCCAATGGCAGCTGCCCGGCCCCTACCACTCCTCCAGCGGCCAGTAGCCCTTGAGCGCGACGCCCTCGGGGCTGACCTCGAAGTCGGCCTGCCACAGCTCCACGCCCGCTGCCCGGCACGCGTCCACCGTGGTCCGCACCTCCTCGTAGGTGGTGCCGTGGTAGAAGCGGAAGCCGAAGTTGTCGTAGTAGAGGCAGTAGAGCACCACGGCGCGCTCGGCTCGGGTCGCGCCGTCGCCAGCCGCCTTCGGTCCCTCGGCGCTGGCCTGGAGCGCCTGGGCCAGCTCCCGCAGGTGGCGCAGGGAGCGCTCCGTGGACGAGAAGGGCGCCTCGGGCAGCCGCGGCACGTAGGCGGGCACCTCGGCCTGCATCTGCACCAGGGGCGTCTTCACCTCCAGGTACAGGCCGTCATCCACCTTGAAGTCCATGCGCGATGCGCCCAGGGGCACCTCGCGCTGCACCGCAGCCGGCTGCCCAGCCAGCGCGGCGAAGGCGCCTTGGCGCAGGAAGTGCTCCACGTAGCGGTTCGAGGCGTTCTGGTTGATGCCCACCCAGGGGCGCTGGGCGTCCTCGGGCCGGGCCAGGGAGTAGGCCTCCACCGTGAGGGGCATCTTGCGCTTGGGGTCGTGGCTGTCCGACACCAGGCAGGGGCGCCCCGCCAGGTCCAGGCCGCCGATGCGCGACACCGCCGGGCAGTGGCAGCGGACCTGCTGCCCGTCCAGGGCCACGTCCATGATGAAGCGGTTCGGCCGCGCCAGGATGACGCCCTCGCGCAGGGGCTCCTCGAAGCGGAAGGGCACGCAGGAGCGGGGCGGCTCGAAGGTCGCGTCCCCTGCCGCTCCGGGAGCGCCTGTCGCCTCAGGGGCCTGTCCGGGGATGGTCGGGGTGTCGGCCAGGTGCCCCATGGCTAGGAGGCTGGCTTGCCGGCGGGCGCGGCCTCTGCCCCGTCCTCGGCGGCGGGAGAGGAGCTGGCGACCGCAGCTTCGCTTCGGCTCTTCGCGGGCGGCTGCGTCGCAGGGAGGCTCGCTTTCCCGGTGCCCTTCGCGCTGCCATCCGGCCCCTTTGCCCCATCGGCGCGCCCGTTGCCCTTGCCCACGAAGGCCTTCATGCGCTGGATGACCACGGCACCTATCAGGAACGGCAGCCAGAACACGATGCCGCGGTACACCATGACCGCGGCCATGCCCGTGGCCTGCTCGATGCCGAACAGCGTGAACGCCACGAGCACCGCCGCCTCCACCACACCGACGCCCTGGGGCGTGAACGAGATCATGGCGAACAGGGTGGCCACCACGTAGCCGCAGATGAGCGCCTGGATATCATGGATGCCGAACGCCATGCCCACCATGGCGAAGCAGCCCAGCTCGCAGGTGCTGGACAGGATGGCGAACAGGAAAGGGCGCACGGTGGTGGCCGGGTGGGCCACCATGAGGCCGGCGGCCTTGGAGAACGACTCCACGGTCCGCTCAGCCCACGGGTCGATGGGCCCCTTCTTGAACCGATGCGCCACCTTGTCCACCAGGCGCTCCACCGGCCTGAGCACCTTGAGCACCAAGTCCGGGTGCGTGCCGCCCAGGGTCATGACCGCCACGAGCCCTCCCACCAGCGCGATGGCCGCCAGGCCGAGCAGCAGCCAGCCGGGCTGAAGCCCTACGGTGAACGTCAGCACGCCGAAGCCGACGAGCATGATGATGACGAAGCCGGTGTCGATGGACAGCTGCATGAGCAGCGCCGCGCCCGTGGCCTTGCCGGCAGGCACGCCGCGCTTGCCGGAGTCGTCCACCACCAGCGTGGTGCCCGCCAGGTTCAGCGACGGTGCCACGGTGTTGACGAAGAACGTGCCGAACACGAGCTTGAGCCCTTCGCGGTAGCGCAGGTCGGCCCCCACGGAGCGGAAGCACCAGACGAACTCGCCGCCCTGGGCGAAGTACTTGCCCAGCTGGAACGCCACGGCCGCCATCAGGAACAGGGGCGTGCCCTCGCGCACGGTCCTCACCAGCTCCTCGAGCTGGTCTCCGCGCAGGAACACGACCGCCAGCACGATGACGATCACGAGCCCTGCGAGTATCTTTCCTCCGTTGCCCTTCATGGCTGCCAGTATACCCGTAGCGCCGCAGCCGCCCCGCCACGGCCGCCGGTTGGAAGGCGGCTGTTTTCAACCCGTTTCCTGCTATGGCGCCTGTGGGTCGTGGCACGGACGTGCAACTGGCGTGCAATTGGGGCGTGGTGGTCTCAAGCGGTCATCGCACCATCGGATGATGGAAGATGGCCTAAGATGAAATGCGACAGCAAGGCCCGATATGAGGCTGTGCAGCTGGCAAGGCAAGGGGCAGCCCTTCTTGAGGTCCAGGGCCTTGTCAAGGCGAGCCACGAGACCATGAGGAGATGGTGCTTTTCGGAGGGGATCTCCCTTCTCGTCGGATGCGGAGGGGGCTCCATCGTGGCGAAGGGGACCGAGCAAGCGCGAAGCCCGCAAGGCTCGGCCTCGCGCAGAGGCCCGCCATCGCGAGCGGCCCTG
Source organism: uncultured bacterium (assembly GCA_947564525.1). Taxonomy (GTDB): domain Bacteria; phylum Actinomycetota; class Coriobacteriia; order Coriobacteriales; family Eggerthellaceae; genus D16-63. The sequence continues at coordinate 95 of CANOCK010000060.1, read as the reverse complement.
CAGCGGGCAGCGCCCACGAGCAGGTCGCGCGCGGCATCGGGCTCTCAGATCGGAAGAGCACACGTCTGAACTCCAGTCACATCACGATCTCGTAT
>CANOCK010000059.1 GCA_947564525.1 uncultured bacterium | reverse complement strand
GTTCCTGCTGGAGCAAGGGGCAAAGCCTGCTTGATTCCTGCTGGATGGAGGGGTGTTACGGCTTTTGATGGCGAAGGGAGCGGACGGCAGGGTTGACCTCTCTGCGTGCTGCCGGTAAAATAGAGTACCGCGCATTTGGAGCGCGACATATGGTCGGGTAGCTCAGTTGGTAGAGCAGCGGACTGAAAATCCGCGTGCCGAGGGTTCAAGTCCCCCTCCGACCACCATGAATCCAGCCCCGTCTGACCAGTTCAGGCGGGGCTTCCCTTTTGACTTGGCTAGCCCTCGTAGGTGACGCGCGCGCCCTGGGGCGTGTCCTCGATGACGAAGCCCAGGCCGGCCAGGCCGTCGCGCACGCCGTCTGCGGTGCCCCAGTCCTTCTCGGCTCGCGCCCGTGCCCGCGCTTCCAGCAGGGCCTCCACCGCCTCTTCGGCGTCGCTCCCGCCGTAGCCGCCCAGGCGCTTGGCCAAGGCGACGACCTCGACCGGATAGGTCGTCGACTGCTCGGCAGCCACCACAGCGTCCACGTCGATGCCCAGCACCCCCAGCAGCTCGGCGATGCCATCGCGGGCCGCCATGGCCGCCTCGGCATCGGCCACCGACAGCGACTTGTCCGCCACAGCGCTGTTCAGCTCTCCCACCAGCGTGAAGATGGCGCCGAGCGCCGCCGGCGCGTTGAAGTCGTCATCCATGGCGCTGATGAAGTCCTCATGGGCGTCGGCCGCCAGCGCACGCAGCGACACGCCGTCGAGCACATCGGGCGCCCCGTCGACGGCGTTGGAGGCCAGCCAGTCGACGTTCCTCAGCGCGTTCTCGATGCGCGTCAGCGCCGCATCGGCCTCGTCCAGGCGCTCGATGGAGAAGTCGAGCGGGCTGCGGTAGTGGGTCTGCAGCATGAGCATCCGCAGCGCCGCCGGCCGTGTGGTCTCCAGCACCTCGAACAGCAGCAGGAAGTTCCCCAGGCTCTTGCTCATCTTCTCGGAGTTCACCTGCAGCATGCCCGAGTGCATCCAGTGGTTCGCGAAGGTGCAGCCATAGGCGGCCTCGGACTGGGCGCGCTCGTTCTCGTGATGGGGGAACACCAGGTCGGCCCCGCCGCCGTGGATGTCGAAAGGCAGCCCCAGGTACTTGTGGCTCATGGCCGAGCACTCGATGTGCCAGCCCGGACGCCCCGGTCCCCAGGGCGAGTCCCATGCGGGCTCGCCGGGCTTCGCGGCCTTCCACAGGGCGAAGTCGGCCTCGTGGCGCTTGCGGTCCTCCAGCCCCTGGCCCTCGGCACGCAGGGCGCGATGCCCGCTCTCGGCCTCCTCCACGTCGCGGCCGGATAGCTGGCCGTAGCCGTCGTAGCTGTGCACGTCGAAGTACACGTCGCCGTCCACCTCGTAGGCGTGGCCGGCCTCCACCAGCTGCTGGACCAGCTCCAGCATGGAGCCGATCTCCTCGGTGGCCTTGGGGCGCACATCGGGGTCCATCACGCCGGCAGTGCGCATGTCGCCGATGAAGGCCTCAGTGTACTCGGCAGCCACCTCGGCGGCAGTGCGCTCCTCCTGGGCGGCGCGGGTGATGATCTTGTCATCCACATCGGTGACGTTCTGCACGTAGGTGACGTCGAAGCCGCGCCAGATGAAGTAGCGACGGATAGTGTCGAAGGAGATGAACGTGCGCGCGTTGCCGATGTGGATGCGGTTGTACACCGTGGGGCCGCATACGTACATGCTCACCTTGCCCGGCTCGAGGGGCGTGAAGTCCACCTTGCGGCGCAGCTTGGTGTCGTAGAGCTTGATCATCGGTGGGTCTCCTTCTCTGGCATGGTCGTCTTGTTCAGCGGTCTTCTCAGGTCACAGCCTCGTCAGCAGGCAAGTGGCATAGGCGGAGATGCCCTCGCCCCGTCCCTCGAAGCCCAGGTGCTCGGTGGTCGTGGCCTTCACGCCCACGCTCTCCACGGGCACGCCCATGGCAGCGGCCAGGTTGACGCGCATGGCCTCGCGGTGCGGGGAGAGCTTGGGGGCTTGGGCGGCCACCACCGAGTCCACGTCGACGATGGCGAAGCCCAGGTCGCGCACGTGCCCAGCCACGGCCGCCAGCAGCTTCAGCGAGTCGGCGCCCTCGTAGGCTGGGTCGGTGTCGGGGAAGAGCTTGCCGATGTCGCCCGCGCGGGCCGCGCCGAGCAGGGCGTCGGCCACGGCATGGGCCAGCACGTCGGCGTCGGAATGGCCGGCCAGGCCACGCTCGTAGGGGATGTCCACGCCACCCAGGATGAGCCTGCGCCCTTCGACGAAGGCGTGGACGTCCATGCCGAGGCCGGTGCGCAAGGGGCAGGGGACGGCCGCAGCGGCGCGAGCAGCCGTCTGGTCAGGGGAAGGGCCGCTCGGGGCCGGCTCCAGGCCAGGCGAGGCGATGGCGCCCTCGTCCCTGGTCGCCATGGGCTCAGAGCCCTTCAGGGTCGCGCAGGCCCATCATGCGCACGGCGGCGGAAAGCAGCGCGTAATCCTCGGGCACGGTCAGCTTCAGGTTGTCCCGCTTGCCCTCGACCACCAGCACGCGGCCGCCCAGGCGCTCGATCAGCGAGGAGTCGTCGGTGCCCACGAACCCGTCTGAGAGCGCGGCGGCATGGGCGCGCCGGTAGATGCCCGCGCGGAACACCTGCGGCGTCTGGGCGACCCAGAACACGCTGCGGTCGGGCGTGCCCACGATGGCGCCATCCTCGACCACCTTCAGCGTATCCACGGCGGGGTGGGCCATCACGGCGCCGTCGGCGTCGAAGTTGCCCTTCACGGTGTTGATGGTGTGCTTGATCAGGTCGGGCGTGATCAGCGGCCGCGCCCCGTCGTGCAGCACGACGAACTCGTAGCGGTCGTCGACGAACTCCAACCCCGAGAACGCCGACTCCTGGCGAATCGAGCCAGCCGGAGCGATGACGATGGGCGTCACGAAGGGAAAGGGGTCGATGGCGCGCTTGAGGTACTCATCGGCGCGCTCGGGCGGGCATACGATGATGATCAGGCCGATGTCGCCCACGGCGTCGAAGGCCTCGGCGGACCAGGTGAGGATGGGCTTGCCGGCGATCTCGACCAGCTGCTTGCCCCCTTCGCGGCCGAAGCGCTCGCCCGTGCCGCCGGCCAGGATGATGGCGGCGGTCTTCGGGTTGCTGTCCACCTTGCCTGGCAGGCCGACGGCGACTTGGCTGATCGTGGTGAAGTCCAGGTCATCCAGGGAGAACGTGGGCTGCCGCAGCGCCTCGGGCTCGAAGATGGGGTCGGTGATCGTGGACATGGCAGCCGGCACCTCCTAGGCCAAGCCGAATGCCTGGGAGAGCCACTGGTTCCAGCTGGAGGGATCGACCGACCAGCTGCCGCTCGTGTCCTTCACGTTGATGGAGTAGGTGGCGTTGGTGGAGGAGGGAGCGTTGTTGACGGCGGTGATGAACGCCTCGCCGATCTGGGAGGCGGCATCGCCCGCAGTGATGGAGGAGAGGTCGGTGCCCGACTCCAGGGCCGCCAGGGCCTCGTCGAAGGCGCTCTTGACATCGTGCACGTCGCGGCAGGAGACGCTCACGTTGGCGTAGCTATGGCCGCCCTGGGTGTCCGCGATTACTACAGTGTCGATGTCATAGGTAAAATTTTCAGTCATCAGCCTCGCATACTCGAGCGGGTCGATGCTGCAGCTGGCCATGGAGGCGCCGTAGGTCTGCTGGAAGGTCTGGTCGGCCACGGTGGCGATCTCCTGCAGGGCCGAGGACTCCTTGTTCTGGATGGAGGTGAGCTGGTTGTTCACTGCGTCACGGGCCTGCTGCTCGCCGTCAGCGCTCATGGCCGAGGCTTGGCTGTTGCGGCTGGAGCCGCTGCCCGTGGTGGTGCTGGTGGCGGACGGTGCGCCGCCGAAGGCGGAGTCCAGGTTGAAGGGGAGCATGCCGGTGGCCAGGGCGGTGGAGAGCTGCAGGGAGAGCAGCACGATGCCCACAGTGGTGGCCAGGGACAGCACGCCGCCCACGATGGAGCAGACGAGGCCTCCCTTGGAGGTGCCGGTCTTGCCGAAGGCCTTATTGGAGGTCAGCGCCAAGATGAGGCCGATGATGGCCAGGATGAGGGCGACCGGGCCCGAGGCGCACATGACGATGGCCAAGATGCCGCAGATGAGTGAGCCGATGGCGCGGCCCGAAGGCGCGGCCGGCTGCATGTAGTAGGCCTGCTGCTGTTGCTGCTGCATGGCCTGCTCCTGTTGGGCTGCCCACGCAGCCTGTACCTGGGCGTACTCGACGGCCTGCTGCGCTGCGGCCTGGGCCTGGGCTTGGGCCGCCGCTTGGGCTTGGGCCTGCGCTGCGGCCTGCTGCTGGGCTGCCTGGGCAGCCTGCTGGGCCGCGGCTTGCTCCTGGGCCTGGGCTTGGGCGGCTTGCCAGGCGGCTACCTGGGCCTGCTGCGCCGCCTGCATCTGCGCCTGCTGCGGTGGCAGATTCTGACTGTTTCTCACAACAACCTTCTTCGTTGCGCCTTATATAATAAAAGCACTGTGCTTCACTATACCAGAAAGTGCGTGAGCGAGGGCTTCTTGGCAAGGTTGGTCTACATCATCGAGGATGACCTCACTTTAGGGATTGAGCTGGGAAGACTTTTGACCCTGGCAGGCTTCGAGGCCGCCTGTTGCCAGCGTTTCGACCGGGCCGCCGAGGACGCCTTGGCGGCGAGCCCCGCCTGCGTGGTGCTCGACCTGAACCTGCCGGGCGCTGACGGGCTGCAGGTGTGCCGCGACCTTCGCGCGGCCAGCGATGTTCCCATCATCGTGCTCACCTCGTCGGAGAGCGAGTTCGATGAGGTCATGGCCATGAACCTAGGTGCCGACGACTATGTGACCAAGCCCTATCGCCCTGCGGTGCTCATCGCGCGCGTTCAGGTCCACGTGCGCCGCCGTGGCGCGCAGCCCGGTGCGGCGGTGGTCGAGCATGGCGGCATCCGGCTCGACTTGGGCACGGGCACGGTGTCCTACGGCGAGCGCACCGCTCAGCTCACCCGCAACGAGCAGCGGATCTTGCAGATGCTGCTCGAAGGCGCCGGCGCTGTGGTCTCGCGCCAGGAGCTCATGTGCGACTTGTGGGAGAGCGATGCCTTCGTCGACGACAACACCCTCACCGTGAACGTGAACCGCCTGCGCAAGGCATTGGCGTCCCTAGGGGTGCCCGAGGGCTTCCTGCAGACGCGCCGTGGCGTGGGCTATCTGGTGCCATGACCGACCTGCCGCGCTATGGTCTGGGCGCGCACTTGCGCGACCACTGGCTGAGCTGCCTGCTGGCCGTGGCGGCGTGCGGGGCCCTGGTCGTGCTGCTGCCGGTCATGGGCGTGTCGCTCCATGGCTGCCTGCTCGCCGCCGGGGTGGTGGGGGCATGCTTCGCAGGCGCGGGACTGTGGAACTATCTGCGCACGGCGCGCTATTGGCGCGAGCTGGTCGAGCTGGCGAGCCAGGTCGAGCGCGCTATCGAGCTGCCCGACCTAGTGGAGGAGCCGCTGTTCCTGGCTGGCCGCGTGTCCCACGGGGCCCTGGAGGCCGTGGCCCAGGCTGCCTCGCGCGAGGGCCTGGCCCTGTTGCAGGACAAGCGAGACTACTCCGAATACATCGAGCTGTGGATCCACGAGGTGAAGGCGCCCCTGGCTGCCGCCAAGCTGGTGCTGGCGAGCCAGCACGGCCCCGAGGCTGCCACGCTCAAGGCCGAGTTGGAGCGGGTGGAGGCCCAGGTGGACCAGGCGCTGTACGCCGCGCGCTCAAGCTCGCTTTCCAACGACTACGTCATCCGCGAGACCTCGCTGCTCGAAGCGGTGCGCGAGGCAGTGAAGCGCAACGCCCACTTCCTCATCGGGCGCCAAGTGGAGGTGGCCTTCGACGTCCCCGAGGCCCTGATGGTGCTTGCTGACCGTCCCTGGCTCGTGTTCTGCTTGCAGCAGGTGGTGGTGAACGCCGCGAAGTACGGTGCCCATCGGGTGGTCTTCGCTGTTGAGGAGGAGGCGGTTGGCACGCCCCATGGGCGCACGGTGCTGACCGTGGCCGACGACGGCTGCGGCATCCCCGTGGCCGACGTGCCTCGCGTGTTCGACCGGGGATTCACCGGCCAGGTGGGGCGCGCCCATGGCTCGGCCACGGGCATGGGGCTGTACCTGGTGCGGGTGCTGTGCGAGCGCATGGGGCTGGGCGTGGCCCTGGCCAGCGAAGAGGATGCGGGCACCACGGTGTCGTTCAGCTTCCCGCACGACCGCAGGCGGCTCGAGGTCCGCAGCTAAGCCCTTTGGCCCTGACGCCTTTCCGCTGACGCAGGTCACACGTGCCTTACATCTTCGTAAGGCGCTCGTAAGCCGAATCGATGGCTCGCTGCGATGGCTCGTTCTAGCATGGAGCCGTTCCCTGGAAGAGCACGAAGAAGGAGGATGCTCATGAAAGAAGTCGCAAGCGTGTGCGGAGCTCCCGCGCCGCTGCTTTCGGTGCGGGCCATAGAGAAGGTGTTCGGCAGTCGCGACTCGGTGACCCGTGCTCTGGCTGGCGTTTCGTTCAATGTGGAGACGGGGGAGTTCGTGTCCATCATGGGGCCGTCGGGCAGCGGCAAGACCACGCTGCTGAACTGCGTGTCCACCATCGACAAGCCCACGAGCGGCCACATACTCGTGAACGGCAAGGACATAACCGGCATGTCCAAGCGCCAGCTGGCGCGGTTCCGCCGCGAGGAGCTGGGCTTCATCTTCCAGGACTCCAACCTGCTGGACACGTTGACCGGGTTCGAGAACATCGCCTTGGCGTTGACCATCAAGAATGCTCCGAGCGGCACCATCGGCTCTCGGGTGCAGAACATGGCGGCGGCCCTGGGCGTGGCTGACGTGCTGAAGAAGTATCCCAGCCAGATGTCCGGTGGCCAGAAGCAGCGCGTGGCCGCGGCCCGGGCCATCGTGGGCGACCCGTCGCTCATCCTGGCCGACGAGCCAACCGGCGCGCTTGACTCGCGCAGCGCCGCGGTGATGCTGGAGACCTTGGAGATGATGAACCAGCAGATGGGTGCCACCATCATGATGGTCACCCACGATTCCTACGCCGCGTCGTTCAGCAACCGCGTGCTGTTCATCAAGGACGGCACACTGTTCAACGAGATTCGCCGCGGCGACATGCCGCGCGAGGATTTCTTCGGGCGCATCCTGGAAGTGGTGGCGTTCCTGGGCGGGGAGGCGCGCCATGCTGCTTAAGCTTGCCGTGCGGAACATCCGCCGCAGCGTGCGCGATTACTCGCTGTACTTCGTCACGTTGCTGTTCGGCGTGGCGGTGTTCTACGCCTTCAACTCCATCGGGAGCCAGTCCATCCTGTTCGACATAGAATCGCAGGCCAGCCAGACCGTGTTTGAGACCACCCAGCGCATGCTCAACATATTCTCGTGGCTGGTGGCGGCCGTGCTGGGCTTCCTCATCGTGTACGCCAACCGCTTCCTCATCAAGCGGCGCAAGCACGAGTTCGGCATCTACCTCACGCTGGGCATGGGGCCGGGCGCCATCACGCGCATCGTGCTGTACGAGACGCTGCTGGTGGGCTGCGCGTCGCTGGCGGTGGGCCTGGTGGCGGGCGTCGTGCTGTCGCAGGGGCTGTCGTTCGTGACGGCCGGCCTGTTCAGCGTGACCATGAGCAACTACCAGTTCGTGTTCTCGGCAGAAGCGCTCGTGACGACGCTCGGGTGCTTCGCCATCATCTACGTGGTGGTGGCCCTGTTCAACCTGGTGACGGTGCAGCGCTACCAGCTCATCGACCTGCTGCGAGCCAGCGCGAAGAACGAGAAGGTGGCCGTGCGCAACCCATGGGTGTGCCTGGCGGCGTTCGTGGTGGCCGTGGCGCTGCTGGCGGTGGCGTACCAGCAGCTCATCGAAAGCGGGCTGGTCATGCTGGATGACCCGCGCTTCTTGCGGGCCACGGTGCTCATGCTGGTGGGCACGCTGGTGCTGTTCTGGGCGCTGGCGGGGTTCGTCATCGGGCTGCTCACGCGGGCGCCTGGCGCGTACCTGCGCGGGCTCGTGCCGTTCACCACTCGCCAGCTCGCCAGCAAGGTGAACACGGCGTTCCTCTCGCTGTGGGCGGTGTGCATCATGCTGTTCTTCAGCATAACGGTGTTCTCGACTGGCATGGGGCTGGTGGAGGTGTTCACCACCGGCATGGAGAAGGCGAACCCCTACAGCGCCACGCTGCAAGCAGCGGTGTGGTACGGGCCTGACGGCTCGCGGGCGACGTCGAGCGGCGACCCATTGGAGCGCCGGGCTGAGATGGCGGCGGAAGCCCCCGAGCGCCTGGCCCAGGCCGAGGCTTACGACTGGGACATGGCTGCGGCGCTGCGCGATGCCGCGCCGGAGCTATGGGATGCCACGGTGGCGCAGTCAGCCCAGATAAACGGGTACAGCGTGCCGGACGAGCTGTTCGGTCCGCTGCTGGACGCAGCGAGCGCGGTCGCGGGCGATGCAGTGGTGGCCAACGCCGAGCTGGCCTCGCTGCGCGACCAGCACGTGGCGGTGTTCGCGCTTTCCGAGTTCAACGCCGTGCGGGCGCTCGTGGGGCAGCCGGCGGTGGAGCTGGCGCCAGGCGAATGCGCGATGGTGAACAACCTGGAGCTTTCGCAGGCTACTGCCGAGGCCATCGCCAAGGCCCAGCCTGCGCTGACCGTGGGCGGCTACGAGCTTGCCTATGGGCCCAAGGTGTATGACACCCAGCTGGAGGACAACGCCATGACCTCGACGGCGCTGTACACCGTGGTGCCCGATGAGGCAGTGGACGAATTGCGCGCCCAGGGCGTCATCCCCGAAATCCAGTTCCTCGACGTGATGTATGCCGACAACGGCAAGACGGCGACCCAGAACGACGAGGCGCTGGCCCAGGCCGTAGCCGCCTTGCAGCCGGCTGCCATGGGCGGTTTCGACAAGGGCACCGCTGGGGCGGGCGAACCTTATGCCAGCCTGCTGTGGCCGGTGTCGCGCATCATAACCGCCGACGCCATGATGGCGCAGTCGGCCGGGTTGCGCCTGATGATCACGTACCTGGCGGTGTACATCGGGTTCGTCCTGCTCATATCCACGGCGGCGGTGCTGGCCATCCAGCAGCTGTCCGAAGCGGCCGACTCGCAGCCGCGCTACCGGGCGCTCTCGCGCTTGGGTTGCGACGCGCCCATGCTCAACCGGTCGCTGTTCGTGCAGACGTTGGTCTACTTCCTGCTGCCGCTGGTGGTGGCGGTGTGCCATAGCGCGTGCGCCATCGGCGTTATGGCCGACTCGCTGTTCGAGATGTTGGGAGTGTCGGTGCAGGGGCCCATCCTCATGGCAGCAGCGCTGGTGCTGGTGGTGTACGGCAGCTACTTCGCGCTCACCTATGCGGCAAGCCGCGGCATCGTGCGCCAGGCGGTGCGGCAAGGGTAGTTGGTTGCGCGGCCGGGCGGTAGTCGCGGGCGCTGTGCGGTGGCGGTGGGCGATCAGCCTTGCCCGAGGGCCTGAGGGCGGGCCTGCCCGCGGCTCGGCCGTCGCCTGTGCCCGCTGCTGACACCCCGGCCAGGACGCAGAAAGGGCCCCATCGCAGGGGCCCTTTCGGTTCTCTGGGTCGGTCGGTTCGGGCGCAGCTACTCAAGGGTGAAGAAGTAGACGAGCTCGGCATTCCAGCTGTCCTCGTCGATGACCCAGACGCCGTCCTCGTTGGTAGCGGTCACGTCGAACAGGCCATGAGTGGTCATGTCGGCGTTGCGCGCGGCGCTCATGAGCATCTCGCCGAAGCGCTGGCGCACCTGGTCGTCGCTCATGGCGTCGAACTCGCCGGCGTCATCGGCCGCCTCGAAGGCGTCGTTGAAGTTGGCGACGACATCGCGGATGTCGCGCACGGTGAGGTAGTACTCCAAGGTGGCGTCATCGCCAAGCTCGGTGAGGTCGTCGAACGCGTAGCCGAAGCCCTCGGTCATGACCTGGGTGAACTCGTTGGGGTCGACCCCGCAGTTCTCCATGGTCATGTCGTAGCCGTTGCCGCCGAACGCCGCCTCGAAGCTGTCGGAGGCCATGGTGGCCAGGGTGGCCATCATCTCAGGGTCGCGGCCCTTGATCTGGTCAAGGCGCATCTCCACCGCTTCGCGGGCTGCTGCGGCCTCGTCCTCCTCCTCGACCACGGCGGCCGACACCGCGCTGGAGCCGGAGGTGCCGTAGTACTCGTTGACCATGCTCATGGCCATGCAGCCGGTGACGAGGTAGAGGATGAAGCACAGGATGGAGAACACGATGCCCACGATGCCGCAGATGCGGCCGGCCTTGCCGGAGCCGGCGGTGCCGCCGGCCTTGAGGTACCTGCCGGCCAGCACTATGGCGATGATGCCCAGGACGATGCCGATCAGGGGCATCCAGGAGAACACGATGGCCAGGATGCCGCAGACCAGCGCGGCCGTGGGGCTCGGCTGGCCGGCGGTCGCCGGGGCCGCAGGCGGTGCCGGCGGCACAGGG
>CANOCK010000058.1 GCA_947564525.1 uncultured bacterium | reverse complement strand
CCACCCATGCGGGCCCGGGCCTCATGTTCGGCGTGCTGCCCCAGGTGTTCACCGGCTTCGGGTTCGCGGCCAACGCCATCGGCTTCCTGTTCTTCGCGCTGGTGTTCTTCGCGGCGCTGACCAGCTGCATCTCGCTGTTCGAGACGCTGGTGTCCATCGTGGACGACGCTACGAAGAAGGGGCGCGCCTTCGCCATCACGGCGTGCACGGTGTTCATCGTGATCGTGGCCACCATCGTGAACCTGGGCTACAACGAGCTGCTGTCGGTCGACCTCATGTACTCGCTGTTCGGCATCGGCGAGTACCAGGACTCCCAGCTGCTGGACTTCTTCGACTTCTTGTCGAACACCATCATGATGCCCATCGTCGCGCTGCTCACCTGCATCTTCGTCGGATGGATCATCAAGCCCCAGACGCTCATCGCCGAGGTGAGGCAGTCGAGCAAGTTCAGCGGCGAGAAGCTGTTCGTGGTGATGATCAAGTACGTCGCCCCGGTGTTCGTGGTGGTCATCCTGGTGGCCTACGTCATGAACACGGCAGGGATCATCGCCCTGTAGCGGCTCTGGGCCCTGCGGCCGGGCCGGGCTGCCATGAGGCTCGGCCAGCTATGGCGGCTCAGCTCCCCCGCAGCGCCTCGGCCAGCCGCCCGGCCGCCTTCGTAACGAGCCGCCAACGCGCCCCTTTCGTCCTTGGAACGGAAGGGGCGCGTCGCGTCCGCGGGCCGCGCGATGCCCTAGGATGGCATCATCGCAAGAGGGGCGGCGGGAACAGGGCCCGCAGAGCCTCAAGCGGCGACCAGGGCAGATGCGGGCTTCCCTTCTTCCTCCCGCCTCCTGCTTCCTGTAGAAACGCGGAGGGGCGGCTCGCAGCATGCAGCATGCGCAGCCGCCCTTCCGCGCGCCGTTTGCTATCATGGACAGGTTGATTCGAACCGTTCGTCCAAGGAGCTGACTGTGGCGCTTTCCATCGGCATCGTGGGCCTGCCCAACGTGGGCAAGTCGACGCTCTTCACGGCCCTGACCAACCAGGGCGGCCTGGCGGCCAACTACCCCTTCGCCACCATCGAGCCCAACGTAGGCATCGTGCCGGTGCCCGACGCGCGGCTGGACGCCCTGGCAGAGCTGGACCATCCGGCCAAGGTGGTGCCCGCCACCGTGGAGTTCGTGGACATCGCCGGCCTGGTGGCCGGCGCCAGCCAGGGGGAGGGCTTGGGCAACCAGTTCCTGGCGAACATCCGCGAGACCGACGCCATCGCCGAGGTGGTGCGCTTCTTCGGCGACCCGGACGTGGTGCACGTGGCGGGCGCGGTGGACCCGGCCAGCGACGTGGACACCATCAAGACCGAGCTCATTCTGGCCGACATCGCCACGGTGGAGAAGGCGCTGCCGCGGCTGGAGAAGGAGGCTAAGCGCGACAAGGTGGCCGTCAAGAAGCTGGAGGCGGCCCAGAAGGTGCTCGCCGGCCTGAACGAGGGCCATCGCGCCCGCACCCTCGGCCTGGACGAGGAGGAGGTGGAGGCGCTCTACGACCTGCACCTGCTGACGAGCAAGCCCATGCTCTACATCGCCAACGTGGACGAGGACCAGGCGTCGGCCGACCTGCCCGAGATCGACGGGTGCAAGCCGGTGCCCATCTCGGCGAAGGTGGAGGCTGACCTGGCCGAGCTGGACGAGGCTGAGGCGGCGGAGTACCTTGAGGCCATGGGCCTGGAGGAGAGCGGCCTGGCGCGCCTGGTGCGCGAGGCGTACCGCCTGCTGGGGCTCCAGAGCTACTTCACCAGCGGCGAGACCGAGACGCGCGCCTGGACCATCCCCATCGGGGCGAAGGCCCCTCAGGCCGCCGGCGTCATCCACACCGACTTCGAGCGCGGCTTCATCAAGGCCGAGACGGCCAGCTTCGACGACTACGTGGGGCTCGGCGGCGAGAAGGGCTGCCGTGACGCGGGGCGCCTGCGCCAGGAGGGCAAGGACTACGTGGTGCAGGACGGCGACGTCATGCACTTCAAGTTCAACGTGTAGGCTCGCCCCGGCCGGCCGCCCTGGGCTGCGGAGGGCTATAATTACCCCACTATGAGCAAACGGACACGGGAAAAGCTGGCCTTGGTGGTGTTCCTGCTGCTGGCCTTCGGCGTGGCGGCGGTGCTGCTGGGCTACTTCTCCACCGGGCGCACGTGGAACGTGGCGGCCAGCGTGGTGGACGACACCGTGGGCCGCATGGAGGGCTACACGGCCCTGGTCTACGACGGCACCACCGACGTGGCGCCGGACGGGAAGGCGCCTGCGGCCGGGGGCGGCCTCGAGGCCGCGATGGAGGACCCCACGGTGGCGGACAGCCTGGGGCTCGCCATCCTCTCCATCCTGCCGCCGCGCCCGAGCGAGGCGGATGAGGGCGTCCACGTGAGCGACGTGCGGGACCTCTACGAGCGCAAGGAGGCCCAGGTCGTATCCATCGACACCCTGCACCCGGAGCGCTACGCCACGCCGACGGTGATCGCCGCGGGGGACCGCCGGGTGGGGGTGCTCTCCGTGGAGGGCTACACCACCGAGGCGCGCCTGACGGAGGCGGTGGGGGACCTGCTGGCCGATGGGGCGGACCTGGTCGTGGCCCTGACCCCGCGGCCGGTCTACCTGGCCTCCCTGGCGCTGCTCGACGTGGTCATAGTCACCACCGCCGTCGAGGGCACCAGCCTGCGCGGCGCCGACGTGGAGGGCGCCTTCGTGGTGCAGGCGCCGCCCCGGGGCGACGTGGGCATGGTGGTGCTCACCCAGAACGACGTGCCCTCGGCCCGGGTGGTCGAGGCCCTCTAGCGGCTGCGGCGCCGCAGCCGCTGCTTCCCCGGCTCTCAGGCGGTCCTTCGGCGCTGCCGTTGCGGTAGACGCCGCTGGCGCGCTGGCGTGCGTCCCGCCCTTCGCCCGACGCTGCGGCCGCCCCTCCCGCGCCCCTCGCTCGGGCCCGTGGCCGCCCCTAGACGCGAAGCGGGCCGCCCGAAGGCGGCCCGCAGGTCGAGCGCTGGAAGCTGCCGCGGCAGGCGCCCCTACACCACGCCCTCGGCCATCATGGCGTCGGCCACCTTCTCGAAGCCGGCGATGTTGGCGCCCATGACGTAGTTGCCCTCGTGGCCGTAACGGCGGGCGGCGTCGTCGATGGCGTGGTAGATGCTCACCATGATGCCGTTGAGCTTCGCGTCCACTTCCTCGAAGGTCCAGGACAGGCGCTCGGAGTTCTGGGACATCTCCAGGCCCGAGGTGGCCACGCCGCCGGCGTTGGCCGCCTTGCCCGGCAGGAAGGCCACGCCGGAGGCCTGCAGGTACTCCGTGGCGTCCATGGTGGTGGGCATGTTGGCGCCCTCGGCCACGATCTTGCAGCCGTGCTCCACCAGCTGGCGCGCGTCGTCGTCGAACAGCTCGTTCTGGGTGGCGCAGGGCAGCGCGATGTCGCAAGGCACCTGCCACACGCCGCGGCCCTCGTGGTACTCCACGCCCTCACGGCGCTTCGCGTACTCGCTGATGCGGCCGCGCTCCACTTCCTTGATCTGCTTCACCAGGTCGAGGTCGATGCCCGCCGGGTCGTGGACCCAGCCGGTGGAGTCGGACAGGGTGACCACCTTCGCGCCCAGCTGCTGGGCCTTCTCGGTGGCGTAGATGGCCACGTTGCCGGAGCCGGACACCACCACCGTCTTGCCCTCGAAGGAGTCGCCGGCGCACTTCAGGTACTCCTCCACGATGTAGATGAGGCCGTAGCCGGTGGCCTGGGTGCGGGCCAGCGAGCCGCCGAAGGAGAGGCCCTTGCCGGTCAGTACGCCCTCGAAGACGTTGCGGATCTTCTTGTACTGGCCGAACATGTAGCCGATCTCGCGCGCGCCGGTGCCGATGTCGCCGGCGGGCACGTCGGTGTCGGCGCCGATGTGGCGCTGCAGCTCGGTCATGAAGGCCTGGCAGAAGCGCATGACCTCGTTGTCGGACTTGCCCTTGGGGTCGAAGTCGCAGCCGCCCTTGCCGCCGCCCATGGGCAGGGTGGTCAGGCTGTTCTTGAAGATCTGCTCGAAGCCCAGGAACTTGATGATGCCCAGGTTCACCGAGGGGTGCAGGCGCAGGCCGCCCTTGTAGGGGCCGATTGCGCTGTTGAACTGCACGCGGAAGCCGCGGTTGACCTGCACGTTGCCCGCGTCGTCCACCCACGGCACGCGGAACATGACCACGCGCTCGGGCTCCACTATGCGCTCGAGCAGGCCGGCCTCCTCGTACTCCGGGTGAGCGGCGATGACCGGCTCCAGGGACTGGAGCACCTCGGTGACGGCCTGGATGAACTCCGGCTGCTCGGCGTTCTTGGCCTTCACCTCTTCGATGACCCTCTCTACGTAACTCACAATGGGACCTCCTTGGATGCCTTGCGGTGCAGCGGCCAACCGTGGCAGCTGCGTTCTCGTCAGCTATGATACCGTCCGCCCGCGGGCCCCCTGGCTGGTTTTAACTAGCCCGAAACAAAGGCCATCCGAGCGGCGCGCCCAGCGCACCCGACGGCAGCCTGGCCACGTCCCTCCTCCTGGTCGACCCCGAGTTCTCGCGTCAGCTGCGGCTGCAGAGTGCGATCCCTTGTGGCATTGAGCATGCTCTGCCGAGCTCGGGGAGGGTGCGCAGCGAGCGACGCCGGCTTCTTCGTGGGTCGATAGCTGCTTGCTGGGGGCTGCTACGAGGTTTTCCGGCTGCCCTTGAATGGCTTGTCGGCCATGGCTGGCTCCGGTCGAGAAGTGCCCCGACGACGCCTCTCTGACGAGGGCGTTAAGGCTTATAGTGCGTATTTCTTGAGCATGAGCTGGCGGTTCAGTTGCGGCTTGAAATTCCCTATTGCAACCCGTCGGGGCGGTTGATACACTCGGCCGCAGAGATAATGCGGTCTATTGACTCGCGAGCAATCGAATACCTACTCTCTTTTCAGAAGTTTGATTCCGGAGAATATGCATTGAAGAGGGCATCTGCTTTCAGCTATGCATCGTTCTCTGGATGTATTTCCGGTTGTTTGCGATACCGCATTATCTCTACTGTGGTGGATGCCCTCCTCACTGCATATCGCAAGCAGCGCATGACGGCTCATCCCGGTAGGACCTCCTCCGCAGTGGAATAATCGCGCCACTGGAAGGAGCGGCCCTCGATGCGAGCCTCTGCAACTTCTTTCCGCTATAGGTACAAGCTGGTTTCCCTCTTCGCTGTCGTCGCGCTGACGCTGGGCTTGACGCCAGCGCTCGGCGCCCAGCCTGCCGCCGTTGCCGAGGAGGCCGGTGGTGGCGCGGCTGCCGGGGGCGAGCCCTTGGCTGGCCTGCTGTCGTCCGAAGCCGAAGGGGCTGCGCAGCTCCATGCTGACGGCTTCGATGATGCTGGCCAAGGGCTGGCTGAGGGCACAGCCGAGGAGATATCGCCGGTAGCTGCCTCGCAGCTCAGCCGCGAGGTCGCCCTGCAGCCGCTTGCTGAGGGCGAGGGCGTGCCGCTCGTGGCCGACGCCCTGGCCGGCAAGCCCACCTGCTTCGTGGACCAGGAGGTCTCGCTCGACGGCAGCGCCCCTGTGCTCGGGTCCTTCACCGTCGACGGCATGACCTACGCCGTCACGGGCGAGGGGGCCGTCGAGCTCGTGGCTGTCGGCCCTGCCGCCTTGGCGGGCGATCCTGCCGAAGGCTCCTCTGCCGGCCTCTCTGGGGCCGACGGGGAGGACAGGGGCATCGGCTCAGGGGTTCCAACCTCGCCTCAACCCCAGCCCTCCCCGTCGGCCGAGGCCTCGACCCAAGGCGAGCATGCGGATGATCTCGCGGCGGACGGCACCGCTCCCTCTGGCGAGGTCGATGCCGAGGGCTCCGAGGCCGAAGGCGCCAAGGAGCCCACGGCCCTGGCCCTCCCTGGGTCCGTCGAATATGGCGGCGCCACCTACTCCGTAACCTCCATCGGCCCTCGCGCCCTCGCCGGCTGCGACGCCGACGTGGTGCGCATCCCGGCATCCGTCGCCTCCGTCGACGAGGCCGCCTTCCGCGGCTCGTCGGTTGGGTCGGTCGAGGTGGCCGAGGGCAATCCCAACCTATCTTCCTACGAAGGCGTCCTCTACGACGCCGATTTCTCTGACCTTCTGCTCATTCCCGAGGGCAAGAAGGGCGTGGTCCGCATCCATTCCAACACCTCGGCCATCACTCCGGAGGCGTTCTCGCATTGCGCCTCCGTGACATCGGTCGAGGTGGATGCGGGCAACGAGTCCTTCTACGTCGAGGATGGGGCTTTGCGTGATGCTGATGGGTCGATTCGTTGGGAGCGTTCCATAGGGGCCCTCCCCCCAAGCGCTTCTTTTGCGACTCAAGCGGTATCGAATGCCGACGCGGTGTTCACCATTTATTTCGAATACGAAAATAGATGTACTGCTGTGCACATCATCACAACTCATCCTGACAACGTTTCTAAAACACGCTGGGATGGTAACCGCTTGATTGTCGAATACTCGACGATCGCTGCTGGTGAACAAGTCAGACCGAGCTCGACGGATTCTATGATTCGAGTGGCTTCTTTCGGAACCTCACCCTCTGGCACCGGGTACGGACCGACGAGCTATTACAAGATAACTTCGGCAGACGTGCAACGCGGTAGCGTTACTCTGTACGTAAAAACTGCTCAGCCTTCTTACTCCGTGACCATAAACCCGAATGGGGGAACAGTTTCCGGGGGAACGGCTGCTCAACTTAACTATGGCTACTTGATTCCACCTTCAGTTCACACCCGGGTAACTCGCTACGGTTACGAACTATGCGGATTTTGGAGTACCGCTGATGAGTCCGGTAGGTTCTTTGGGCTAACCGGACACTGGAACGACGACTTCTGGACGGACCCTAGTGTAAAAACTATCTACGCTGACTGGATCCCTTACTCGTACTGGCTTGAGATCGATACCCGTAACGGAAATGGGGTTACCTCCTTCGGATACATCGACTTCGACGAAATGCCGGAACCGCTGACCGGATTTTGGGATGACTTACTAAAGAATCCGGGACACGACTTGGTTGGCATATTCTCTCGCGCAGAGGGTGGGACGAAATACTTCGACGGGGAGGGAAAGCCCACAAGGGTGTGGGATGGAGGCGAAGACGTAAACGACAACCAGCCTCGGCTCTATGCTCAGTGGAAAGCTAGCAAGTACAAGGTGTCGTTCAACGCCAACGGTGGCTCAGGTGGGCAGAGCGCGCAGGTGACGGCCACCTACGGCTCCGCCATGCCCGCGATATCGACGACCAAGCCCACGCGCACCGGCTACACCTTCGGAGGCTGGTACGACACGAGTGCGGCCAGCGGCGGCACCCAGTACTACACCGCGGCCGGTGCGAGCGCGTGCGCCTGGAACAAGACCGGCAACGCCACGCTCTATGCCCGCTGGACGCCCAACTCCTACACCGTGGAGTACTGGAACAAGGCCGGAACCACCAAGCTCTCCAGCGACAGCGGGTTCAAGTACGACACCTCCAGGGCCCTGGCCGCCAAGCCCACCAGCGGCGTGAGCGCCGGCCACACGGCTGTGGGCTGGGCGGAGTCCGCCAACCAGACCGCGTCCAAGTACGGCTTCGGCAGCTCGCAGAAGAACCTGGCCGCCTCGGGCACCAAGAGGCTCTACCTGGCCGAGATCGCCAACAAGTACACCGTGACCTTCAACGCCAACGGCGGCTCGGGCGGCCAGGCCGGGACGAAGACGGCGACCTACGGCTCCGCCATGCCAGGCATCTCGACCACCAAGCCCACCCGCACGGGCTACGCCTTCGGCGGCTGGTACGACACGAGCGCGGCGAGCGGAGGCACCCGGTACTACACCGAGGCCGGCGCGAGCGCGCGGACGTGGAACAAGACCTCCAACGCGACGCTCTACGCCCGGTGGACGGCCAACAGGTACACGGTCTCCTTCAATGCCAACGGAGGGAGCGGGGGCCAGAATGCCCAGGTCACGGCCACCTACGGCTCGGCGATGCCGGGCATCTCGACGGCCAAGCCCACCAGGACCGGCTACACCTTCCAGGGCTGGTACGACACGAGCGCCGCGAGCGGCGGCACCCGGTACTACACGGCCGACGGCGCGAGCGCGCGGACGTGGAACAAGACCTCCAACGCGGCGCTCTACGCCCGGTGGACGGCCATCACCTACAGCGTGCGCTACTTCGACAAGGCCGGCAACCACATAGGCACCGACCAGAAGGCCTACGACGCCTGGTTCAACCTGAGAGGGGACCCGGGCCGCACGCACCCGGCCTACACCGCCAAGGGGTGGGCGCGCTCTGCCAACCAGACGTCCGCCTCCCACGCCTTCGCCCTGTGGACCCATAACCTCGCGTCCGCCCAGGGGGCGACCTTCGACCTGTACCTCGCCGAGGAGGCCAACCGGTACTCCATCTCCTACGACCTGGCAGGAGGGGAGCTCTCCGGGCAGCCCACGGGCTACACCTTCGAGACGCCCGACCTGCGGCTGCCCGAGCCCGCCCGCACGGGCTACACGTTCACCGGATGGAAGGTGACGGGCGCGGCCGCGGGCAGCGCCGGCATCGCCGTCGACGGCGTGCGCTCGACCGTCAAGCAGGGCACCTGGGGCGACCTGTCGTGCACCGCCACCTGGCGCGCCAACCAGTACGCGGTCGCGCTCGATGCCGCCTTCCCCGCGTTCGCGATGGGCGACGTCTACGAGGGCTACGCCCCCTACGGCGTGTCGAAGGACGCGGGCACGGCTTCCGTGACCGCCACGTTCGACGCGGCCATGCCGGCTGCCACCATGCCGCATGCGACCGGCTACGCGTTCGAGGGCTACTTCGACGATGCTGGGACCAAGTACTACGACGCCGACGGCAGCTCGGCCCGCACCTGGGACAAGCCCTCCGGCGCCACGCTCCGCGCCCGCTGGACGCTGGAGCGCCACGAGCTCACCCTCGACGTCGGCAACGGCGAGGTGCCCTCGGCTGCGGGCCGCGGCTGGAAGCGCGATACGGGCGATTCCGGCCTCTACCGCCTCTCCTACTCCATAGAGTGGGTCGAGGAGTCGGGAGGGTCGCTTCGCATCCAGCTTCCGGCCCCTGCTACCAAGCCCGGCTACGCCTCCTTCGACGGCTGGACGGGAGGCGGGCTCTCCAAGCCCTCCAAGAGCGTGCAGGTGCAGCCCTGGGAGCTCGCGGACAGGGACTACGTTGGGGCGTTCTCGTCGCCTGTGGGCTACTCTGCCACGCTCGACCTCGCCGGCGGCTCGTTCGCGGATGCCCCTGACGGGTGGTCGGAGGCAGGCGGCTCGTGGGCGCGAGGGTTCACCGTGGAGTCCGACGCGTTCGACCTGCCGGTGCCCTCTCGCGCGGGCCACGACTTCTCGGGCTGGGCGCTCGTGGCCCCCGACGGCTCGCTGGGATCCCCTGCGGCGAGCGTGACCGTCCCCAAGGGCACGGTCGGCGACAGGTCCTACCGGGCCGTGTGGCAGGCGAGGAGCTACTCCATCACGTGGGACTACTCCGGGCAGTCCATCGACGGCCAGCAGTCGGCCACCTCCTCCCAGGCCTACGGGCAGCCCATCGCCTTCCCGTCCAAGCCGAGCGTCGCCGACCCGGCTCGGGAGCACTACGAGTTCGCCGGCTGGTTCACCGAGTGCGAGGGAGGGGAGAGGGTCGAGGCAGGCGACTACCTCGTCGAGTCCGACGCCACCTTCTACGCGAGGTGGAGGCCGGTGGAGTACACGGTGCACCTGCACCTGGGAGACGACGACGCCTACGCGCAGCATCCCGCCCACATAGAGCAGGGCGGCCAGGCGCTGCCCTTGGCCCCTGACGGCCACTTCGACCTGCCCTACACCGTGGAGGACGAGGTGCGCCTGCCGGCCGTGACCGACGACCCGGCGGTCCCCAAGCCCGTGCGCGAGGGGATGTCGTTCGTGGGATGGGTGGGCTGCGCGGCCGATGGCGTGACGCACCCGGGCCTCGTCCCCGAGCCCGACCTCGTGCTGCCCGCAGGCTCCCATGGCGACAGGCACTACCGCGCCGTGTGGTTCTTCGCGCTCCGGTTCGAGGTGCCCTCGGCCGTGGGCTTCAGGTTCGACCTCGCCGACGACCCGGCCTTCGAGCACGCCCCTCATGGCCCCGTGCACGTGGTGTCGGGAGACGGGGTGGAGATGCGCTCGCTCTCCCTGGGCCAGCTCGCCGTGGCCGACGTCGCCGTGGACGTCGCAGGCGCCGACCCGGATGCCATCGTCTCCGACCGCTCCAAGGTGCAGCTGCGGGTGATGGACGCGTCCTTGCCCGACCCGTGGACGGGCTGGGTGCCGCTGCCCACCACCTCGGCCCCCGAGAGGGTCGACCCCTACGATCTGGGCGCGCTCGGGTTCGGGGATGGAAACGCCCTTGCGCCCCTCGCCTCCAAGCCCCTGCGCTACGACATCGAGGTGCAGGACCCTGTGACCACGCTCGCAGGGGAGGTCGACGCCTCGCTCGCGAGGATCGTGTTCACGGTCAAGGGGCTGTGGTAGCGAGCGCCCCATGGCGTGCGGTTCGGAACGTCCCGATCGCACGTAGCGATTGCCCCATGGCGTGCAGCTTGGAACGTCCCAGCTGCACGCTC
>CANOCK010000057.1 GCA_947564525.1 uncultured bacterium | reverse complement strand
GCCCGGCCGACGCCCCCGCCCCCGCGCCCGCCGGCCCCACGGTGCGCCGCCTGGACGCCGTGCTGGCCGCCGAAGCCGCTGACCTGCCTGATGACCTGCTGCGCGTCGTGAAGCTGCTGCCCCCGGGGGACTACACCCGCGAGCGCCTGTGCACCCAGCTGAACTCCGCCATAACGGGCCACGCCTGGGGGCAGGTCTACGGCACCGTCTCCTAGGGCGCGCCCGGCACGCCCGGGCGCCTTCCGCACCCGCCCCCGCGCGCCGTCGCCCGTGTTCCGCCAAAGCGGCAGGCGCTCCCGTTCCGTCCGGGCCGCAGACCCGTTCCGCGCCCCAGCGCTCGTCCCTCCGCACGCGCCTTGCATCCCGCACGTCCCCAGCGCGCTCCCGGCACGTCTGCCCGCGCGCCCGCGCACCCGCCTCGCAACCGCTTCCCGAACGCCCGCGAGCCGGCGCCCATAAGGGCGGCCGCCTCCTGCAGCCCAACGCCCAACTCCGGCTTGCGCGGCCCCAACCGGCCTCTATAATGGTTCCATCGCTTAGCAGAGGACACGCAGAGAAGGGGTCGCACCATGGCTTTCTATTTCGACGAACCGTCGCGCACGTTCAACGAGTACCTGCTCGTGCCGGGCTATTCGCCTAGCAGCTGCATCCCCGCGGCGGTAAGCCTGAAGACCCCGCTGGTGAAGTACCGCAAGGGCGAGGAGGAGTGCCCCATCTCCCTGAGCATCCCCATGATCTCGGCCATCATGCAGTCGGTCTCCGACGACCGCATGGCCGTGGCCCTGGCCACCGAAGGCGGCCTGTCGTTCATCTACGGCTCCCAGTCCGTCGAGGACGAGGCGGCCATGGTGCGCCGCGTGAAGGACTACAAGGCCGGCTTCGTCGAGAGCGACGTGAACCTCTCGCCGGCGATGACCTTGGCTGACGTGGTGCGCCTGAAGGAGGAGCACGGCTTCTCCACCATGCCCGTGACCGAGGAGGGCAAGCCCCACGGCAAGCTGCTGGGCATCGTGACCAGCCGCGACTACCGCGTCAGCCGCATGGACATGACCGAGAAGGTGGCCGACTTCATGACCCCGCGCGAGCGCCTGGTGGTGGCGCCGTCGGACACCTCGCTCAAGGACGCCAACGACATCATCTGGGACAACAAGCTGAACTGCCTGCCCATCGTTGACGAGGCCGACAACCTGGTGGCCCTGGTGTTCCGCAAGGACTACGACTCCCACAAGTCCAACCCCGACGAGCTGCTCGACGAGCACAAGCGCTACATGGTGGGCGCGGGCATCAACACCCGCGACTACGCCGAGCGCGTGCCGGCGCTGGTGGAGGCTGGCGTGGATGTGCTGTGCATCGACTCGTCCGAGGGCTACTCCGACTGGCAGAAGCTCACCATCGAGTGGATCCGTGAGCACTACGGCGACACCGTGAAGGTGGGCGCGGGCAACGTGGTGGACCGCGAGGGCTTCCGCTTCCTGGCCGAGTGCGGCGCCGACTTCATCAAGATCGGCATCGGCGGCGGCTCCATCTGCATCACCCGCGAGACCAAGGGCATCGGCCGCGGCCAGGCCACCGCGGTGATCGAGGTGGCGAAGGCCCGCGACGAGTGGTTCCGCGAGACCGGCGTGTACATCCCCATCTGCTCCGACGGCGGCATCGTCTACGACCACCACATCAGCCTGGCCCTGGCCATGGGCAGCGACTTCGTCATGCTGGGACGCTACTTCGCCCGCTTCGACGAGAGCCCGTCGAACAAGGTGATGGTCAACGGCAGCTACATGAAGGAGTACTGGGGCGAGGGCTCGGCCCGCGCGCGCAACTGGCAGCGCTACGACCTGGGCGGCGAGAAGAAGGGCATGACCTTCGAGGAGGGCGTGGACAGCTACGTGCCCTACGCCGGCTCGCTGAAGGACAACGTGGGCCTGACGCTGTCGAAGGTGCGCTCGACCATGTGCAACTGCGGCGCGCTGACCATCCCCGAGCTGCAGGAGAAGGCGAAGCTGACCGTGGTCAGCGCCACTTCCATCGTGGAGGGCGGCGCCCACGACGTCATGCTGAAGGACAAGAACACCTACGTTTCGAACACGAGCATGCGCTAGGTTGGCATTCCGCACGATCGGCGAGAGCGAAGGAGGCCCTGCGGGGCCTCCTTTTTTGATGCGACGCGCCTTGGGGGCCGGCGTGTGGGGTGGCGCAGGTGCGCGGCGGGTGCGCGGGGCGGCGGATGCGTGAGTACGGCGTGCAGGGCGGCGGGTGCGGGCACGGCGTGCAGGGCGGCGCGTACTCGGAGCGACAGGCGCCAAATCATGCCCAAGGCGGAAAACCATGAATAGCGCCCAGGGCCCACGGCCGTTATTTATAGTTTTCGCAGAATCCTATAAATAACGGCCCCAATGCCCGGGCGTTATTTATAGGATTGGGAGCAAGGACGGACCGACGCGGAAGGCACCCCATGGACTACAAGGAACCAGCAACGCTCTACCACATGGACGCTTCCCCATCGCGCGACAGCAACCTGCAGAGGCTCATTGACGAGCGCCGCAGCGCGGACTCCTCGTTCTCCCTCGGATACGCCACCGAGGCAGGCGAGCTGTTCCTCGGCGTGCCGCGCGAGCTCAGCGTTCTCCTGGAGAAGGTGCTGCGCCGCGAGCGCAAGGTATCGAAGCTCATGGGCGCCGTCCCTGGCATCGCCGGCGACGAGGTCTTGCGGAGCCTCGCATTCGACGAGGTCATAAGCAGCAACTCCATAGAGAACATCCACAGCACCCGGCGCCAGATAGAGGAATCGCTGAAGGCATCCTCCCAAGAGAGCATGAAGGCCCGGCGCTTCCGCGAGTTCGCGCGGCTCTACCTGGAGCTCATAACGGGAGAGTCCGAGGTCCCAGAAAGCCCTGCCGACCTCCGGGCCATCTACGATCGGGTGATGGACAGCGAGGACCTGGAGCACGAGCCGGACGGCATGCTGTTCCGCAAGGGCGAGGTCCTCATAACCGACGGAGTGAAGGTGCGCCATGCAGGGCTCTTGCCCGAAAGCCGCATCATCGAGGCCATGGAGGCGATGCTGCGCATCGTGCGGTCCGACGAGATGCCATCGGTATACAGCGCCTTGATCTCCCATTACATCTTCGAGTACGCGCATCCCTTCTACGACGGCAACGGCAGGACGGGGCGCTACCTGCTCTCGCTCTTCCTGGAAGAGGCCCTCTCCAAGCCAACTGCGCTGTCGCTCTCGCGCGTCATCGCGGAGAACAGGCCTGCTTACTATCGGGCCTTCGAGGCCGTCGAGAACCCGCTCAACCATGGCGAGACAACGTTTTTCGTGGCGACGATGCTCAACTTCATCTTCATGGCCCAGGGCGAGCTGATCGACAAGCTCGAGCGAGCGAAGGTGCGCTACGACCTGCTGTGCGAGCGCAGCGCCCAGCTCGAGCTCCAAGGCAGGTTCTCGAAGAGGGAGACATCCCTCATCTTCATCCTCGCCCAGCAGGCGTCGTTCGGCATGTTCGACGACCTGGCGCTCGAACGGCTAGCGGAACTGCTGGCCTTGGGCACGCAGCAAACGCGCAACCACCTGGGCCGACTTGAGAATCAGAACGTGGTGAGGAAGGTGCGGGGGCGCAACCCGATAACGTTCGCGCTCACTGAGGAGTTCGAAGCAGAGGCCTTCCCCGACGTGCGCGAAGCGTGAACAGGGGACGCCCCTTTGAACTGAACCCCGATAGTGGGACTGGAAACAAAAGTTTCCAGTCCCACTTGTTTTGAGGGGTGATAGCTTGAGGCACGGAACAGACGTCAGGGTCGAGGCGGTAAGATGCTTCGAGGCCGGCTACGCGGAAAAGGCGGTCGGACGGATGCTGGGGATATCCGTCACCATCGCAAGGAAATGGCTTTACGCTTACAGGGCCCTCGGAAAGGAGGCGCTGTTCGTGACCGGGCATAACACCTACCCGCACGAGCTCAAGGTCGAGGCGGCGAAAGCCGTCATCGAGGGGAGGATGACCAAGCCTGCGGCCATGAAGGCCTACGGCCTCAGATCGAAAACCCAGATAGACGCTTGGTGCAAGCTCTACCGAGAGGGTGGCGCGGACGCCCTTCTGCCCAAGCCGAAGGGCAGGCCCAAGAAGGCAAGGGCCTCCTTCTCCTCCCGCGAAGAGGAGCTGGAAGCGCGAGTGCGCGAGCTGGAACTGGAGCTCGAAATCCAAAAACGAATCAACGCCTTGGCGGACGAGATCGAGCAGAAGCGGCGGACTCGCTGAGGCGCGACTACCCGCTCAGGCTCGTGCTCGACGAGCTTGGGCTGCCCAAGAGCACCTACTACCGCTATGCAGGCGGGAAAAGCCCCAAACCCGACCGATGGTCCGACGTGCGCCCTCTCGTGCGCGGGATCTTCTCCCGCACGCCGAACGGCATGGGCTACCGGCAGGTCGCCATGGCGCTCAAGGCCGAGCATGGCCTCTGCATCAGCGGCAAGACCGTGCTCAAGCTCATGCGCGAAGAGGGGCTTCGCTGCCGCATCCGTCGCAAGAGGTACGATTCCTATCGAGGCGAGCAGGGCAAGGTCGCCGAGAACATCCTCGATCGCGACTTCGGCGCCCAAGCCCCGATGACCAAGCTCGCCACCGACGTCACCGAGTTCAAGGTGGCGGGCGGCAAAGCGTACCTGTCGCCGGTGATGGACCTTTACAACAACGAGATCGTAGCGTGGCCGGTGACGAGGAGCCCCAACTTCGCACAGGCCATGGAGATGCTCGACGGCTTAGGGCCACGCCTCGAAGGACCTGCGCTTCTCCACTCCGACCAAGGCTGGCAGCACCAGCAGCTTGCCTACCAGAGGCGTCTTGAGGAGATGGGCATCACGCAGAGCATGTCGAGAAAGGCGACCTGCCTGGACAACGCCTGCATGGAAGGGTTCTTCGGGCACTTGGAAGACGAGTTCTACCGCGGCCGGGAGTTCGATTCCTTCGACTCCTTCAAAGACCAGCTAAACGACTGCATCGTCTATTGGAACATGCGACGCTACCAAGCCCGATTGAAAGGAATGGCCCCGGTGCAGTACCGGAGCCATTCGATGAGGGCCGCTTGAGGGCTTTATTTAACCGTCCCACTTTTGGGATCTAGTTCAGAAGCGGGCCTTCTCCGAGGGACCGACCTCTCTCTCGCACGACGCCCGCGCAGCGCCTGCGCGAGCCCGCGCCTTACTCCACGGTCGCCTCCATGGCGACCGGAACGGCGACCGGCTGGGGCGCCGGCTGCTCGGCCCGCTTGAAGAAGAAGCGCAGGTAGCAGGTCAGCACGTAGCCCACCATGACCACTGCCAGACCCGTCTCGGCCAGGACGAACACGTCCAGCGCCGCCGGCAGCCCGGCGCCGAGGCCGTTCAGGAACGCCACGCCCTGGCTGAGCGCCGTCGCCGAGATGACGAAGGGGAACGTCATGGCCGCATAGCTGGGGTAGAACGGAAGGCCGATGAACTTAGGCAGCCGCGAGAGCACCAGCACCAGGAAGCCCTGGGCCAGCACCAGCATGACGCCGACCATCACCGGGTTGGGCTCCGGCGCCGTGGCCAGGTAGCCCACCAGCGACAGGCTCATGGGCGCCGTGTAGATGCAGAACAGCGGGCGGGCGCCCTCCGGCACCTCGTGCTTGGCGTAGCGGTAGGTGACCACCGCCAGCAGCACCGCGTAGCACGCGAACCCGAGCCAGAACAGCCCATGGCCCAGCGTCTCGGCCCCGTAGGTGGGCGACGTCACCGAGGCCACGATGATGCCCACGTAGCAGATGAAGTAGGTGGGGAACACCTCCTTGAGCTGGAAGCGACGGATGAACCGCGAGGTGAACCACACCATCAGCCCCAGGTGCAGCCCCACGGCCATGGACCACAGCGCGAAGCCACCCCACAGCGTGGCGGGCGCCAGGTAGGTGGAAAGCTGCATGATCGCCATGAGCAGCGTAGCGGACACGCTGGCCAGGATGGAGTTCTTGAAGTCCTCCCGAATCATGTCGGGATGGCGCACCACCTTCGCCAGCAGCAGCGCCACCAGCGCCAGCGAGAGCATGCCGCACAGGCCGCGGGCCACCTCGCTGTAGGGCTGGAGCAGGTTGCCCAAAGCCGCAAGGCCCAGAGCGACGCCAGCAGTGGGGATGGGTACTTTCTTGATGAGCTCAGCCATGGGTTCGGTCGGTTCCTTGTCTCTCGGAGGGTTCTTGCGAGCCGCGGAAGGCGGGGTAGGGATCAGACGGAGGTGAAGCTGATCGAATCTGCATCTGGCGGTCGCCAAGCGACCTTGGAAAATCGGACGCGCCATTATTGCACGGCAGCGGCCTGACGGAAAGCGACAAGCGTCAACGAACCGTTTCACCACAGTCGCATCACGGCAGCTTCACAATCGCCGTGCGCCAAGCGCTCCGCCACGGCAGAAATGACCCTGACCTGGTCCTGTGCGAGCACAGCGCAGCTCCGGCCCCGCAGCGCCCGGGCTTCCGGGCGCAACGCGGCCCTCCCCACGGGAGGACCGCACCATGGACCACCTGATGGAGGTCGCGAAGTCGCGTCACACTGCCCCGAAGGCCGTCCGCTAGCCCGCCACCACGTTCACCAGCCGGCCCGGCACGTAGATGACCTTGCGCACCGCCTTGCCCTCCAGCGCACCGCTGATGGCCTGCTGGGCCGCCGCCTTCACGGCATCCTCGTCGGCATCGGCAGCCACGGTCACCTTGGCCTTCACCTTGCCGTTCAGCTGCACTGCCAGCTCCACCTCGTCGGCCTTGGCCTGCTCGGGGTCAAACTCAGGCCACGGCTGCTCATGCACCGAGCCAGTGCCCTCCAGCGCCACCTGCCACAGCTCCTCGGCGAAGTGCGGGGCGATGGGCGCCAGCAGCTTCACCAGGACCTCGGCCACCTCGCGACAGAGCGGGCCGCCAGTCTTGCACTCCATGCGGTGCTCGGCCGGGCGCAGCCGCAGGAACGCCGCCGTGGCGTTGGTCAGCTCCATGATGGCCGCCAGCGCCGTGTTGAAGTTGTTGCGCTCGAAGTCCTCGGTCACCTTGCCCACCACGCGGTGCCGCTCGCGCTTCATGGCCATGGCCAGGTCGTGAGCCTGGGCCGCGTCGGCCTCGGGGTCGAACAGCGTCTCGTCGCCCGCCTTCCCCACCAGGTCGAACACGATGCGCCACACGCGGTTGAGGAACTTGTACATGCCCGCCAGGCCATCCTCGTTCCACAGCTTCTCCTTGTCGGGCGGGCCCATGAACAGCATGGCGGCGCGCACAGCGTCGGCGCCGTACTCGGCGATCATCTCCTCGGGGCTCACCACGTTGCCCTTCGACTTGCTCATGACCTCGCCGTTGGCGTCGAGCACCATGCCCTGGCACAGCAGGTTGGCGAAGGGCTCGTCGAAGTCCAGCATGCCGGCATCGCGCAGCACCTTGGTGAAGAACCGGCTGTACAGCAGGTGCAGGATGGCGTGCTCGATGCCGCCGATGTACTGGTCGACGGGCATCCAGGCGTTGGCGCGCGCCGAGTCGAAGGGCGCGTGCACGTTGTGCGGGTCGGTGTAGCGCATGTAATACCAGCTGGAGCACGTGAACGTGTCCATGGTGTCGGTCTCGCGCTTGGCAGGGCCACCGCACTGGGGGCACACGGTGTCGACAAAGCCGGCATGGGTGGCCAACGTCTCGCCCGCGGCCAGGTCGATGTCCTCGGGCAGGCGCACGGGCAGGTCCTCCTCGGGCACCGGCACCACGCCGCACGCGGGGCAGTGGATGGCCGGGATGGGGTTGCCCCAGTAGCGCTGGCGGCTGATCAACCAGTCGCGCAGGCGGTACTCCGTGGCACGCTTGCCCTTGCCGGCCTTCTCCAGCGCCTCGACGATGGCCGCCTCGCCCGGCGAGTGCTTGCCGCCCACCATGCCGGTGTAGGGGCCGCTCTGCACCAGCGTTCCCTCGGCAGCGTAGGCCTCCGGCCAGTCCACCTCGGTGACCACGCGGCCTTGCTCGTCTTTGAGCTGCGGGAACAGCGGGTCGTCGTCGCCAAGGATGATGGGGATGATGGGCAGGCCGTACTTGCGGGCGAACTCGAAGTCGCGCTGGTCGCCGCAGGGCACGGCCATCACGGCGCCGGTGCCGTAGTCGGCCACCACGTAGTCGGCCACCCACACGGGCACCTTCTCGCCGTTGACGGGGTTCGCTACGTAGCGGCCGGTGAACGCGCCATGCTTCTCGTGGTCGCCCTGGGCGCGCTCCACGGCGCTCACCTTCGACGCCGCCTCCACCAGCGCCATGACCTCGGCTTCGTGCTCGGTGCCCGCCACCAGCTCGTGCAGCCCGGCGTACTCCGGAGCCAGCACGAAGAACGAGCAGCCGAACAGCGTGTCAGCGCGCGTGGTGAACACGGTGATGGACTCGCCCGTGGGCTCGCCCTCCGCCGACAGCAGCTCGAAGTCGACGTTGGCGCCCTCTGACTTGCCGATCCAGTTGGCCTGCTGCTGCTTCACGTTCTCAGGCCAGCCGGTCAGCTGGTCCAGGTCGGCCAGCAGCTCCTCGGCATAGTCGGTGATCTTGTAGTACCACTGGGTGAGGTCCTGCTTCTGCACCTCGCTGTGGCAGCGCCAGCAGCGGCCTTCGATGACCTGCTCGTTCGCCAACACCGTTGCGCACTCGGGGCACCAGTTCACCGGGCTGTTGCGGCGCTCCACCAGCCCGCGCTTCCAGAGCTCCAGGAATATCCACTGGCCCCAGCGGTAGTACTCGGGGTCGCAGGCCACCACGGTGCGGTCCCAGTCGTAGCTGAAGCCCATGCGCTTGAAGCTGGCGCGCTGGGTGTCGATGTTCTCATAGGTCCACTTCGCGGGGTGGCTGTGGTGCTTGATGGCAGCGTTCTCGGCCGGCAGCCCGAAGGCGTCCCAGCCCATGGGGTGCAGCACGTTGAACCCGCGCATGCGCGAGTAGCGCGCCACCACGTCGCCGTAGGTGTAGTTGCTCACGTGGCCCATATGGATGTCGCCGGAGGGGTAGGGGAACATCTCCAGCACGTACCTGCGCGGCTTGTCGGAGTGCTCATCGACAGCGTAGAGGCCGTCCTCCTCCCACCTCAGCTGGAGGCGCGGCTCTATCTCATGGGGGTTGTAGGCTTTCATGGGCGGTTCCTTCGGTCGGTGCTGCGTGCTGACCCAGTGGTCGAATGCATGCTGACCATTATATATGCGAAGGTGGCGCCGGGACGCGCCTCTTCGGGCAATCTGCCGCGAAGGCCCACTCTGCCGGCGGCGCTCCGCCTCCCGGCTGACCCGGGGCCGCGGCCGACCCGAGTCCGCAACCGGCCACCGTGCCGCTAGCCCGGCAGGCCCTGCGCACCGCTACTCGCCCAGCAGCGCCTCGAAGCTGTCCACGGACTGGCTGATGACCAAGCGCAGCTCGTCGATGCCCGTGCCCTTCTCCGACGAGGTGAGCACCACCGGCACCGTCCCCGGCAGCCCCAGCGATCGCACGATGGCCGCCCGCTGCTTGGCCGCCTGCTGCTTGGACAGCTTGTCGGCCTTGGTCAGCGCGATGGCGAAGGGCAGGCCCGACTCCTGCAGGAAGCCCACCATGTGCTGGTCGAGCTTGGACGGCTCGTGGCGGATGTCGATCAGCTGCACGGCCAGGGCGAAGGCGCGCTCCTGGTTGAAGTACCCCTCGATGAGGTCCGACCAGCGCGACAGCTCCGACTTCGCCACCTTGGCATAGCCGTAACCCGGCAGGTCGACGAAGTCCACCCCGTCCACGTCGTAGAAGTTGATGGTGGCGGTCTTCCCCGGAGTCGAGGACACCTTGGCCAGCCCCTTGCGGAACATGAGCTTGTTCAGCAGCGACGACTTCCCCACGTTCGACCGCCCTGAGAACGACACCTCGGGCGCCGTGCTGGCGGGCAGCTGATCGACGGTCCCATAGGCGGCGCAGAACTTGGCGTTGTGGAAGTTGATGGACGGCATGGTCGGGCCTCGCTTGTACAATGGGCGGGAGGTGATGCGTCCATGGTACCGGAAAACCGCAAGAAGCGCCTGCTCGACGCCTATGGGATAGCGCTGGCGAAGCGCGCCCGGAAGGCCGCTTCCGCCAAGGGCGAAGCTGCTGGCGCCTGCGAGCTGGCCGCCTCTGGCGCTGCCGAGCCCGATGCGGCCGCCTCGACCGGCCCGGCCGTCCCTGGCAGCCCAGCCGCCTCGACCGGCCTGGCCAGCGCCGCTACTTTGGCCAGCGCCGCTACCCCGACCGCTGTCGTGCCGCTCCCCCTGCAGGCCCGCGAGCTGGGCGCCCCCGAGGAGCCCCGCGCCCACACCACCTGCAAGCGCTGCGCCGCCACCGTGGCCGCTGATGCCACCGAGTGCTGGAACTGCGGCTTGCGCTGGCCCAGCCGCTGAGCCGACGGCTCGCAGGCCCCTAATCGCGCTCGCCAGGCTGGCGCACCGTGATCTCCTGCGCCTTCACCGACACGCGCGAACGGGGGGGCACGCTGGAGGTCACGAAGGTGGAGCCCGCGATGCAGGAGCCCTCGCCGATGACCGTCTCCCCCCCGAGCACGCTGGCGTTGGAGTAGATGGTCACGTTGTCCTCGATGGTGGGGTGGC
>CANOCK010000056.1 GCA_947564525.1 uncultured bacterium | reverse complement strand
GGCTGCCGACCTCTTCGGCCACCTGGGCCGGAGGGATGATGGCCAGCACGATGCCGAAGAGGCAGGCCAGCAGACCGATGCCCGCGACCAGCCACGCGCCCACGCTGCCGCCGGGCACCTTGAACAGGCGCGGGCGGTTGGGCTGGTCGTGGCGCAGCTTCAGGAACGACACGAACATCAGCACGTAGTACATCATGTAGAGGATGGTGATGGCCTGGGTGATCAGGACCACGAAGCCCTCGATGTTCGGGATCAGGAAGCACAGGAACGCGATGAGGGTCATGAAGGCCATCTGCAGGTACATCAAGCGGCTCGGCATGCCATGCTTGTTGGAGTTCTGCAGGACCTTCGGCAGAAAGCCGGAGCGGCCCGCCTGGCCGAGCATGAACGACGGGCCCGCCATGTTGGTGACGAGCGACGCCATGGAGGCGCCCAAGCCGACCCACACGAAGGCGACGTAGATCCAGGGGCAGCTGAAGGTGGCGCCGAGGATCTTGTAGGTCTGGTACAGGCCATAGACCAGGTTCATGTCCTGCTTCGGCGTTACGATGGCGATGCAGACGGTGCCGGCGATGAAGATGATCAGCGTCAGGATCATGGCGATGAAGATGGACAGCGGGAACTCCTTCTGCGGCTTCTTCAGCTGCTTGATGTGCGCGGCGTTCATGTCGATGCCGGCGAAGCTGAAGAACACGCCCGCGGCCAGCGCCAGGTTGGTGAGGCTGAAGCCGCTGCTGAAGGGGTTGAACGCCTCGGGCGTGGGCGTCACGTTGGACACGTTGCCCTGCGCCAGCCACACCGCCGTGAAGATGACGATGAACGCCAGCGGGATGAACGTGCCGATGATGACGCCGTATTTGGTCAGGCGCGCGAACGCCTTCACGCCGTGGGTGGAAATCCACGTGAGGCCCCAGTAGTAGGCCAGCCACGCCAGAATGATGAAGATCTGGTTGGTGGGGTTGTTCATGAACTGGACCGCCCAGTCCCAATCGGGCGTGTAGAAGCCGATGGTGGCCGACGCAGACGCCACGCCCATGCCGAAGTTGATCGAGGTCTGGAACCAGAGGATCAGCAGGCAGGTGAACGCCAGGCCGGGACCGAGCGCCTCGCCCACCCAGCGAAAGATGCCGCCTCGCTGCCCCCAGCCGGACGCCAGCTCTGCGGCCACCAGGCCCGTGGGCAGGAAGAACACCAACGCGCCGATGATGAACAGGGTGACGGACGAGAGGCCGTAGTAGGCCTGCTGGACGTCGTTGGCAACGCTGCCGATGATGGTCACGTTCATCATGACCAGGGCCATCAGGCTGATATAGGCGCCCGTGGGCTTCTTCGTGGCAGCTGCCTGGGGCTTCGCCGTAGCCGATGCGGTATGGGAACCCATAATTCCCTCCTTAGGACTCGTGTCTGATAGAACCTGTCCCAAGGATCGCTAG
This sequence comes from uncultured bacterium, assembly GCA_947564525.1. Lineage (GTDB taxonomy): Bacteria > Actinomycetota > Coriobacteriia > Coriobacteriales > Eggerthellaceae > D16-63. The sequence continues at coordinate 9,437 of CANOCK010000056.1, read as the reverse complement.
GCCCCCTGAGGCAAACCAACCATACGCGCCTGCAGCCCCCGGGCGGCCCCTTGCGGACCGGATAGCGACAAAGTGAAGTCGTCCTGTTGAGATAACGAAAGAATCGGCGGCCCCTCCCCCAGCCGCGCGCCGCTGCGCCAGCCTTGGCCGCCTCGGCCTCTTCGCACCTCCGCCAGCCGCCCCTCCCGCCGGGGCGCAGCCGCCCTCGGGTCGGCCCTCCTGCGCCCGGTCGCCCGCGTGCCCGAATCCGACCTGCGAACTTGACAGCCAGTCAACGAGGACGCGGCGGAAGAGAAACAGCCCCAGCGCGAGTGCCCCCACCATGCGGTGGCACGACTAGGATGCGGCCAGGGGGAGAGATTTCTACACACCATGATCGGACGACAGCCCCTTCCCTCCACACCGGCGCTTCGATCAACCAACCGAAGGGATGGTACCGAGATGACTTCCGAGAAACGCGACAACCGCATGGTGGCCACCGCAATCGGCAAGCACGAGAAGATGCGCACGCCGCACATCGACCGCACAGCCATCAGCCCCTACGACCAGTGGTGCGACGGCTACGGCATGCCAGGCGCCTACGGCAACGGCTACGTGAACGTACTGAAGGTGTCCTGCGGCGCCGTGGACAAGACCAAGGACGCCCTCATCGACCGCATCGTCACCTACGACAAGGGCGAGTGCGCCGATGCCTACGTCGGCCAGATCAACATGATCACCGCCAGCTCCTTCAACGGCATCCAGGGCCAAATCTGGGGGCACGACCTCGCCGCCCATGACGACATCAAGAACGGCAAGATCGAGCCGCTGTTCACCGAGAAGCAGTTCGATGGCTCCGAGCTGAAGGTCTTCGATGGCAAGCCGCTCATCCAGGCGGGCATCGAGCTGTTCGGCACCGACGCCGACCGCCGTTACCACCCCGCCCCGGGCGCGCATGTGATCTGCGCCAACAAGGGCGTCGTCGCCTACCGCCCGAAGGAGGGCCAGCCCCTCAAGGAGGGCGAGGCCTACGGCGTGTGGTGCTTCATCGCCATCTCGCTGACCAACGACCCTGACTACGCGGCCAACCTCTTCATAGAGGACGCGGGCCTGTGGACCGAGAACGACAGCGAGCAGGACCTCGTGGACTTCCTGAACCAGCGCCGCAAGGAGATCGTCTGGTCCGTCGTCGAGTGCGGCAACGACTCCGGCGTGCTGTTCGACCGCACCTACATCTCCTACAACTACGTGATGATGAAGCCGAACCAGATCGGCAACGCCATCACCGTCGGCCCGTACGTGACGCTGGCCAAGGACGCCATCCCGATGGAGGGCTTCGGCAAGCTGAACGACATGACGTTGACCGACTGGCTGAAGGACCAGGGGTTCGAGACCCTGACCGGCTTGAAGTAGCCGCGTGACACCAAGATAGGAGATCAGGGCGCGGTTGCGACCGCGGCCGAGGCCGCGCCCTGACGGATTGTTCGAAGGAGACTATCATGGCTGAGACCAAGACAGTCGCCACCACGGCTCAATCCGCCAACGCCTCGGCGAACGCCCCCGCGGCGGCCGCAGGCAAAGGCGGGAAGCCCGCTAAGGCTTCGACCAGCGCGAAGAAGGTCGGCCTGATCGGCCTGATCGCGATCGTCATCTCGGCTATGGTAGGCGGCGGCATCTACGACCTGCCCCAGAACATGGCTGCGAGCGCTTCGGCGGGCAGCCAGATCGTGGCGTGGGCCATCACCGGCGTCGGCATCTGGTTCATCGCCAACACGTTCCGCATCCTGGCGCAGGTGAAGCCCAACATGAAGAACGGGCTCTACACCTATGCGGAGCGCGGGTTCGGCAAGTTCGTGGGCTTCCTGATCGCCTACGGCTACTGGATCTGCAACTGCTTCGCGTTGGTGGCCTATGGCGTCCTCATCATGTCGACGATGAACTACTTCTTCCCCGGCGTGTTCGAGGGCGGCAACAACTGGCCCTCCATCATCGGCGCCACCGTCATCACGTGGCTCATGCTCTGGCTGGCCCTGCGCGGCGCCAAGAGCGGCGCGTTCCTCAACGTCATCGGCACCATCGGCAAGATCCTGCCCGTGCTGGTGTTCATCGTGCTGATCCTGACCATATTCCAGTTCGGCATGTTCATGGACGCCTTCTGGGGCGTTGCCAAGGATGGCTCGGCCCTGTCGTTCAACTTCGGCGACGTGATGAGCCAGGTCTCCGGCACCATGCTGGTCACCCTGTGGCTGTTCATCGGCATCGAGGGCGCCGTGGTCGTGTCGGGCGAGGCCAAGAGCCAGAACGACGTGGCCAAGGCCACGACCATCGGCTACCTGGTGATCCTGGCGCTGTACGTGCTCGTGTCGCTGCTGCCGCTGGGCGTGTTCACCCAAGGCGAGATCGCCGGCATGGCCGACCCGTCCATGGCCGCCATCATGAGCCAGAAGTTCGGCGCGTGGGGCGCGGTCATGGTGAACGTGGGCGTCATCATCTCGGTGCTGTCCTCGTGGCTGGTGTGGATGCTGATGCTCGGCCAGATGCCGCTGTTCGCCGCTCGCGATGGCATCTTCCCGAAGCGCTTCGCCGAGCAGAACGCCAAGGGCGCTCCCAGCTACTCTCTGCTGTGGACCACCATCGCCATCCAAGTGCTGCTGATCCTGTGCCACTTCACCAGCGGCAACGCATGGAACACCATGATCTCCATCACATCGGTCATGGCCATGCCCTGCTACCTGATGTGCACGCTGTTCCTGTGGAAGGTGGCCGTCAAGGAGCCTTGGAAGAAGGGTGAGGGCGGGGTGCGCTTCTCCCGCACCAACGGCCTGCTGACCGGCATCATCGGCACGGTGTTCGCCCTGTACCTGGTCTACGCCGCCGGCTTGAACTACCTGATGATCGCGGCGTTCGTGTACGCCATCGGCATCCCGCTGTTCATCATCGGCCGCAAGCAGGCGGGCCAGAAGGGCTCGGTGCTGGGCTACTTCACCAAGTGGGAGAAGGTGCTCTGCGTGGCGGTCATCATCTTGGGCGTCGTGGGCATCATCTACAGCATCTCGAGCGGCGTGTTCACCGCCTAGCACCTGCCAAGCGCCGCACGAGACCCGTTACGATTCGCAGCTCCCGTGTCAGCCCGCGTGGCCGACGTGGGAGCTGCTTCGACGAAGGGACCTGTCATGGCAAGCCGCACCAGCAACCACTCCGGGCCCGCACCTGCGCCCACGCCCGCGACGACCCCCAGTGCGTCCCAGCATCGATCAGGGCAGAGCCTCGCCAAGGGCGCTCCCGCCGACGCGCGGAAGGTCGGGGTCGTCGGCCTGACCGCCATCGTCATATCGGCCATGGTGGGCGGCGGCATCTACAACCTGCCACAGTCCATGGCCGCCAGCGCCTCGGCCGGCAGCCAGATCGTCGCGTGGGCCATCACCGGTTTCGGAATGTGGTTCATCGCCAACACGTTCCGCATCCTGGCGCAGGTGAAGCCAGAGCTGAAGAACGGCATCTACACCTACGCCGAGCGCGGCTTCGGCACGTTCGTGGGGTTCCTGATCGCCTACGGCTACTGGGTGTGCAACTGCATCGCCCTGGTGGCCTACGGGGTCATGATCATGGCAGCCGTCGGCTACTTCCTGCCCCAGGTGTTCGGCGACGGCAGCAACGTGGCCTCCCTGGTGGGGGCGTCCGTCATCACCTGGGCCATGTTCGCCTTGGCATGCCGCGGGGTGAAGAGCGGCTCGGCCATCAACGTGATAGGCACCATCGGCAAGATCGTGCCGGTGCTCATCTTCATCGTGGCGCTAATGACCGTGTTCCAGCTGGGCGTGTTCCTGGAGGGCTTCTGGGGCTACGCGAAGGACGGGATCGCGCTGTCGTTCAACTTCGGCGACGTGATGGGCCAGGTGTCGGGCACCATGATGATCACGCTGTTCCTGTTCACCGGCATCGAGGGCGCGGTGGTGGTGTCTGGCGAGGCCAAGACCCAGTCGGATGTGTCCAAGGCCACCACCATCGGGTTCGTCATCGTGCTGCTGCTCTACAGCGTCGTATCCGTGCTGCCGCTGGGCGTCTACACCTCCGCTGACGTCGCGGCCATGGCCGACCCGTCCATGGCCGCCATCATGCAGGACCGCTTCGGCGACGTGGGCGCGGCCATCGTGAACGTGGGCGTGGTGGTAGCCGTCCTGTCATCGTGGCTGGTCTGGATGCTGATGCTCGCCCAGATGCCGCTGTTCGCCGCCCGCGACGGCATCTTCCCGAAGCGCTTCGCCCGACAGAACTCCAAGGGCGCGCCCAGCTACTCGCTGCTGTGGAGCACCGTCGTCATCCAAGCCGGGCTCGTGGCCTCGCACTTCATGGCCGGCAACGCCTGGGACGTGGTGGTCGACATATCGGCGGTCATGTGCATGCCCTGCTACATGACCTGCGCCCTGTACCTGTGGAAGGTGGCGTGGAAGGAGCAGTGGCCCGAGGGCGTCCGATTCTCACGGAAAAACGGCCTGGCCACCGGAATCATCGGCACCGTGTTCGCCCTGTACCTCATCTACGCCTCGGGCCTGACCTACCTGCTGATCGCGGCGGTGGCCTACGCCATCGGCGTTCCGCTCTACCTCATCGGCCGCAAGCAGGCGAAGGAAGCGAGGGCAGCGAGGTAGGCTGCTGGCACGGTGGGCCCGCGGGCCACAAGCGCGGCGCGATAGGCCGTTGGCGCCCGTTGCGCCCGCGGGCAGGGCAGCATCCCAGCGACCTGCGCCTTGACCAGGCTCTGCTCGCTGGGATGCTGGCGGCCAGGCCCCTGCGACCGGACACCAATGGCCCAGCAAAGGAGAAGCCGCCTCGGCACGGGGCCGGGCGGCTTCTCTGGGCTGCGGTCGCTCGGTCGGCTACGCCTCGTCACGCATGTGGGGGAACAGCAGCACGTCGCGGATGGAGGGCGAGTCGGTCAGCAGCATGACCAAGCGATCTATGCCGATGCCCACGCCGCCTGCCGGCGGCATGCCGTACTCCAGCGCGCGGATGTAGTCGGCGTCGAAGCCCATGGCCTCGTCGTCGCCCATGTCCTTCGCGGCCACCTGGGCCATGAAGCGCTCGGCCTGGTCCACCGGGTCGTTGAGCTCGGTGAAGGCATTGGCGTACTCATGACCGCAGATGAACAGCTCGAAGCGCTCGGTGAGCTCGGGGTTGTCGGCCTTCTTCTTGGCCAGCGGGCTCACCTCCAGCGGGTGGTCGATGACGAAGGTCGGCTGGATGAGCTTGGCTTCGGCCACCGCCTCGAACACCTCGGCGATGAGCTTGCCCTTGCCCCACGCAGCCTCGGCATGGCCGCCGTGCTTCTCCAGGATGGCTACCAGCTCCTCGCGCGTGCGTTCGAACGACACGTCCTCGCCGGCGCCTTCGCTGGCCAGCTCTATCATGGAGGCCACGCGGAAGTCGCCCGAAAGGTCGATGGCCGTGCCCTGGTACTCCACCTGCAAGCCGCCGCACGCCGCCTGGGCAGCCGCCTGGATGCAGCCCTGGGTCAGCCGTATCATGCCGGAGAGGTCGCTGAACGCCTCGTAGGCCTCCATGGTGGTGAACTCGGGATTGTGGTGCGGGTCCATGCCCTCGTTGCGGAACTGGCGCCCGATCTCGTACACCTTCTCGAAGCCACCCACCAGCAGGCGCTTGAGCGGCAGCTCGGTGGCGATGCGCAGGTAGTAGTCGCGGTCGAGGGCGTTGAAGTGCGTCACGAACGGCTTGGCGTTGGCCCCGCCGATGATGCCGTGCAGGAAGGGGGTCTCCACCTCCAGGTAGCCCTGGTCCTCCATGTAGCGTCGGATGGCCGAAACTATGCGCGAGCGCTTCTGGAAGGTGTCGCGCACCTCGGGGTTCACCACCAGGTCGACGTAGCGCTGGCGGTAGCGCGTCTCCTTGTCGGTCAGGCCATGGAACTTCTCCGGCAGCGGGCGCAGGCTCTTGGACAGCAGCTCGAAGGAGTCCACCGCCACGGACAGCTGGCCCCGGCGCGTGCGCATCATGGTGCCGTGGGCGCCCATCCAGTCGCCCACGTCCAGGTCGCACAGGCGCGCGAAGGCGTCCTCGCCCAGGGCGTTGATGCGGCAGAACAGCTGCATGGTGCCGCTCATATCCTGCAGCTCCAGGAAGGCGATCTTGCCCTGGACGCGACGGGCCATGATGCGGCCGGCCACCGTCACCTCGTCTTCGGTGGACTCGCCGTCCTCCAGGCCAGCATAGCGCTCCTCCAGCTCAGCGAGGTGGGCCGAGGGCTCGAAGGCATGGCCGTAGGGGTCGATGCCCTGCTCGATGAGGGCGGTGCGCTTGGCGCGGCGCACCTCGATGGGGTCGTCCTCGACCACGGTCTCTTCGATCTTTTCTTCTGCCATCAGCTTCTCCATCGATGTCGCAGGTTGAATCCGAGCTAGCGAGGGTTCGCGGGGCGCGCCCTATCGCAGCGAAGGGCCAAGCGCGCCTGATGCGCGACGAAGGCTTAGAGCTGCGAGATGACGTGCCCTCCGAAGCCGCAGCGGCAGCTCATTCCGCTTGCCGCACCAGCGCAAGCGGAGCCTTAGTGGTCGATCTTCACGATCTCCATCTTGGTCACCTTGCCGGTCGGGCCGGTGGACTCCACCACGTCGCCCTTCTTGCGGCCAAGCAGCGCAGCGCCCACAGGGCTCTCGTTGGAGATCTTGCCGGCGGCCACGTCGCTCTCGGCAGCACCGACGATGGTGAAGGTGCGCTCGGCGCCGGCGATGCTCACGGTCACCACCGAGCCGACGTTCACCTTGTTGGAGCGCTTCGGCGTGGTGACCACCGTGGCCTCGGACAGGATGCGGCCGATCTCGGCGATGCGGGCCTCCATCATGCCCTGCTCGTTCTTGGCATCGTCGTACTCGGAGTTCTCGGAGATGTCGCCGAACTCGCGCGCCACCTTGATGCGCTCGCCGATCTCGGCGCGCTTCTCGGTCTCGAGGTAGTGCAGCTCCTCCTCGAGCTTGGCGCGGCCCTCTTCGGTCAGGATGTAGTCACTGCTTGCCATGGTGTCCTCGCAACCCCTTCACGTAAACAGCGCGCTTCACACTCAAGCGCGCTTGACTTGTCATTGCTATGGAAGCACCGCGGGCAGGAGCGCCCACGATGCCCAGACCGCTTACTCGGCCTTCTTCTTGACGACGACCTTGCGGACGGTCTTGGGCGCCGCGCCCTCGGCTGCCGGGCCGCCGACCTCGATGGGCTCCGGCGCCTCGATGGTCTCGACGACCACCTCGTCCGCCGACTCGGTCGAAGGAGCCTTCTCCTTCTTGCCAGCGCCCATGCCCTCCTTGAGGTTCTTGACGGTCTTGCCCAGGGCACTGCCGAGCTTGGGCAGGTTCTTCGGCCCGAAGATCAGCAGGATAACCGCCAGGATGATAAGGAGCTCTGGAACGCCCAGTCCGAACAGCTTCATGGAAACCTACCTGCTCACGCACGACACGACGCTCTCGCGCCGTGCCTGTCTTCCACTCTTGACCCCAAATGGTAACGGCGAGGTTACCACATCTGGCCCGCCAAATCCGCGGCAGCGCGGCAATACGCGCAATACTTATATAAAAGCGGCGCCGACCCCCGACCGGGCCGGAGGGCGGCCCGAGCGACCGGCCGCCCAGGCGCCTCAGGCATCGCGCAGGAACGCCTCGTAGCCGCGCACCGCCTCGTAGATGTCGGCCTTGCTGGTCACCTCGGCCGGAGCGTGCATGGAGAGCACCGCCACCCCCGAGTCGATGACGTCCATGCCGTAGCGCGCGGGGATGTAGGCGATGGTGCCGCCGCCGCCCGCGTCCACCTTGCCCAGCTCGGCGGTCTGGAAGCTCACGCCAGCCTCATCCATGACGCGGCGGATGCGCGCCAGGTACTCGGCGCTGGCGTCGTTGGAGCCGCTCTTGCCCCGAGCGCCGGTGTACTTGTTGAACACCAGGCCACGGCCGAGGAAGGCGGAGTTCTTCGCTTCGAAGACGCTCGCGTAGCTGGGGTCGAAGCCGGCGGACACGTCGGAGGAGAGCATGCGGGAGCGCGCCAGGGCCCGACGCCGCTCCAGGTCGGAGCCCTCGCCGGCCAGGGCCATCACCTCGGCCACCACGTTCTCGAAGAACCGGGACTCCATGCCCGTGGCGCCCACGGAGCCGATCTCCTCCTTGTCCACCAGCAGCGTCACCGCAGTGCGCTGGGGCACGTCGCCGGCCAGGGCCAGCTGGGCCTCCAGCGAGGTGTAGGCGCACACCCGGTCGTCCTGGCCGTAGCCCAGCACCATGCTGCGGTCGAAGCCCAGGCTGCGAGCGCGGCCCGCGGGCACCACCTCCAGTTCGGCGGAGAGGAAGTCTTCCTCGGCGATGCCGTACCTCTCCTCCAGCAGCTGCAGCGCGAAGGCCTTCACCGGGTCCTTCCCGGCCTTGGCGACTGAGGATCCCGCAGCCGCCGGCACGTCGGCGTCGGCTGCCGCCTCCATCGTGGCGCACAGCTCGGCATCGACAGAGGCTGCAGGGCGGTTGCCCACCAGCACGTCCAGGTCCTCGCCCTCCACCACCTTGGCAGCCTTCTTGTCCAGCTGCTGACTGCCCAGGTGGGGCAGCAGGTCGGTGATGCAGAAGACCGGGTCGTCCTCGTCCTCGCCGAGGACCACGTCCACCACGGTGCCGTCGGTCCTGGCCACCACGCCGTGGAGGGCCAGGGGCCGGGCCACCCACTGGTAGGCCTTGATGCCGCCGTAGTAGTGGGTGTCCAGCAGCGCCAGGCCGTTGGACTCGTAGAGCGGGTTCTGCTTGAGGTCCAGGCGCGGCGAGTCGATGTGGGCACCCAGGATGTTCATGCCTGCGCTCAGCGACTCGGCGCCCAGGTGGACCAGCATGAGCGCCTTGCCCTGGGCGTGGGCCCATAGCTTGGCGCCAGGCTCGAGCTTGCGGCCGGCGCTCGCCGCCGCCTCCAGGGGCTCGTAGCCTGCGGCCTCGGCCTGGGCGATGGCCGCCTTGGCGCACTCGCGCTCGGTCTTGTTGTCGGAGATGAAGTCGATGTAGCGGCCAGCCAGGGCCTCCACGCGCTCCAGGTCGGCTTGGTCGTACTTGCTCCACGCGGTCTCGCGCTCCATGGGGCAGCGCCTCCTTCACATATATAGGTAGGGCCGCGGCGCGCCAGCAGCACGGGTCGCAGCCTGCGAACAGAACAGGCCCGGCGCATTGCCGGGCCTGCGAAGTGCTGGAGCCAACGAGCGGACTCGAACCGCTGACCTGCTCATTACGAGTGAGCTGCTCTACCAACTGAGCCACGTTGGCGCGTGGCCTGCGCGCATCGCGCGAGGCAACTGCAAAGTATACCGAAATCCCCCGCTCCCCGCAATGGGCGGGACAGCGCGCAGACGGCAAGGCAGCGGACGGGGCTGGGACGGTTGAGTCGCAAGCTCAACTGGACAGCCGGCCCTCGCTCTCGAACCCAGCAGG
>CANOCK010000055.1 GCA_947564525.1 uncultured bacterium | reverse complement strand
TGACGTCGGACGTCACCGTCACCGACCCGCCCGCCCCGCAGACGTAGGAGCCGCCCGCAGGGTCTGTGTACCAGCCGGCGAAGGTGTAGCCGGTTCGAGAAACAGGAGGGCTAGAGATAGAAGTGCCTGTCACAGCGGTCAGTGCCGAACCCCCTGTCCCACCGTTTGAGTTCCAAGAAATGGTTACTTCACCAGGACACGCGTTGCATGCGGCGTAGTACGCATTATCTCGAGAAAGCGTGGTTCCAGCAGGCAAATCGGGTCCTGTAGGCGAAGTGCGCATCTTCGTGTACAAGCTGCCTCCCTTTACGGTAACAAGAGACGTGTAAGTAGTAAAGGTCTTGGTGGTCATCATATAGATGTGGGTGTGGTGCCTTTCCAGGTAGCCTGCCCGCATCACATAGGGACCGTAGCAGTCGTCATAGGGGCCAGCATCAACGTCTAGTACATGACAGTCATACGGCAAGGTGCTCTGCGTCCAGTAGCGGTGTTGGTCCGTGTCAAAGGAGCATGTTCGAAGCCAGGGAACAGTCGCGGCAGCGTCCAAGACGTGCAACGTCTGGCTAGGGTAAGTCTCATACGAAAGTAGTATGTTAAAGCCCCCAGCTCGTGCAAAGCCCGGTGTTCGCTCCCGAATTCGCGTAATGTCTATATAGCCAGAAAGGCCACGAACAGCAACCATTGAGGCATCCGATTCAATCGAATCCGCTCGCCAACCTTCCGGCACCATCCACAACGTCTCGCCTGCCTTGTCGTAGAGGCAGCCTCCCTTGGAGGAGTAGACGGGCGAGTCCTCGGATATCTCGACGTAGCGCAGGGTCTCGCAGCCCTCAAGCGCGTAGTCGAGGTAGGTGGCGCTAGCTGGTATCCAGAGGCGCTCTATGCCAGAGCCAGCCAAGGCCCCCTTGGCTATGCGGGTGAGCGGGTAGGACCAGGTGCCGTCGTCGACGTAGTCGGGGAGGATCAGCGTGGTCGGGTCCTCCACGCACTCGGCGAGGCGCTTGGGGTCCACGGCCACGAGGGCGGCCCCGCCTTCGGGGTCGATGACGTAGAGGCAGCCCTCGTAGAGGAAGGAGGCCGTGGCCTGGGAGTCCTCGGGGAGGTCTGCGAGCTTGGAGGCGAGCGTCGCCTCGCCCTCAGCAGTAGCGTCATCGGCATCGGCTGCCGTGCCATCACTGGAACCGGCGTCGGGACCGGCAGTCCCATCAGCGCTGTCCGAGCTGCCATCAGCAGCAACCCAGGAGCCTGCGGAAGCGCCTTCGTCTCCTGCGGCCGCCCCTCCTTCCATGAGCTCCTCAGCAGTGAGGGGCTGGAGCTTGAGGACGGCGTCTATCTTGGGGGTCGCTCGCTCGTAGGCGCCGTCGGCGCTGGAGCGCTCGTTGGCGTAGCCGTAATCGACCGTCACCTCGTCGACGATGACAGGCCCATCGGAGGAGTCGCCGTCGGTCTCGTCGGCGTCGTGGTCATGGGCGTCCTCTGAGGCGAGGCCATACAGCGGCTCACCCTCGACGGGCTCGGCATCGTCGGATGGGATGACCTCGACCTCGAAGCCCACGGCCTCCCAGGGGGCCGGGTCGGCGCCCTCGGGGATGCTCACGACGATGGAGGCAGGGTCGACCTCCGGAAGGTCATCGTCTGCAGCTGCGAGCGCGACCAGGGAGGTCAGCTGGACAGGGCTCGCACCGCCATCGTCAGCGGCTGCTTCGACCTCAGCAGCAGGCTCGCCGCCTTCGCTGCCAGAGGAGGTCTGCAGCCCCTCAGCCGATTCGCCCTCACTGGCAGCAGCATCGCCCACGGTGCCGGCCAGGCTGCCGCCACCGTCAGCCGGCAAGCTAGACGAGCCAAGCGAGGCGACCGGGGCGCCACCGTCAGCATCGCCATCGACAGCGCTGCGCCCCAGGACGGCAGGGCTCACCTCGACCACGCTGGCAGGGGACTGGAAGGAGCGCAGGCTCGCGCAGCCCTCCAGGGCGCCGGCGGCCACGGTCGCGCAGCCGTCGGCGATGACGACCTCGGTCGCCCCGGCAGGGACGCGCAGGAGCGCCTCGCCGGCAGCATCATATAAACAACCATTCCGCGAGAGATAGGCTGCGCTGCCCGCATCCACGGTGACCGATGTCACGGACGCACAATGCGAGAATGCGCCCGGAGGGACCGTCTCCGCTGTCTTGGGGATGCGGGCAGCGCCCTGCTTGCCCTCGGGAATGAGCAAGAGGCTTGTCATGTCGGCATCGAAGAGCATGCCGTCGTAGGAGGAGAAGAAAGGGCTGCCGTCGGCCACCTCGATGGCAGCCACGGCAGAGCCGCGGAACGCCAGCTCGTCGACGGACCCGACGGCAGCGGGGATGGTAACGACGTCGGCATCGCAGCCAGCGAAGGCGCGAGGGCCGATGGCGACGACAGCATAGGTGACGCCGTCGAACTCGACGGACTCGGGGACTTCCAGGACCACAGGCTCCTGAGAGCCCCCGGATTCAGAACCATCAGCATCACCCTCGGCAGAGGCAGCAACGCCATCCGCCACAGCCTCTCCCACAGGATCGTCCTGGTCCGAAGCCCCGGTCGACGGGGAGGGCTGGGGTTGAGGCGAAGCTGCCCCTGAAGGGACTTGCTCCGCAACGCTGCGCGACGGCACACCGGAGCCGACGCCCCTGCCCTCCCCGTCGGCCCCAGCAGGGCCAGCGGCAAGAGCAGCGACGTGAGCGTCGACGGACATGAGGGCGACCTCGCCTTCGCCGACGATGGCGTAGGTCAGGCCGTCCACGGTGAACGAGCCAACGACGGGCTCGGGGTCGTCCTCGAGGGCAACAGCGGTGCTGATGTGCCCAGCGCCGCTGGCCATGAGGCTCGCTAGCATGGGTGCGCCATCGACGGTGATGCTGGCGCCAGGGGCGCCAAGGCCCTCGGCCGTAGAATCACCTTGCAGCTCGTCGGCCGTCGCTGGCCGCACAAGCGTGCAAGCCAGCAGCAAGGCCAGGACGACAACAGAAAGCTTGGAGGTTCGAGAAACAACAGGGGCTCGCATTGCGACCTGCTCCTTCCGAGTGCGTGGTTATTCCCACTGCGGAGGAGTCCCTGCTGAAGCCATAATCCCGACTGCGTAGTAAGGAGGGCATCCACCACAGTCGGTAAACAGCAAGATTGCAAGCAAACTAGAGTTGATCCAGAAAGCACGTCTTGGAAAGGCAGATGCCCTCTCTACTACGCGCTCACCTGTGACCAACAATCTAAGGCAATAGCTATTCATTTGCTTGCAATTTCCCCATTTGAGGAAACGCTGTTTACCGGCTGTGAATATACCAAGCCCTCCGGCGTCTTTCAAGCCCATTTTCCCTAGGTGTTCTTCCCCACCACCAGAACGGCAACATATCGCCAGTTCACACGCCCGAAACGCAAGCCTCGACCAGCAGCGGCCATCAACGCGCCCCTCCCGCGGCCGCCCATAGCAGCGCCCCCGCCGCCAGAGGGATCGCCTCGGCAGCGGGGGCGCTCGATGTCGCGCTATGGGGCCCGTCCGGCAACGCACGGAACACGCCCAGGCCATGCAAGCAGGCGCTCAGCGGCAGCAGCCCGCTCAGCAGCCGTCATCACCACTCAGTGGCAGCAATCCGCTCGACAGCCGCCAGCGACCTGCTCGGCAACCGCCCTCAGCGCCCAGCAGCCGCAGCTCGCTCAGCGGCAGCAACCCGCTCGGAGCCGCCAGCGCGGCCGCTACACCTCGTCCAGGTGCTTGTCGGAGTTCTCGTGGGACAGGACCATGGCCACCAGGGCCACGGCCGACACGCCTACCATGTACCATGCTGGGGACAGCGTGGAGCCGGTAGCGCTGATCAGCCACGTGCCGATCATGGCCGCCGTGCCGCCGAAGATGGCGTTGGCCATGTTGAACGACAGCGCGAAGCCGGTGTAGCGCACCTCGGTCGGGAACGTCTCGGTCAGGTAGCTGGACAGGGTTCCGTCGTTGATGGTCAGCACGAAGCACATGACCAGCTCGACCCCCAGCACCACCCAGAAGTCGGCGGTGTTCAGCAGCATGAACGCCGGCACCGTCAGCACGATGAACAGCACGCAGGCGGTGATGAGCATCTTCTTGCGCCCGAACCGGTCGGACACCTTGCCCGATATGAATATGAACCCGATGTAGGCCACCAGGGCGATGGTCGTCGCCACCTGGGACTGGTCCGCAGGCATGCCCACGGCGGTCTCCAGGTAGGTGGGCAGGTAGGTGAGCACCGCGTAGAAGCCCACGGCGTTGAGCATGCAGGCGCCGAAGGACACCAGCAGCTCGCGCATGTGGTTCTTCAGCAGGTCGCGCACGGGGCGCCGGGTCTCGCCCTCCTGGGCCACCATGACGTCCTGCATGGCCTGGTAGGTCGGCGAGTCCTCGAGCTTCGTGCGGATGTAGTGGGCCACCAGGCCCAAGGGCCCTGCCAGCAGGAATGGGATGCGCCAGCCCCAGGACGTCACCGCCTCGGTGGGCAGGAACAGCGTCATGAGGGTGGCCAGCATGGAGCCTACCAGCAGGCCCACGGCCGTGGAGGCCGGCACCAGCGAGCAGTACAGCCCGCGGCGGTCCGTCGGGGCGTACTCCGCCAGGAAGGTGGCGGCACCGGCGTACTCTCCCGCCGCCGAGAAGCCCTGGACCATGCGCAGGAGCAGCAGCAGGAGCGGCGCCCCCAGGCCGATGACGGCGTAGCTCGGCAGGCAGCCGATCAGGAACGTCGCCCCGGACATCAGGAAGATGGACACCGAAAGCGCCCACTTGCGCCCCTTCTTGTCCCCCATGGACCCCCAGAAGATGGCCCCCAAGGGGCGCATGACGAAGGACACGGCGAACACGGCGAAGGTGCTGATGAGCGCTGCGGTCGGATCCTCCGAGGCGAAGAAGACCGCAGCGATCACGGTGGCGAAGTACGAATAGGAGGCGTAGTCGAACCACTCGATGAAGTTCCCGAGGAACGAGGAGAACGCAACCCTCTTGACGACGCCCATGCTAGCAGAGACAGGAATGTCCATGACTTTCCCCTTTGACCAAGCCTGACACGCCGGCGCCTGACGGGCAGGGCGCCGCTTCGACAGCCTTTTCGGGCAAGCGCAGCCTCCAGGCAAACCAGCCAGTCTGCGAACCGGTCCCTCACCGGCCCGCTGACTACCTGTTTGCCGCGGCTGGCGCCTTCCCGAAAAGAGCCCTCTCTGAATCCCATGATACCCGATGCCGGCGCTTTTGCCTCGCAATGGATACCTGATTGTTATATTCCCGCTTCAAGCGGGGACCCCACCTTGCTCTGCCCTCGCCCGCGTGCAACAGGCGAGGGCAGGAAAAAAGGAGGGGCTTCGGGAAAGCCCTAGGGAAGGTCTTGGGTGGCCATCTGGTCCTCGCCCATTCCCTCGATGCTCTCCTGAAGCTTCTTATCGTCAGGGCCGAGCTCGTCGTCGGCCTTGTTCTTGCCAGCGATCATCGCCTTGACCGTGGGGAACGCGCCACCGCCCACGATGAGCAGCACGCCCAGCCAGCTGTTGATGGTCATGGGCTCGGCGAAGATCACGATGCCGATGAAGATGGCGACCGGCA
The DNA here is from genome assembly GCA_947564525.1 of uncultured bacterium. Lineage (GTDB taxonomy): Bacteria > Actinomycetota > Coriobacteriia > Coriobacteriales > Eggerthellaceae > D16-63. Next base: position 5,349 of record CANOCK010000055.1, on the reverse strand, counting down.
CCTCCCAGTAGGCGATGGTGCCGTAGTCCATGGCCGGCAGGTTGCGCCCGGCCACGAGCAGGGTGCCCAGCGCGATGGGGCCGCAGATGATCCACAGCAGCACCGCACCGATCCAGTTGAACGTGGTGAAGTGGATGTTCAGCGCCCAGTTTTCCATGCCCGGGTTGGCGCCCAGGGCGTTCAGGATGATGGTGATGACGCCAGCGCCCAGCACGGCGAAGATGAAGTTCCACACGCCGCGAGCGGTGGTGTCGGCGTCCTTGCGGTAGCCGTTGAAGAACATCGACAGGCCGTAGAACAGGCCAGACAGCAGGCCGAAGATGTCGCCGATGCCCTTGAGCGGGAACTCCGTGGTGGAGGTCTCGAGGTTGAAGTCGACCTTGAAGCCCGTGTCGTAGAAGCCGATGATGCCCTCGCCGAACAGCATGCCGACGACCACGATGACCAGGCACACCCACTGCAGGATGCTCATGGGCTCCTTGCGGAATATCCGCGCGCAGAGGATGCAGATCACCGGGCCGGTGTAGATGAACATGACGGCGTTGGCCACGGTGGTCAGCAGCGTGGAGGTCACGTAGCAGGCCAGGGACATGCCGATCATCAGGCCGCCCAGCGCGATGGCCGGGGTGAGCTTGAGCTTCTTGAACACGCCCACCTTGTGGGTGATGAACAGGAGCGCCACGAAGAACACGACGCCCATGCCCATGCGGCCGCAGGCCATGAGCGCGCCGATGGAGTCGCCGGCGTTCAGGCCCTCGGTGCCGTCGAACATGTTGGTACGGGTGGCCCAGCGACTGAACAGGGGCACCAGGCCCATGCCCGTCGCGGAGATGAGCATGAAGATGAGGCCCTTGCTGTACTTCATCTTGAAGCCGCCGTCACCCTCGGCGCCTTGGGTCGAAAGCTGCTTGCCTTCTTGGTTCTGTGCCATTTTCCCTCCTCTCCCTCGATGAGGGTTCGGGTAGACGAGGGGGACAGGCCCTGCGCTCGCAGTTCCTGTCCCCCTCTCGTTCTCAATCTGCCGGGCTTAGCGCAGCCCGTGGCATGGTTGCTTCAGCGGTGGCTACGACCACATCTCCGGGCGCACCAGCGTGGAGTCCGGCACGCGGTTCGGGAAGTAGTCGAGGCAGTCGCCCTCGCGGTAGACGTCCGCGGTGGAGCAGTGCAGGCCGCCGCCGAACGGATACGCGTCGCGCAGGTCGCACGGGATGACGTTCATGCCCAGCTTGTCCATCTGCTCCTGCTGGTAGACCTCGGAGGCCTCCACGATGACGGTCTTCGGGTCGAGGACCAGGCAGTTCATGGACAGCCACACGGAGGAGTAGCACAGCGCCGGCGGCTCGGTGTGGGCCGGGTCGGCGGCCTCGACGATCTGCCAGTCGTTGGCCTCGAAGATGGCGCGCTGCGGCTCGGGCAGCGGGCGGTGCGGGTTGTTGATGATCAGGCCCGGGCGCAGCGGCACGAAGGTCGCGTCGATGTGGATCGGGTAGGGGTCGCCCGGGAAGTTCACGGCGTGCACGCGGAACTCGGGGTAGTAGCGCTGGAACCAGTCCATGGCGGCGCGGTTGGTGGTCAGGCCGTGCTGGATGAACAGGTCCTTGCCCATGCGCATCACGTCGGCGGCGTCCCACATCGGCTCGACCTCGGTGGTCACGAAGTCCTTGTTGGCGGTGCGCACCAGGCGCTCCTCAAGGGTGATCTTCTCGTCGTAGTAGTTGTGCTTGTAGGAGCGGTCGGTCAGGCGCGGACGGGGGGCCTGGGTCCACTTGAAGTCGGGATCCTGCTCGAAGTACTCCTCCATGAGCGGCCAGTAGGCCAGGTACTCGAAGTAGCGGCAGCGGAAGGAGTTGGCGGCGGCCATGATCTCGTTGCCGATGGTCAGCAGGATGTCGCGCGGGGGCATGCAGGTCATCATGGAGTCGTTGCGGAAGTCCGGGGTGCCGATGGCCTGGTTCCACTGGAGAGGGGTCGGGCGGTCGACGATGACGCCGCGATCCTCGAGGATCTTCACCAGGTTGTCAAGGCACTCGTTGCCACGCTCGACGGTCTCGGTCGGGCGAGGGCCCCACATGCCGCGCATGGCGGAGTCCACGGGCACCTTCTCAGAGGTGGCAGGCTCCTCCGGGGGAATGACGGAGTTGTCGCAGCGACCCACGATGACGCGCTTCAGCGGATCCCAATCATTCCAAGAGTTGACGATGGTCGACATAGCAGCTCCTTCCGATTTCACTGCTCGTACTGTGTCTCTCTCTGAGACGCCGTCAATATAGCATTTTATGCACGTGCATAAAAGTACTTTCGTGGATAAATTTTGAGAATATTGAGAAGTGCCTGTTACGAACCGCAGGCGATCTCGGCCTCCAGGAGGCTCTCGACGGTCTCCCTCACGTCGAGGCCCTCGGATATGGCCTTCACCGCGCCGCCGTCCACGAGGGCCGACACCAGCGTGGGCGTCAGCATGAGGCCGGCGCATTCGAGGAGCCGGCCCACGGCCGCGTCGAGGCGCTTGCGCCCCTTGCGGTAGGCGTCGGTGACCTCGGGGGCATCCTTGGCAGCGATGAGCTGGGCGTAGTGGCCCGACAGCGATATGGGGTCGTCAGGCAGGCACGCCTTCATGAGCAGCTCGACGATGCGGGCGCGGCATTTCTCGTGGCCAAGGCGTTCTGCCTGCTCAGCGATGCGCTCGGCACGGCCGATCCACATGTCGATGTTATAGCAGCCCGCCTCGTAGAGCAGGTCGGCGCGGGACTCGAAGTAGTAGCCCACCGAGGTGGAGGCGGCGCCGGCCCACTCGGCCACGCGCCGGTAGGTGACGGCCTCGGGCCCGCGCTCGCGCAGGAGCGCCGCTGCGGCGATGATGAGGGAGGAGCGCGTTATCTGCGCCTTGAGCGATTTCGGCTTGGGAGCAGCCTTGGCCATGGCGCGTCAGAGCTCCTTGGGTCGCGGGGTCGGTCACAGGCCCGACCTTATCAGATTGGCCTGGCCGTTGGGAATAGCTGCGGGGCGGCACCAGAAGAACTTCAGAAGCCTGATTGTTCCCCTGCACAAAACATTCCGGTGGCGCCGGGCAGCGGGCGCGCCACCGCCTAGGCATCCCCCAGGGCGTCGAGCTGCTTGCGCGCCGGCGCCACCAAGGCAAGCTTCCCGCCATGGCCCACCACGTAGCGCAGCATGCGCCGCTCGGTGGCCACGTCGCCAGAGCGGAAGGCCAGCCGGGCCAGCTTCCAGGCGCTCTCCACCCGCAGGCGCTCGGGCACCGTAGCGTCGGCGACGGACTTCTCGTAGAAGCTCCTGAGCTCGGCGTCGTCGTCCGCGGCCTCGGCCTGGCGCAGGCGCTGCTGGCCCCGCAGGAACACCACGCGGCTGTCCGCCGGGTCGGCATCCTGGCCCCCGGCCAGCTCCAGCCCCTCGCCCACCAGGTCGAGGGCCGCCTTCGGGCCGTCCACCTTGGCAACCAAGGGCACCGCGTTGGCGATGATGCCCACCTTGGCCTGGGGCTTGCGGGCGGCGGCCACCGACTCCCGCAGGGCCTCGGCCACCTTGCGGGCCTGGTCGGCCTTGCCCGCGTCCAGCAGGGCCTGGCCGTAGTAGGTCATGAACCAGGACCCGGTCACGTCGTAGGGCTCCGTTATGGCGTCGGCCACGGCGCGGCCCTGCTCGACGAAGGCCTCGGGGTTGCAGTCGTCGTTGTAGAGGGCCAGCAGCTGCGCGGTGCGGCCGTCGACGCGCCGCGCGAAGACGCCCTGCATGAGCGCCATGGTGCCGAACAGCAGCAACAGCAGCACGATCAGCCCATCCAGGCTGGCGGCCATGATCTTGCCCGTGACCGCCGCGTAGGCGGTGGACACCGCCAGCGGCACGGCCACGGCCACGACGCAGCTGATGATGGCGTACCTCTTGTAGTAAGCGAACATGGCTAGCCTCCTTCGTCCCCGGTGACAGGTCCATCATAGCCTACGAAGAGGCCCGGGCAGCAGGGCTGCACCGGGCCGTAATCAAGCGGAAAGCCAGAGCGCGAGCGGCCAGGGCCGGGGCTGCCCAGGCGCCTGGTCAGCAGAGCGACTGCCGGGCGCTAGCGGCTTCGGGCGCCGTGGGCCATGAGGCCGAAGTCCGCCACGTTCTCGAACACCGCCACGAAGCGGTTGAGCAGCCGCAGGCGGTTGGCGCGCACCTCCGGGTCGTCATCCATCACCATGACCCCTTCGAAGAAAGCGTCGATGGGGCCGCGCAGGGCGGCCAGGGCCTCCAGGGCCGCAGCGTAGTCGTCGGCCTCCAGGGCGCGGGCCACCTCGGCGGCCGCGCCGTCGGTGGCGGCGGCCAGAGCCTGCTCGTCAGCGCCCATCAGCTCCGCGCGCACCTCGACGCCCAGCTCGGGCTCGCGCAAGTTGTTGGCGCGGGCGTAGGCCGTGGCCAGGTCATCGAACACCTCCGGCCGATGGGTGCGCGCCGCGGTCAGGGCCTCGGCGCGCTTGGCGAAGGACAGAGGCTCGGCCACTCCAGCCGCTAGCACCGCGTCCAGCGTGTCGGGAGCCACGCCCGCGTCGCGCAGGAGCACCTTCTGGCGCGTGGTGAAGAAGCCCAGCACCTCGGCGCGCACGGCCTCGCGGTCGAAGCGCAGCCCGGCGTCGGCGTAGGCGGCAAGGGACGCGTCCACTGCCCCCACCAGGGAGACCGGCAGCCCCGCTGCCAGGATGGACAGCACGCCCAGGGCCGCGCGGCGCAGGGCGAAGGGGTCCGAGGAGCCGGTAGGGCCCTGGCCCACGGCGAACAAGCCGCAGATGGTGTCCACCTTGTCGGCCATGGCCACGATGCGGCCCGCCTCCGAGGCCGGCAGCTCGTCGCCGGCGAAGCGCGGGCGATAGTGGTCGGCGATGGCCTGGGCCACCTGGGCGCCCTCCCCTGCCGCCTCGGCGTAGTAGGAGCCCATCACGCCCTGGACGCTCGTGAACTCCACCACGGCGTTGGTCACCAGGTCGGCCTTGGCCAGCTGGGCGGCGCGCACGGCGTCGGCAGCGTCAGCCTCGGCCAGGCCGGCGTCAGCGGCCAAGGCCTCGACCAGGGCCACGATGCGGTCGGTCTTGGCGCGCATGGTGCCCAGGGTCTCCTGGAACACCACCTCGTCAAGGCGCTCGACGTAGTCGGCCAGGGGACGCTTCAGGTCCTCCTCGTAGAAGAACTTCGCGTCGGACAGGCGGGCGCGCACCACGCGCTCGTTGCCGTCGATGATGGTGGCGGCATGCTCCGGGTCGCCATTGGACACCACGATGAAGTGGTTGGTCAGCTTGCCCTCGTCATCGTAGAGCGGGAAGTAGCGCTGGTGCATGAGCATGGCGTCGACGATGATCTCCT
>CANOCK010000054.1 GCA_947564525.1 uncultured bacterium | reverse complement strand
CAACCCAGTGGCGTGTTTACGGATTATCCGCTCTCCCAGCTGAGCTACATCCCCACGAAAGATGCGCGGCTATGCACGCAAGGCAATAGTCTACGCGACGACGCGGCGAGTTTCAACACTCATCGCGAATTCTTCGAGGTTTTCCTCGACGAAGGGGGCGAACAGCGGCTCGCCGTTCAGCGAGAGCTCCACCGTGCCGGTCAGCACGTCGACGTACTGGTAGGACTGGCGGGCTTTGCGCCCGCGCTTGCGGTCGACCTCCATGACGAACAGGCGCGGATGCACCTGGGTGAGGACCCCCTCGCTCTCGACGATCTTCGAGCGGCCCATGTTGGCGCGCACCCTCAGGCGCTGCCCCACGAAGTCATCGAGGGTGTCGTGGATGGAGTCGACGATTTTTGCCTGCTTGGCCAGATCCATGGTCAGGAACACCCCTTATATGCTCTATCAGGTTCTCTCTCGAAACGCACAACGACTCGCAACTATAGCATCTTTGGAACGCCCATGCGACCTGCAGGCACTTTGAGCGACCGTTGGCGGAGCCAATAGCGCCGTTCGCCCGGGCCAGGCCTCCCCATCAGGAAAGAAGGAGTAAGTAGCACGGCTGCCGCGCTCTGTTTCCTCCGCGTGTCGGCGGAGTTTCCATCCTGCTAAAACCAGTTTTCGCAGCGGTCAACAACGGCGGCTTCCGCCCGTCAGGAGCCCGTCGTGCCCCACAGTGGAAGGCATACGGCTCTCAAGGGGAAGGGGATGAGCGGGATGCTCGATACTGGGTCGACGGGCTTCATGATCGTCTGCACCATGCTGGTGCTGCTCATGACGCCCGGTCTGGCGTTCTTCTACGGTGGGCTCTCGCGGCGCAAGAACGTCGTGAACACCATGGGGATGGTCTTCGCCGTCCTCGGCATCGTCGGGGTGGCGTGGGTGGTGGCCGGCTGGTCCTTCGCCTACGGCGGCGATGGCAGCCTGCCCTTCTTCGGCGGCTTCGACCAGCTCGGCTGCTTGGATGCGGTGGGCGACGTGCTGGAAGAGGCGCGCACCACCCCTGACGCCCTCGCGCTCATCGGCGCTGGCGGCTCTGCGGTGGCCGAGGGCGCGAAAGCTTCCTATCCGGCTATCGTGGATATCGGCTTCCAGCTGGCCTTCGCCATGATCACCGCGGCCATCATCACCGGCGCGGTGGCCGGCCGCATGCGCTTCGGCGCCCTGTGCGCCTTCGTCGCTGCGTGGGTGCTTGTGGTCTACGCGCCGCTGGCCCACATGGTGTGGGGCGGCGATGGCTCGCTCATAGGCGACATGATCGGCGCGCTGGACTTCGCCGGGGGCGATGCGGTGCACATCTCCTCGGGATTGACGGGCCTTGCGCTGTGCCTCATGCTGGGGCCGCGCAAGGGGTTCGCGCTGGTGAGCTACCGGCCCCACAACGTGCCCTTCGTGGTGCTGGGGGCGTCGCTCCTGTGGTTCGGCTGGTTCGGGTTCAACGCCGGCTCGGAGTTCGCCGCCGACGGCGTGGCGGCGCTTGCGCTGCTTAACACGGTGGCGGCCAGCGCTGCGGCCCTGGTGTCGTGGATGGTGGTGGAGCGCGTCAAGGTGGGCAAGCCGACCCTGGTGGGCGCGGCGACGGGCCTCGTCGCGGGCCTGGTGGTCATCACGCCGGCGGCGGGCTTCGTCGAGCCGTGGGCGGCGCTGGTGATGGGCGCGGTGGTCAGCCCGGCGTGCTACTTCGCCATCGCGGTGGCCAAGCGGCGCATCGGCTATGACGACGCTCTGGACGCCTTCGGCTGCCATTGCGTCGGCGGCGTGGTGGGAGGCCTGCTCACGGGCCTGTTCTGCGTGCCGGAGCTCTCCTGGACGGACCAGGGCGGCCTGCTCTACACCGGGGACGCGGGGCTCTTGGCGGCCCAGGCGCTGGGCATCGTGGTGACGGTGGCCTTCGTGGTGGTTCTCGACCTGGCGTTGGGGTTGATCGTGCGGGCTTGCTTCAAGGGCAGCCTGCGGGTGAGCGAGGCCGAGGAGGCCCAAGGCCTGGACGTGGCGGCCCATGGCGAGAGCGCCTACCCGGCGTTCGTGGGCCTGGACTAGCGGAGGAGGTGGCTCATGAAGCGCGTGATCGCCATCGTGCGGCCCGAGAAGCTCGAGCCGTTGAAGGAGGCGCTGTTCGCAGCGGAGGTGTCCGGCATGACCATCAGCCAGGTGAGCGGCTGCGGCAGCCAGCATGGCTGGACGGAGTACTTCCGCGGCGCCGAGGTGCTGCTGAACATGGTGCCGAAGGTGAAGTTCGAGGTGGTGGTGCCCGACGAGAGGGTGGATGCCCTCGTGGCCGTCATCCAGGAGACGGCGCGCACCGGCAGCGTGGGAGACGGGAAGATATTCATCTCGCCGGTGGAGGAGGTCATCCGCATCCGCACGGGCGAGTCGGGAGAGGACGCGGTCTAGGGGCGGCCCGGGCGCGGGTGGCCGCATGGGCTGGGCCGGATGCGCGGATGGCGCCGGCCTGGGCTGGCTTGGGCGCGCGAAGGCCAGCGCACGGTCGTCACCGCTGGCAGCCATCGGCGGTCCAGCATCGGCTCGAGCGCCGCTCGCAGGGCGGCTCCTCGGGCGGCGGCATTGCCGGTTGACGGGAGCGTCGGGTCTGGTAGAATACCTACTTGCTGTTCCGCGCAAGGCGCGGCGCGCCACTGAATCGTGGGCGATTAGCTCAGGGGGAGAGCACTACCTTGACACGGTAGGGGTCACAAGTTCAAATCTTGTATCGCCCACCACGAAACGCCAGGCCGGGGCCTCGAAAAGGGGCTCCGGCCTTTTCATTGGGTGAGACGGGGTCGGGTGCTTTGTCTCAGGTGCTTTGCCTCGCGCACCCTCGGCCGAATTCCTTGAAATTGGGGGTTACGCGAAGCGGCGCGTGGGCGTATAGTACGGCCCGACCTTTAAAAGCGGTACAGAGAGACCGACAAGGCGAGCCCTCCATAGGTTGGAGCGGGCGGCGGCAGCGCAGGCTGTGGGCCCTCCGCCATCCAGTCGAGCGAAGCCCAGAGCCCTTGTCGATCGCGCAAGGGCCTTTTTGATGCCCGGCGCCCCGAGCGCGGCGAGCCCCAAGCCCAGGCGTCCCTCTCCGTGCCCACTCGTCACAGAGAAGGGAGCGTGCATGAGCGCAAGCGTGACGGATGTGCCCACCGTCGTCATGGACGAGGGCGAGATCGAGCGCGCGGTGACGCGCATGGCCCACCAGGTGCTGGAGGCCAACCACGGGGCGGCCAACGTCGCCTTGGTGGGCATCGTCACCCGAGGCGACGCCCTGGCCCGCCGGCTGGCGTCCAAGATCGAGGAGATCGAGGGGGTGAAGGTGCCCCTGGGCAAGCTGGACATCAGCTTCTATCGCGACGACTTCGCGACGCACTTCGCGCCCGAGGTGCACTCCACTGACATCGGGTTCGACATCGACGGCAAGGTGATCGTGCTGGTGGACGACGTGCTCTACACCGGCCGCACCATCCGCGCCGCCCTGGACGCCCTCACCGACATCGGCCGCCCGGCCGCGGTCCAGCTGGCGGTGCTGGTGGACCGCGGCCACCGCGAGCTGCCCATCCGCGCCGACTACGTGGGCAAGAACATCCCTTCGGCCGGCGACGAGAGCGTGCGCCTGTACCTGGCCGACCTCGACGGCGTGACCTGCGTCGAGATATCCAAAGTGGCCCCGGGCGAGCGCGCTGGCGCCGCGCGCCTCGGCCATCCATCCCTCAACGCGACCTCGGAAGGAGGCGAATAAGCATGGCCGGATTCGCTCACGAGCACCTGATCGACATCACGGAGTACTCCGCTGACGACCTCATGCTGCTGCTCGAGACCGCCCACAAGTTCAAGGAGGTGAACGAGCGCCGCATCAAGAAGGTGCCCACGTTGAAGGGCTTCACCGTGGTGAACATGTTCAACGAGCCCTCCACGCGCACGCGCTCGTCCTTCGAGATCGCCGAGAAGCGCCTCTCCGCCGACAGCCTGAACTTCGGCGGCAGCTCCACCTCCACCGTGAAGGGCGAGAGCCTGGTGGACACCGTGGAGACGCTGTGCGCCTACAAGATCGACCTGATCGTGGTGCGCGACAAGCACGCCGGCGTGCCGCGCAAGATCGCCGACGTGTCCGGCGTCCACGTCATCGACGCCGGCGACGGCAAGCACCAGCACCCCACCCAGGCGCTGCTGGACCTGTACTCCATCTGGCAGGAGAAGGTGGTGGCCGGCGGCACCCCCTTCGACAAGCTGAAGGTGGGCGTCGTCGGCGACATCGGGCACTCCCGCGTGTGCGGCAGCCTGATCCCGGCGCTGAAGATCATGGGCTGCGACGTGACGGTCATCGCCCCGCCGACGCTCATGCCCGCCCGCCCCGACGTGCTGGGGGCCGACCGCGCCACCAGCGACCTGGACGCCGTCCTGCCCGAGCTGGACGTGGTGTACATGCTGCGCATCCAGCGCGAGCGGCTCGAGGGCGCGCCCTTCCCGAGCCTGCGCGAGTACAACCAGCTGTTCGGCCTGACCAAGGAGCGCGAGGCCCTCATGCGGCCAGATGCCTGCGTGTGCCACCCGGGCCCCATCAACCGCGGCGTGGAGCTGGACAGCTTCATGGCCGACCACCCGAAACGATCGATCATCCTCGACCAGGTGTACGCCGGCGTGCTCGTGCGCATGGCGGCCCTGTACCTGCTGCTAGGAGGTGCCTCTGATGGCCTTGATGCTTAAGAACGCGCGACTGGTGGACCCCCAGGTGGGTCTCGACGAGGTGGCTGATGTCCTGATCCGCGACGGGCGCATCGTCGAGGTGGGCCACGACCTGGCCATGGAGAAGGGCGTCGAGCGCGACCTGGCCGGCAAGGTGGTCGTGCCCGGCCTGGTGGACATGCACGTGCACCTGCGCGAGCCCGGCCAGGAGCAGAAGGAGGACATCGCCAGCGGCACCCGCGCGGCGGCCCACGGCGGCTTCACCGCGGTGTGCGCGATGCCCAACACCGCCCCGGTCATCGACAACGCCCTGGGCGTGGAGTACGTGAAGGCCCGCGCCGAGGCGGTGGGGAAGTGCCGCGTGCACGTGGCCGGCGCCTGCTCCCAGGGGCTGAAGGGCGAGGTCCTGTCCGAGATGGGCGACATGGTGGCCCACGGTGCCGTGGCCTTCACCGATGATGGACACGGCGTCCAGGATGCCGGCATGATGCGCCGCGTCATGGACTATGCGTCCCAGTTCGGCCGGACGGTGATGGTGCACTGCCAGGACGACAGCCTGGTGGGCGACGGCCAGGTGAACGAGGGCGTGGCGTCCACGCGCCTTGGGATGCTCGGCTGGCCCGCCGAGGGCGAGGAGGTCGAGGTCGCCCGCGACATCGCGCTGTGCCGCCTGACCGGCTGCCCGCTGCACGTCCAGCACGTGACCACGGCCCGCGGCCTGGAGCTGGTGCGCGCCGCCAAGGCCGAGGGGCTGCCCGTCACCTGCGAGGTGACGCCGCACCACCTGTTCCTCACCGAGGACGACATCGACGACACCTACGACACCTCCCTCAAGGTGAACCCGCCGCTGCGCACCGCCGCCGACGCCGAGGCCCTGATGGCCGCCTTGGCCGACGGCACGGTGGACGCCGTCGCCACGGACCACGCCCCTCACACCGACTGGGAGAAGGACCGCGAGTTCGAGCTGGCGCCCTTCGGCATGGTCGGCCTGGAGACGGCGCTGTCGCTGATGCTGACGAACCTGGTGGCGCCGGGCAAGATCGGCTACGACCGCCTGGTGGAGCTCATGGCCGTGGCGCCGCGGGCCATCCTCAAGGTGGAGCCGGTGCGTCTGGAGGCAGGCAGCGTGGCCGACCTGACGGTCATCGACCCCGAGGCCGCATGGACCGTCGAGCGCGACGGCTTCTGCTCCAAGGCCGGTAACTCCGGCTTCCTGGGCGCCGAGCTCAAGGGCCGTGCCACCGACGTCTACGTGGGCGGCTATGCCACCCTGGAGGAGGGCGCCATCGTCGAGTAGGCGCTGCCGCGCTGCTGCCAGCGCGCCTTGGGAGCTGCCCCAACCGAAGGCCCCATCGCCCGCCCGGGCGGTGGGGCCTTCTCGTTGGCGCTCAGGGCCTCCGTCGAATCCTACCCTCCCATGTGATATGATTTTCATATCGAATGATAGGAGGTATGTATGCGAATCCGTCTCTATGCCTTCGCGTTCCTGATGTCTGCGCGCCTGCTTCCCATCACCGACGTCGCCTGACAGAAGAAGGGCTGGTGCTCCATCATGATCGGACGAGCTCATCCAAGAAGGGGCCACCTCGCAGGAGCCCGCAGCCGCTGGGCCGTGTGCGCCGCGGCAGCCGTCGCTGTCTTGGCGGCCTTGGCGCTCGCGGCATGCTCGGGAGGGGCGCGGCCCGACCGCGTCATCGAAGGGCCCGCCGAGTCCGACCGCCAGCTGACGGTCGAGGGCCTGACGCTGGGCTATCCCGACGGCATGGACGAGGCGGCCCAGGAGGCCGAGGCCGGCATCCTGCCTTCCGGGTTCGTCCCCTTCGCCGAGGCGAAGGGCGTGAAGGGCCAGGATGTCCTCCTCGTGCTGTCCGCGGCGGAGCCGGGGTCGGGAAAGGCCCTCGCCGACGTCGAGGCCGAATGCGGGGAGGTGGAGTCCGCCGTCGGCACCCCCGACAGGTTCGGGACCATGAGGACCGCGTTCAGCAAGGAGCGCGCCGTCGTGAACGGGATGCCCTGCCTCGTCCTCGACGTGACCCTCAGGACGCCCAGCGACCGGACGGTGCATGGCATCTTCTACGTGCTGGCGGACCGCGACGGGTCGGTCATCGGCCAGGTCGCAGGCTACTTCGAGAACGGCGCCTACGAGAAGGACCCGGTCCGGTACGACTCCGTCTTCGCCAGCGTGCGACCGGTGGATGGAGCTGATAAGGGGCAGGCCTAGGGTCTGAGATGGCCCTTCCGTGCGGCGCGCGCCCCTCGCACGAGGCCATGCTGGGTGCTGGTCGCCTGCGGGCCCCCTCGGTCTCGTGAGGGCCGCGTCGCTCGCAGGGGGCCTTCCGGGCGCGCGTCTTTGTGCGGGGTGCCCTGCGCTCGGGCGAGGAGGCCATCCGGCCCGTCGGTTCGGGGCGGGAAAATGGTATGCTTACGAATCGCAAGTCCCATCAATCGGAAAGCGTAGGAGCTGCTCTCGTGACGATGATCCCAAGGCTCGACCGCATCATGGCGGATCGGAAGATTTCGGTGAAGGACCTGGCTGCCCAGATCGACCTGGCGCCGATCAACGTCTCGCGCATCCGCACCGGCAACATAAAGGCGATCCGGCTCTCCACCTTGGAGCGCCTGTGCGACGCGCTCGACTGCCAGCCGAGCGACATACTGGAGTTCAAGCGCGACGAGCCGGAGCCCGAGGATACGGCTTCGGAGTAGTTCCGTTCCGGGGGAGCCGCCTCGGGGCAGCTCTCGGCCGCAGCGCCCTTCGTTCCCGGCGCAGCCCCTCCGCAGCGCCCCGTGCCTCGCGCCCTTCGTTCCCGGCGCGGCGCCCCGTGCCCCGCCCCTCGCGACCGCCCGGCGGCGCTTCGGCGCGCCCTTCGCCATGCCGATGCGCGACGGCCCCTCTTCCCCTATAATCGTAAGCGCCTTTAAGGGCGGTACTGAGAGACCGACAAGGCGCGCGATTCGTCATAAGCTCTGCAACGTGCAATGGTGCGCCCGTCGTTTGGATGCGGGCGCTTTTTTCATGCCGGCATCCTCCGAGGATGAAAGGATCAGCCGGTTGAGCAAGCTAAGCGATTCGTTGTTGGGGAGGACCTCCAAGGTGCCAGGGCCCCCTGCGCTGCTGGTGCTGGAGGACGGCGCGGCCTTCGAGGGGCGCGGGTGCGCCGCCCGGGGCGAGGTGTTCGGCGAGGTGTGCTTCAACACCTCCATGGTGGGCTACCTGGAGGTGGTCACCGACCCGTCCTACGCAGGGCAGATAGTCGCCCTGACCTACCCGCAGGTCGGCAACTACGGGGTGCACCCCGATGACTGCCAGGCCGCCGTCCCGGCCCTGCGCGGGCTGGTAGTGCGCGACCTGTGCGCCGCGCCCTCGAGCTGGCGGGCGGCCAAGGGGCTGCCGGACTACCTGCGCGAGCAGGGGGTGGTTGCCGTCGAGGGAGTCGACACCCGGGCGCTGGTGCGCCACGTTCGCGACTATGGGGCCCAGCGAGCGGTGCTGTCCACCGAGGATCGCAGCGTCGAGAGCCTGCTGGCCAAGGTGCGGGCGAGCGAGCCCCTGGTGGGCGCCAACCTGGCGGCCACCGTGTCCCGCGCGGCGGCCGCCCCCGCCGGGCCCCTGCCCGCGAGCCACGGGTTCGCCGTGGCCGAGCCGGCCGAGGCCCGCTACAAGGTGGTGGCCTACGACTGCGGCGCCAAGGATGCCATCCTGCACAACCTGGTGCGGGCCGGCTGCGCCGTGACGGCGGTGCCCTGGGACGCCCCGGCCGAGGAGGTGCTGGCCCTGGGGCCCGACGGCGTGTTCCTGTCCAACGGCCCCGGCGACCCCGAGGCCGTGGCGGGCACCTACGAGCAGGTGGCGCGCCTGATGGGCAAGGTGCCGCTGTTCGGCATATGCCTGGGCCACCAGATGATGGCCATGGCCGCCGGCGCCTCCATGGAGAAGCTGCGGTTCGGCCACCGCGGCGGCAACCAGCCGGTCATGAGCCTGCTCACCCGCCGCGTGGAGACCACGGCCCAGAACCACGGCTTCGGCCTGGTGCTCGACAGCCTGGGGCCGCTGGTGCCCGAGCTGTCGGGCGGTGCGACGGCCCACGAGGCCGACCTGCGCCGCTGGGTCGAGCGCGGCGTGGCGCCCGTGGTGCGCAACGAGCGCTTCGGGCGCATCCAGCTCACCCACGTCAACCTCAACGACGGCACGCCCGAGGGCATCGCGTTCTTGGACGTGCCGGCGTTCTGCGTGCAGTACCATCCCGAGGCGGCGCCCGGCCCCACCGACTCCCACTACCTGTTCACAGCGTTCGCGCGCCTGATGGAGGGCCGGAGCGACTACCTGGACATAGACATAGCGGCCGACCGCCTGAGCGGCTGGAGGTTCGGTGCGGCCCCGAAGGCGAGCAAGGAAAGCGAGGCGCCCCATGCCTAAGCGCGAAGACATCGAGTCCATCCTCGTCATAGGCTCGGGCCCCATCGTCATCGGCCAGGCCTGCGAGTTCGACTACTCCGGCGCCCAGGCCTGCAAGGTGCTGAGGGAGGAGGGCTACGGGGTCGTCCTGGTGAACTCCAACCCCGCCACCATCATGACCGACCCGGGGCTGGCCGACCGCACCTACGTCGAGCCCATCACCCCGGAGTTCGTCGAGAAGGTCATCGAGCGCGAGCGGCCCGACGCGCTGCTGGCCACCCTCGGCGGCCAGACCGGCCTGAACACGGCCGTGGACCTGGCCCGCGCCGGCGTGCTGGAGCGCTACGGCGTGGAGATGGTCGGCTGCGACCTGGAGGCCATCGAGCGCGGCGAGGACCGCAAGCGCTTCAACGAGTGCATGGCCGAGCTGGGCATAGAGGTGGCCCGCTCTGGCTACGCCTACTCCGTGGCCGACGCCGAGGCCATAGCGGCCGACCTGGGCTTCCCTGTGGTGCTGCGCCCGTCGTTCACCCTGGGCGGCGCCGGCGGCGGCATCGCCCACGACGCGGAGGAGCTGCGCGCCATCGTGGCCCAGGGCCTGGAGCTCTCGCCGGCGGGCGAGGTGCTGGTGGAGGAGTCCATCGAGGGCTGGAAGGAGTATGAGATGGAGGTGATGCGCGACGCCGCGGGCAACGGCATCGTCGTCTGCTCCATCGAGAACCTGGACCCCATGGGCGTCCACACCGGCGACTCCGTCACCGTGGCCCCGGCCCAGACCCTCACCGACGTGGAGTACCAGCGCATGCGCGTGGCCTCGCTGGCGGTGCTGGAGAAGGTCGGCGTCCAGACCGGCGGCTCCAACGTGCAGTTCGCCGTCAACCCGTGCGACGGCCGCATGGTCATCATCGAGATGAACCCCCGCGTGTCGCGCTCCTCGGCCCTGGCGTCGAAGGCCACGGGCTTCCCCATAGCCAAGGCGGCGGCCAAGCTGGCCGTGGGCTACACCCTCGACGAGATCGCCAACGACATCACGCAGGCCACCCCGGCCTGCTTCGAGCCCTCCATCGACTACTGCGTGGTGAAGGTGCCGCGGTTCGCCTTCGAGAAGTTCCAGGAGTCCGACGACACGCTGTCCACCCGCATGAAGGCGGTGGGGGAGGCCATGGCCATCGGGCGCACCTTCGAGGAGGCCCTGGGCAAGGCCGCCCGCTCCCTGGAGGACGGGCGCGTGGGCATCGGCTTGGGCAGCGGCGGGCCCGAGCTGCCCCAGGACCGGGGGGCGGCCGCCGAGCTCCTGCGCCGCCCCACGGCCGAGCGCGTCTTCTACGTGGCCGACGCCCTGGCCCAGGGCTGGGCCGTGGACGAGGTGGCCGCCCTCACCTCCATCGACCCGTGGTTCCTCGGCCGCATGGCCGACATGGTGGCGGTCCAGCAGGGCCTGGCCGAGCTGGCCTTGGAGGAGCTGGATGCCGACGCCCTGCGCCTGGCCAAGTCCATGGGCGTCTCCGACGCGCAGCTGGCGCGCCTCACGGGCTCCGACGAGCGCACCGTGCGCTCCGTGCGCAAGGCGCTCGGGGTGGTGCCGGCGTTCAAGACCGTGGACACCTGCGCTGCGGAGTTCCCGAGCCTGACCGAGTACCACTACAAGACCTACGACGCCGCCGGGACCGAGGTGGCCCCGAGCGGCCGGCGGCGCATCATGATCCTGGGCGCCGGCCCCAACCGCATCGGCCAGGGCATCGAGTTCGACTACTGCTGCGTCCACGCCAGCTACGCCCTGCAGGAGGCGGGCTTCGAGACCATCATGGTCAACTGCAACCCCGAGACCGTCTCCACCGACTACGACTCCTCGGACAAGCTGTACTTCGAGCCTCTCACCTACGAGGACGTCATGGACGTCGTGGAGGCCGAGCGGCCCGACGGGGTCATCGTCACCCTGGGCGGCCAGACGCCGCTCAAGCTGGCCCGGGCGCTGGAGCAGGCGGGGGTGCCCATCCTGGGCACGGCGCCCGAGGCCATCGACCTGGCCGAGGACCGCGACCGCTTCTCG
>CANOCK010000053.1 GCA_947564525.1 uncultured bacterium | reverse complement strand
GGCCCGTCGCCCCACCCTGCCGGGCCGCCGCGCCGGCGCGCGAACAGGAGCCGCGGGGCTGCGCGCGCCCTGCGGCTCCTGGAATCGTCTCGGCCTTGGGCGCGAGAGGCGCCGTGGCCGCCAGGGCAGGCCCCTCAGGCAGCCAAGGGGTTGTAGGCGTTCGGTGTCTCCAGGCCCTCGTCCATCTGGAACAGGGTCTGCACCAGCTCCCGGTACTCCGCGATGTGGGACTGGGTGCGCTCGTCGAACATGCCGGCGTACTGCCCCAGCGACTCGGAGAACTCCCGGAAGGCCACGGTGCCGTCATCCCCTTGCAGGATGCGCGCCCAGCGCGTGTGCAGCAGCTCGGGCATGGAGCCCTGCTCCGCCACCTTGGCCAAGGCGGGGAATATCTTGTCCTGGTACTTCGCTATCTTGTCGAAGATGTCCTCGTAGGTGAGGTTGTTCCGCATGAGCGTCATCGGGCTCCTCCTTCGGATGCGTTTCCTTCGTTGGGTCCATCCTAGCGCGGAGGCGCGGCGGCGGCCCCAGCGGCGGCGGTCCGTTACGCGGCTGACGCGCAACGGCCACCGTCCCGTCTCATTGGGCCGGGGCGCTGGGGCGCGGGGCGGCCTCGGGCAGCGCGATGGCGAAGGTGGTGCGCCCCTCGGCGCTGGACGCCTCGATGGCGCCCCCATGGGCGAGCACGATCTCCTGGGCGATGGCCAGTCCCAGCCCCGCGCCGCCCCCTTGGGTGGAGCGGGCGCCGTCCTCGCGGTAGAACTTGTCGAAGATGCTCTTGAGGTGCGCCTCGGATATCTCGCGGCCCTGGTTGGTCACGGTGACGACCCAATGCCGGGCGCCGGCTGGCGTCGGCGCCGCGCCTTCCGCCCCGCCAGGCGCTGGGGCCTTCCCCTCCTCCGGCTGCGCGCCCCTGGCCTCGGCTCCTTCCGCGCCCGGGGCCGCCCCCTCCAGGCGGGCGGCGACGGCGATGGCGCTGCCCTCCTCGGCGAAGGCCACAGCGTTGCGCAGCACGTTGCCGATGGCCCGGGCCATCTTGCCCGGGTCGATGTAGAGGCGCCCCTCCTCCGGGGCCTCCACGGCGATGGAGAGGCCGCGGGCCTCGGCAGCCGGATAGAGCTCTTCGGCCACCTGCTCCAGGAACAGGCGGGCGGGCAGCGCCTCCCGCTCCAAGGGGATGGACTGCAGGTTGTAGCGGGTGATCTCGAAGAACTCGTCGATGAGCCCTTCGAAGCGCGCGGCCTTCTCGAAGGCCAGGCGGATGTAGCGCCGGCGCGTGGGCTCGGGCAGGTCCGGCGCCTCGTCCAGCAGCGCCAGGTAGCCGATGACCGAGGTCAACGGGGTCTTTATGTCATGGGCCAGGTAGGCCACCAGCTCGTCCTTGCGGCGCTCGGCGGCCACGGCGGCGCGCTCGTCGGAGAGGGCGCCCAGGCGCACGGCGTTCAGCTCGTCCTGGACGATGGCCAGGCTCGGCGGCAGCTCGACGGGCTTGGCGCGGTCGGCCACCAGGTCGGCCACGGCGCCCGACAGCTCGTCGAAGCTCTTGAGCGAGCGGCCCAGAGCGACCAGCGCGATGGCCGCGCAGCCGACCAGGTAGAGCACCATGGCCAGCGGCGCCTTGAGCGCCCGCAGGGCGTTGTAGGCGCTCAGGTCGCGCGCGGCGACGAAGCCCGGGCCCTCCTGGATGACGACGGACTCGCCGTAGCCGAACTGGTCGGACGCCAGCTTGTTCAGCGCATCCCGCTTGATGTCGGCGGCGGTCATCCACTTATGGTGCTCCGTGTCGACCAGGACGGGCTTCACCGCGAACACCGCAGCGTCGAGCCGTGCCTGGTCCGAGGCGAGCTCGACGACCACGTCGGAGCCCTCGGAACCGTCGAGGCCGTCGACCTCGCCCGCAGCCATGGCGTCCTCCTCGGCATAGGTGCGCTCCAGGAGGTCACGCAGCGCTGGGTCGATGGCCTCCTCGACGACCTCGCAGCCGAGCACGCTCAGGCACTCGTCGAAGGAGTAGTTCTCGTACTCCCAGTACTGCCAGGGGGCCGTGGAGTCGGCCACAGCGTTGGCGATGGGACGCACCACGGTGGCGTTCAGCACCAAGGCCAGCACGGCGAAGGCGGCGGTGTAGGCTGCCCAGGAAAGGGCCAGGCGCACGGTGAGGCGGCGGTACAGCTCGCGGGACTGCTTGGAGCGATAGCGGGCCATGGCGGCTCCTTCCGGATCGGGCCGGCTCAGCGGGCGGCGCCAGCCGAGGGGCCGGCAGCTGCGGGGGCGCCCTCAGCCGGGTGCCTGGCGCCAGCCCCAGCGCGGCCGCTGCCCGCGGGGACGCGGTAGCCCACCCCCCACACCGTCTGGATGAGCTCGCTGGACGAGTCCACGGCGGCCAGCTTCTGGCGCAGGTGGCGGATGTGCACCATCACGGTGTTGGAGGCGGCGCTGTCGTAGGGCTCCTCCCACGCGCCCTCGTAGAGCTCAGCGGTGGACACCGGCTGGCCCGCCCGGCCCACCAGGAGCGCCAGCAGCGAGAACTCCTTGGGCGTGAGGGAGAGCGGCAGGTCGTGGAGGTGCGCGGTGTGGGCGTCCACGTCCACGGAGATGCCGCAGGCCTCCACCACCCCAGGCGACGCCCCGACCCCCTGGGCCGTCCGCTCCGCCCGGCGCAGGCGCGCCTTTACCCGGGCCAGCAGCTCACGGGGGCGGAAGGGCTTGGTCACGTAGTCGTCGGCGCCCAGGGCGAAGCCCACCACCAGGTCGGCCTCCTCGTCCTTGGCCGACAGGAACACCACGGGCATGTCGGAGGTGGCCCGCAGGCGCCCGCACAGCTCGAAGCCGTCCATGCCCGGCATCATGATGTCGATGATGGCCAGGTCGAAGCTGCGCTCCTCCAAGGCGCGCAGGGCCTCGGCGGCGCCGTAGCAGGTGGCCACCTCCATGCCCTCCGCCTCGAAGATGCCCGCCACCAGGTCGGCGATGGCCCGCTCGTCATCGACGACGAGCAGCCGGGGGCGCGCGGCGGGCGCGTGGGCGGTGGCTGTGGCGGAGGGGGCGTCCATGGGGCCCATGGTAGCAAAGCCCGGCAGCGTGGGCGCCGGCGCCGTGGCCCGGGGGCCATACTTAAGGAAAAGTTAAGGGCGGTTCACGGTTTCTTAAGCAATCGCTATGGGAAGGTTAACCGGCCCCGCCCCTACCATGGGAGGGGCCAGGAGGGAGGCGCCGCGCTCCCGAGGGTCCCTCCGGCGCTACGAACGCTCATGGGCCGCATCCGGGCCCGCCCGCCCGGATGCGGCCCTCCAGGGATGCTCGGCTGCGACGAGCCCGACCGGGCAGCGCAGCCGAGCCGCCCGGCAAGGAGGCGAAGGAGAAACCATGGACACCGACTTCCTGTTCACCCGCACCCGCACGCCCCAAGGCGCCTATGGCGCCGCCGGCGACGCCCCCTGGCCCGACGAGCCCTTCCCGAGCCCACGCCCCTTCGAGCGCGCCGCCTACGACCGGTCGGCCTACCCCGGCCGCCGCACGGACAGCAGCCGGCCAGCACGGTGGCGCTGGCAGGTCGGGGTCGCCGCGGCGCTGCTGTTCGTGGCGCTGTGCGCCTGCATCGCCCTGGGGACCGTCGCCCTCTCCGACGCAGCGGCCGGCCTCCTCGACGACACGGGGACGGGTCGCGGCGAGGGCGCACTGGGAGGCGCGCTCGCGGCCGAATCCACGCCCAAGGACCAGTGGCGCCGCGGCATGGTGCCCGCGCTGTACCAGACCGACGGCGAATGGAGCGCCATCCCCTACGGAGACGGCACCATCGCCACCCATGGCTGCGGGCCCACCTCGCTCTCCATGGCCTACGTCGCCCTGACGGGCAAGGCCAACCGCGACCCCGCGGCCATGGCGGCCTTCGCCGAGGAGCACGGCTACCTGGACGGGGGCGTCACCAGCTGGCTGCTCATGAGCGCCGGGGCGAGCGAGCTGGGGCTGAGCTCGGAGATGCTGCCCTCCAACCCAGAGGCTGTGCGCGATGCGCTGCTGGCCGACCACCCCGTGATCTGCAGCGTGGGCCCCGGCGACTTCACCACGGACGGCCACTTCATCGTGCTGGTGGACACCAACCCCGACGGCACCGTGACCCTGCGCGACCCCAACTCCCCCGAGCGCACCGCCCAGACCTGGGAGCTCGACCGCGTGCTCAACCAATGCCTGAACCTCTGGGAGATGACCCGCTAAAGGTGGCGATCGGTGGCGAGAGGCGGCTGAGGAGGCTGGCAGGCAGAGTGCCGTGCCCGCACGGTCCTCGCCGGGTGGCCCGCGCCGCTGGCGCCGTGGGCGCGGGAGCAGCTGCGGAACCGCGCGCGGCACCCCGCCCGCCAGCCCCTGCGGATTGGAGCTGAGCCGACCCAGCAGGTCAGGAGCTGCCGGCCTCCAAGCCGCGCAGCGTCGAGCTCGCTCGATCGAGCCGAGAGCGCGCAGGGCCGCCTCCAGCAAGCCGGGGCAAAGGGGTCGAGGGCCCGGAAAGCCAAGTTTGGCGAGCTTTGACATGAATCGGATGGCCCAAGGGGGCCGAAAGGCCAAGTTTCGCTCGATTCGACACATCGCAGTCCCTCCCGGCGCGACATCCTGTGTCAAAGCTCGCCAAACTTGGCCTCTCAGCCTCCCATCCGCGCTCCCCTTATGTCAAAGCGGGCAGAACTCGGCCTTCGGCCAGGGTGGCGCGCCGACCGGGCGGGCCGGCGTGAACAGGGGGCGGGAGGATGACGCAGGACGGTCTGGGACGAAGCACCCGACCCCGTCTCACGTGCAAGCTGTTCGATGACGGCGACGGGAAGGCATACGATACGATAGCCGGCCGCAGGAGGCGGCTGGGGCTGGCCGCCTAGGCCGTTCGGAAAAATGCCCGCATCCCCCGAGGGCCTTCCGGCAGATTATTTTCGATCGTGCATTGCCCTGCGGGCCCCTCGGGTTGATCAATGGCAAGCTTTCGACTATTTATTGATTCTAAGGTTTAATAGCGACCTAAAATCCACGCTCCGAGCCATGCACGATCGAAAATAATCTGTCGAGTCGCGGAATGGGAGTGCGGATAAGAGGCCTGCGCCACGCGCCAGCCCTGTGAGACGAAGCACCCGACCCCGTCTCACGGGAGTGCGGATAAGAAGCCTGCACCACGCGTCAGCCTGGTGAGACGAAGCACCCGACCCCGTCTCAGACCCCGTCTCGCGTCCTCGCCTCGCGAATGAGGATGACGCAGGATGACGCAGGACGGGGATAACGTCATCCCCTCCGACGGCCCCGTGGCGAGGGGGCGGCAGCCGAGGGGCGTGGACGGGGGGCTGCCCACGCCTCCACGGGACGCGAGCCGCCTCGCGCGCCCCCTCCCTACCGCTGCGCGCGATCGGGACGGGAGCGTGCAGCTCGGACGTTCCAAGCTGCACGCCATGGGGCAATCGCTACGTGCGGTCGGGACGTTCCGAACCGCACGCCCTGGGGGACCTCACTGCCACAGCCCCTTGACCGTGAACACGATCTTGGCGAGGGGTGCGTCCACCTCCCCTGCGAGCGTGGTCACAGGGTCCTGCACCTCGATGTCGTAGCGCAGGGGCTTGGAGGCGAGGGGCGCAAGGGCGTTTCCATCCCCGAACCCGAGCGCGCCCAGATCGTAGGGGTCGACCCTCTCGGGGGCCGAGGTGGTGGGCAGCGGCACCCAGCCCGTCCACGGGTCGGGCAAGGACGCGTCCATCACCCGCAGCTGTACCTTGGAGCGGTCGGAGACGATGGCATCCGGGTCGGCGCCTGCGACGTCCACCGCCACGTCGGCCAGGTCGAACCGGAACGACACCGCGGAGGGCACCTCGAAGCGCAGCGCGAAGGACCACACGGCGCGGTAGTGCCTGTCGCCATGGGAGCCGACCGGAAGGACGACCTCCATGGAGGGGACCAGGTCAGGGTCGAAGCTGCCGTCCTCGGCGCACTCGACCCATCCCACGAACGACATGCCCTCGCGCACGGGCTTGGGCACCGTGGGGTCGTCGGTCACCATGGGGAGCCTCACCTCGTCCTCCACGGTGTAGGCGACGTCGAAGTGGCCGTCCGGGGCGAGCGGCAGCGCCTGCCCGCCCTGCTCTATGCGGGCGGGATGCTGCGCGTAGGCGTCGTCGTCGCCCAGGTGCAGGTGGACCGTGTACTCCACCGGCCTCCACCTCGCGTACCACGTGGAGTCGGACTCGACGAGGTAGTCGCCGGCTTGCACCCTCTCCCCTCCCTCGCGCTCGGTGAACCACCCTTCGAAGTCGTAGTGCTCGCGGGCGGGGTCCGCCTCGCTCGGACGGGACGGGAAGGCGATGGCCTGCCCATAGGCCTGGCTCGACGTCGCGGACTGCTGGCCGTCGATGGACTGGCCCGAGTAGTGCCACGTGATGGAGTAGCTCCTCGCCTGCCAGACTGCCCGGTAGGACCTGTCGCCGACCGTGCCCTTGGGGACGGTCACGCTGACGGCAGGCGAGCCCAGCGAGCCGTCGGGCGCCACGAGCGCCCAGCCGAGGAAGCCATGGCCCGTGCGGGCAGGGGTCGGGAGCTGGAACGCGTCGGACTCGACGGTGAACGAGCGGGTCCACGAGCCGCCCGCCTCGCTCCACCCCTCAGGCGCGCTCGCGAAGCTGCCGCCGGCGAGGTCGAGCGTGGCCACGTAGGAGGCCGTCGCCCACTTGGCGGTGGCGTGCAGGTCTCCCCAGGTGCCCTGCTTGACGGTAGTCGCCACCCCTTGCTGGGACAGGCCGGCCCCGTTGGCCCCGGTCACCTCCCAGCCCTGGAAGGAGTAGCCCTCGCGGGCGGGGACGGGAAGCTCGAAGCCCGCGTCCTCGATGGTGTAGGAGGTGCGCTCCCCCGACATCGTGCCCCCTGCGAGGTCGTAGGAGATGCGGTACTCGACCGCCTTCCAAGCGGCCCTCCAGGAGCGGTCGCCCCAGGAGCCCTTGGGGACGGTCACGTCCTTGGCAGGCGCCCCGAGCGAGCCGTCGGCGCTGATGGCCGCCCAGCCCTCGAACGAGTAGCCGTCGCGGGCAGGGGCCGGCAGGCTGAACGCCTCGGACTCCACGGTGAACGAGCGGCTCCAGGAGCCGCCCGAGCCGGCCCAGCCGTCAGGGGCGGGGTCGAAGCGACCGCCTGCCAAGTCAAGGGAGGCAGAGTAGATAGCAGCCCCGGAGAACGCGCCCGTGTACGCCCTGTCGGCCAGCTCCCAGGGCTGGACGATGACGCTCTTGGAGGGCTTGGCGATGCCGCCTCCCGTCCAGCCGTCGAAGGTGGCGTACCCTGGCTTGGTCGCAGGGGCGGGAAGCGTGATGCGCAGCGACCCTCCCGACTCCTCCACCCACTCTATGGAGTAGCTCAAGCGGTAGAGGCCGGAGTCTCCCGGGTCGCGCGCCCAGCCGCGGGAAGCTGCGCTCGGCACCTCGCCGTTGCCGACGTCCAAGGTGAGCTCGTGGCGCTCGACGGACCAGCGGGCGTGGAGCGTGGCGCTGCCGGGCTTGTTCCAGGTGCGCGCAGAGGAGCCATCCGCGTTGTAGTAGCAGGTCCCCGCGTCGTCGAAGTAGCCCTCGAACCTATAGCCCGTGGCGCGGGGCATCGTGGCGGAGGGCATCCCGGCGTCGAACGTCGCGGTCACCGAGGCCGCGCCAGCGTCCTTCGACACCCCGTTGGGCCCGTAGCCCTCGTAGACGTCGCCGTTCGCGAACGCCGGGAAGGCGGCATCCAGCGTGACCAAGTAGCTGTTCGGGGTCTCGGCCAGGAAGAGGTCGACGTTGCCCGACTGGGCGAGCTGGGTCACGGCCTGCCCGAACCCGAGCGAGGCGCTGCCCTGCCAAGGGGAGGTCGCCCAGCCGTGCGCCGTGTAGCCTGTCGTGGCCCCGGGGTTTCCCCAGAGCGCCTTGGCCGAGTCGTAGGTGAACGTGTCCGAGCCCAGGCGCGTCCCCGACCTCGCATGGTAGGTCACCGTGTAGGTGTTGGGGACCTCGGCGAGGTAGAGGTTGACCGTCCCTCCCGTGGCGAGGTTGGAGGCCCCGGCCCCGAGCCCGTAGGCCGCCGTCGACTGCCAGGGCGCCCATGCCCAGCCCACGGGCGTGTAGCCCGGGGTGCCCCCTGGGTTGCCCCACAGGTTGAACCACTGGTCGTAGGAGACGGCGCCGCCTCCCAGGTAGGTGCCGGCCCTGTTGTGGTAGTTGACGGTGTAGGTGTTGGGGGTCCAGTGCGCGTAGTAGGTGACGTCGGACGTCACCGTCACCGACCCTCCCGCCCCGCAGACATAGGAGCCGCCCGAGGCTGCCGTGTACCAGCCGGCGAAGGTGTAGCCGGTGCGAGAGGGGGAGGGGGCTGTTGTGGCTCCGTTCAGCGGAACGGTTTCAGTTTGGGTAGAGCCAGTTGCTGTGTCTGCCCACGTAACCGTCTGTTTAAGGTAGCCGACGCCGCAGTGGAGGTATATGGGCCCGGTGTGGAGAGAGTGAGTAAGAGGCGGTCCCAGTGGGGAGGACGACCATGCGGCAAGGTGTGTCCGGTATATCCTGGAAGAAGAGATCGTGTTCACGTACTGGTAGTCTAGCTGCCCGTAGGGGTCCATCTCCGATATGGTTCCGTCGGTGTAGAAGTAAATCCCGCGGTCGTTGGTAATCTGTCGTCGTAGGGTCCAGATTAAGGTCCAGGGGAAATCGTCAGTCTCACAACCGCTCACACATGTGCCGTCGACGTCGACCTGAGTTGTATAGTCTGTTACGGAATGAAAATTGGTGGTGTATAGGTGTGTCGTCCGGTAGGAAGTGCGGGGTGCACGAGCTGTCGAGAGGTTAGATAAACTGGCAGGGTAGTGCATTTGCGCGATGTTGGTCAGTTTTGCTTGATCTGTCTGTCTGGCGGGGTTGATCTCGCCTGCCCCTCCATCAACCGCAACCTCGATAGCAATATCCCCGCCTCCCTCCGGCACCATCCATAGCTTCTCGCCTGCCTTGTCGTAGAGGCAGCCTCCCTTGGAGGAGTAGGCGGGCGAGTCCTCGGATATCTCGACGTAGCGCAGCGTCTCGCAGCCCTCAAGCGCGTAGTCGAGGTAGGTGGCGCTAGCTGGTATCCAGAGGCGCTCTATGCCAGAGCCCCTGAGAGCCCCCTTGGCTATGCGCGTGAGCGGATAGGACCAGGTGCCGTCGTCGACGTAGTCCGGGAGGATGAGGGTAGTCGGGTCCTCCACGCACTCGGCGAGGCGCTTGGGGTCCACGGCCACGAGGGCGGCCCCGCCTTCGGGGTCTATCACGTAGAGACAGCCCTCATAAAGGAACGAGGCCGTGGCCTGCGAGTCCTCGGGAAGGTCTGCGAGCTTGGAGGCGAGAGTAGGCTCGCCCTCGTCAGCGTCAGCGGCATCGGCTGCCGCGCCGCCGCCAGAGCCCGCGTCGGAATCGACGGCTCCACAAGCGCCGTCCGCGCTGCCATCGGCAGCAGACCCAAAGCCCGCAGAGGTGTCTTCGCCCCTCGCGGCCACCTCGCCCTCCATGAGCTCCTCGGCAGTAATGGGCTGGAGCTTGAGGACGGCGTCTATCTTGGGAACTGCCCGCTCGTAGGCGCCATCGGCGCTGGAGCGCTCGTTGGCGTAGCCGTAATCGATCGTCACCTCATCGACGATGACGGGGCCGTCAGAGGGGGCGTCGTCAGGCTCGTCGACGTCGTGGTCGTGGGCATCCTCGGGGGTGATATCGTCCAGAGACTCACCCTCGACGGTCTCGGCATTGCCATCCGCATCGGCTGCGATGACCTCGACCTCGAAGCCGACGGCCTCCCAGGGAGCCGGGTCGGCGCCCTCAGGAAGGCTCACGATGATGGATGTCGAGTTGACCTGCGGGAGGTCATCGCCTGCAGTTGCGAGCACGACCAAGGAGGTCAGCTGGGACGAGACGGCAGGGCTGCTGCCAGCTGGCGCCTCCGCCTCGGCATCGAGTCCACGGCCCTCGTCGCCGAAGGGCGCCTGGGGTCCGTCGGCCGAGCCGCCCTCGGCGGCATCGGCGTCGCCCACATCACCCATCTGACTGCCACCATCGGCAGCGAGGGCGCCAGACGAGCCGAGGGAGGCTACCGGAGCGCTGCCGCCATCGGCGGCGACAGCAGCCCCGAGCACGTCGGGGCTGACCTCCGTCACGCTGGCAGAGGCCTGGATGGCGCGCAGCTCGGCGCACCCCTCCAGGGCGCCGGCGGCCACGGCCGTGCAGCCGTCGGCGATGACGATCTCGGTGGCCCCGGCAGGGACGCGCAGGAGCGCCTCGCCGGAAGCGTCGTATAGGCAACCATTCCGCGAGAGATAGGCTGCGCTGCCCGCATCCACGGAGAGCGATGTCACGGACGCACAATGCGAGAATGCGCCCGGAGGGACCGCCTCCGCTGTCGATGGGATGCGGGCAGCGCCCTGCTTGCCCTCGGGAATGAGCAAGAGGCTTATTCTTTCGGCATCGAAGAGCATGCCGTCATAAGAAGAGAGGTGAGAGTTGCCGTCAGCGACCTCGATGGCCGCAACGGCAGAGCCGCGGAACGCCAGCTCGTCGATGGACTCGACGGTGGCGGGGATGGCCACGGCGTCGGCATCGCATCCCGCTAAGGCGCGAGGGCCGATGGCGACGACGGAGTAGGCGACGCCGTCGAACTCGACGGACTCGGGGACTTCCAGGACCACAGGGTCATCAGCATCCTCGCCCTCGGCACCATCGGAGGGCACCCCCTCCGGAGAGGGCGAAAGCGAAGCTGCCCCTGAAGGGACTTGCTCCGCAACGCTTCGCGGCGGAACACCGGAGCCGGAGTCCTCTCCGGAGGGGGCGCCGGAGGAGTTCGCGAGCAGCCCCTCGCCAGCCCCGGTAGAGCCGACGGCAAGAGCATCAGCGTCAGGGCCAACGGATACGAGGACGACCTCGCCCTCGCTGACGATGGCGTAGGTCAGGCCACCCACAGTGAACGAGCCCACGACGGGCTCGGGATCATCTTCGAGAGCCACCGCCGTGCTGATGTGCCCAGCGCCGCTAGCCATGAGGCTCGCCAGCATAGGGGCGCCCTCAGCGTCAGCAGCATCGGCTCCGACGCCACCAACGGCAGAATCAGCCGACGGCTCGTCGGCCATAGCGGCCGGGCCCAACGTACAGGCCAGCAGCAGCACCAACAGAACAGCGGATAGCTTGGAAGTTCGAGAAACAACAGGGGCTCGCATTGCGCCTGCTCCTTCCGGTAGCGTGATCATTCCCGCTGCGGAGGAGACCCCTTCGGTCAGGCAGTCGCGTCAGGCATCGACATGCAGTGAGGAGGGCATCCACCACAGTCGATGAACAGCAAGATCGCAAGCAAACCGGAAAACCCCGGAAAGAAAACGTCCTTGAAAGGCAGATGCCCTCTTCACTACGTTTTCCTCTCCCAAGGTAAGCCATTAAGGAAGGGAGTCCTTTATTCGTTTACTTGCGGTTCCCTAAACGAAGGGAGCTGCTGTTCATCGACTGCGAGTCTAGCAATCGCCCTTGCAACTTTCAAGGGGATATTTCAGACCGCTGTCGCTATAGCGCGATATTGTCACAGGGTTTATAGAGCGAAAGTGTCACGGGC
>CANOCK010000052.1 GCA_947564525.1 uncultured bacterium | reverse complement strand
TACTTCGACGACGCGGGGACCTGCTACTACAACGCCGATGGCAGCTCTGCCCGCACCTGGGACAAGCCGGGTGCGGCCACCCTCCACGCCCGCTGGTCGGTCGAGCGCCACGAGCTCACGCTCGACGTCGGCAACGGCGAGGTGCCCTCGGCTGCGGGCCGCGGGTGGGTGCGCGATGCAGGCGATGCCGGCCTCTATCGCCTGACCTACTCCATAGAGTGGGTGGAGGAGTCGGGAGGGTCGCTGCGCATCACGCTGCCGGCCCCTGCGACCAAGCCAGGGTACGCCACCTTCGACGGCTGGACGTGGGAGGGGACGAGCAAGCCCTCGGCCCGCGTGCAGGTGCAGCCCTGGGAGCTCGTGGACCGGGCCTACACGGGCGCGTTCTCGGGGGCTGCTGCCTACGTCGCCGCGCTGGACCTCGCGGGAGGCTCGTTCCCTGACGCCCCTGAGGGCTGGGCCGGCTCGGGCGATGCATGGAGCCGCTCGTTCACCGTGGAGAGCGACACGTTCAGCCTGCCGGCCCCTGCCCGCGACGGCTACGACTTCCAGGGCTGGGCGGCCATCAGCGCCGACGGCTCGCTCGGGGCGCCGGCCAAGGACGTCACCGTGCCCAAGGGATCGTGGGGCGACCGTGCCTGGAGGGCCGCTTGGAAGGCGGTCTCCTACCGCATCTCCTACGACCTCGCAGGGGGCACGATGTCGGGAGGGCGCACCTCCTACACCAAGGAGGACCCCGACTTCGAGCTGCCGGTGCCAACCCGGGAGGGCTACTCCTTCCAGGGCTGGGAGGTCACGGGGGCCAACGGCGCCGGGCTGTCCCAGTCCGGCGTGGTGACCACCGTCAAGCAGGGCACCTGGGGAGACCTGCGCGCCACCGCCAATTGGGCGACGGCCTCCTACGTGGCGTCGCTCGACCTGGATGGCGGCAGCTTCGCGAGCGCGCCTGAGGGGTGGTCCGAGTCGGCCGGCTCCTGGGCGCGCGGGTTCACCGTCGAGTCCGACGCGTTCGAGCTGCCCACGCCCTCTCGCGCGGGCCACGACTTCTCGGGCTGGGCGCTCGTGGGGAGCGACGGCTCGCTCGGCAGCCCTGCCGCGAGCGTCACCGTCCCCAAGGGCACGGTCGGCGACAGGGCCTACAGGGCCGTCTGGCGGGCGAGGAGCTACTCCATCACCTGGCACTACTCGGGGCAGTCGATCGACGGCCAGCAGTTCGCGACGTCGAGCCAGTCCTACGGGCAGGCGATCGCCTTCCCGTCGAGGCCGAGCGTGTCCGACCCCGCTCGCGAGCACTACGAGTTCGAGGGCTGGTTCACCGAGCGCGAGGGAGGGGAGAGGGTGGAAGCCGGCGACTACCTCGTCGAGTCCGACTCCACGTTCTACGCGAGGTGGAGGCCTGTGGAGTACACGGTCCACCTGCACCTGGGAGACGACGACGCCTACGGCGAGCACAAGGCCTCCATCGAGAAGGATGGCCACGCGCTCCCGCTCGCCCCTGACGGCCACTTCGACGTTGCCTACACGGTGGAGGACGAGGTGCGCCTGCCGGCCGTGACCGACGACCCGGCCGTCCCCAAGCCCGTGCGCGAGGGGATGTCGTTCGTGGGCTGGGTGGGCTGCACGGCCGATGGCGTGACGCACCCGGACCTCGTCCCCGAGCCCGACCTCGTGCTGCCCGCAGGCTCCCATGGCGAGAAGCACTTCAGGGCCGTGTGGTCCTTCGCGCTGCGCTTCGAGGTGCCCTCCGCGGTGTCGTTCCGGTTCGACCTGGCCGACGACCCCGCCTTCGCCGATGCGCCCTACGGGCCCGTGCACGTGGTGTCGGGAGACGGGGTGGAGATGCGCTCGCTCTCCCTGGGCCAGCTCGCCGTGGCCGACGTCGCGGTGGACGTCGAGGGCGCCCGTCCCGACGACGTCGTCACCGACCGCTCCAAGGTCATGCTGCGCGTGCGCGACGCGAGCCTGCCCGAGCCCTGGAGCGCGGGCTGGGCGCCCTTGCCGCGGTTCGCGGGCTCCCCGCCCGAGCAGGTGGACCCCTTCGAGCTCGCCGACATAGGGTTCGGGGACGCCAACCCCGTGGCGCCGCTGTCCTCCAAGCCGCTCAAGTACGAGATCGAGCTGCAGGAGCCCGCGGCCACGCTCGCAGGCGAGGTGGACGCGCCGCTCGCGAGGATCGTGTTCACGGTCAAGGGGCTGTGGTAGCAAGCGCCCCAGGGCGTGCGGTTCGGAACGTCCCGATCGCACGCTGTGGAGGGAGCGGGCTGGCGCCCGCTCCCTCCCTCGGGGCCGCCGGAAGAGATGACGTTATCCCCGTCCTGCGTCATCCCGTCCTGCGTCATCGCTCGGATTTTGTTGGCAACGCGCTCGACTACCCCCGTTGGCTTGTCCGTCCCCGACGTGCGCTCCGACCTGATGCTTTACACCTGATGGGAGGTGAGGTAGGGCGCGGGGAATGGGCGGCGCGGCCCAAGGCCTCGCCTATGCCTATATATGTGCTCCTGCGGCCGGCTCGACATAGGTCGGTGACTTCTGGGCCGCTGGATTGGCTTAGCTCCGATCCCTAGGGGCTGGTGGGCGGGGTGCCCCGCGCAGTTCCGCAGCCGCTTTTCTGCCTGCGGCGCCAGCGGTGCGGGCCTCCCGGCGAGGACTGTGTGAGCACGGCACCCTGCCCGCCAGCCCTCCCGGTCGACATGGAGTCCTAGCCAAAGGCCAAGTTTTGCTCGCTTTGACATAAAGGGAGCACGGATGGGAAGCTGAAAAGCCAAGTTTCGCGAGCTTTGACATAAAAAGCTGTGTCGGGAGGGCCTGCGATATGTCATATCGCCCGAAAGTTGGCTTTTAGACCCTCCCGGGGCGCCTTCCTTGTGTCAAAGCTCGCGAAACTTGGCTTTTCAGCCTTTTGGCTCCTGGCTCCGTGACCTCCCGAGGGCTCCTGGGTTCAAGCTCGCGGGAAGGCGGTGTCGCGTGTTCTGCCCCCCCCCGCCTGGTCGAGCGGGCCCGACGCTATGGGGCCGAGGAACGCTCGGGCCTGGGAGCGGGGGCTCGATGAGGGGCTGAGGAACCTGCTACACCACATCCGTGAAGGCAGGGTGGCTGATGCGCTGACTGCCGAGATCGATGAGGCTGTCTCCGTCGTGAACGACAATCCTGCGAGGAGGGAGGTGATCGTGGACTACATAACGCTGGAGCAGACCATGCAAGTGCACGAGAGGGCCGCCTGCAAGGAGGCGCGAGCGGAGGGCGAGGCGCGCCATGCCGCTCCCGTAGGCCATCTGCTCGATGAGGGCCGCATCGACGACCTGCGCCATCCGACGGCCGATCCCACGTTCTTGGAAGCACTCTACGCCGAGTACGGCTTATAGCCTTGTCAGCCTGCTGGGCGCGTGCGCGCGCGGGGCGCTGCCGGGGCTACCAGAACCAGTCGCCGATGGCCATGAGGGCCAGGACCAGCACCACCACCGCGGCGATGGCCAGGGCGAACCAGGGCAGGCCGGGGTGCTTCTTCGTGGAGCCCTTGGGGCCGCCCTCGTCCACCTCGTACTCTGACAGGGCGGGGAAGATCGGGTCGTCGGCTGCGGACTCCAGCACGATGGGCTGCTCCTCGGCCAGCACGTCGCGATGCTCGTGGGGGCGCTTGCCCGGGGTCTTGGGCGCATCAGCCATGGTGGCCGCCTTTCTCCGTCGCCTCGGCCAGCGTTCATCGACGGCCGGCTATCTCTCCTAGCCAGCTTAGGCCCTTGCTGCCCTTTGGAGGGCCCGCGTGGGGAATCTGCCACCAGTTGGTCACCAAGGCCCGCTCGGGCTGGCGGCCTCCTCGCCCCCGGCTCCCGACGCCCCTCCCGGCCCTTGACGGCCGCTCCGTCGCCCCGCGCCGCCCGAGCCTCCGCCGGCTCGCCAGCCTCTCGGCCATGCCTGCGCCCTGCCCCAGCGTCACCAGCGTCACCACCGGCCCCTCGCCCGTATAGCCCCAGCCCAGCCGCCCCGCCCACGCGTAAAGAGGAAGGGCCCCGGGGCGTGCAGACCCCGGGGCCCCGTGGAGGGGAGGATGGCAGATGGCCCGGTCCTATGGCCTCGCCCGGCCAGCTCCGGCCTAGGCGCCCAGCGCCTCGACCTTTGCCTCGGCTCCCGCCTTCCCCTTGGGCGAGCGGTTGCGGATCAGCAGCGCGCAGATGCCGCCCACGAGAGCGACCGGCACGCAGAAGGCCAGCGAGGCCATGCTCCAGCCCAGGGATACCGCCAGGGTGCCGAAGGCCGCCGACCCGATGAGGCCGCCGAGGTTCTGGAAGAAGGCCACGATGGCCATGCCCAGGCCCACCTTGGACGGGTCCTTGGCGTATAGCGGCACGCTGGAGAACACGCCGGTGGAGCAGCAGGCCGAGAACAGGCTCATGGCGATCACGAACACCCACACCAGCGCCATGCTGTCGCCGAAGGCGAAGGTCAGCAGCGCTGCCGCGCCGAACATGCCGAACACGATGAAGCCCTTGTGGATGTCGTACTTGTCGGCCACGATGCCCGAGATGGGCCCGAGGGCCAGCACCAGTATGTTGGTGATGCTGGACACGGTGCCGGACAGCTGGGTATCCAGCTGGTGGGCGTCGGCCAGGTAGGAGGGGTAGAAGCCGCCGATGGCGCCGGCGTTGAAGACGTTCCAGCAGCCGAAGGCCAGGGCGATCATGACGATGCTGAAGAAGTCGGGCTTGAGCGAGAGCGGCTTGCTGCCCGCCTCTGCCGCCTCGGCCGTCGAGGCGGCCTGCTCTTGGGGCGGCGTGGCGTACACCGCGATGATGAACACCAGGGCCGCTACGGCCAGGATGGCCGAGAGCCACCAGTTGGCGCGCCAGCTGCCCGCCAGGGCGTAGACGAACGGTGTCACGTTGAACGCCAGCACCACGCCGGCCGGGAACCACACGCTCCAGATGCCCATGGCTAGGCCCTGCTTGCGCGCCGGGATGATGGAGGCCACGGCAGCAGGCCCCACTACGGATATGAGCCCCATGCCGATGCCCTCGATGAAGCGGGTGGCCAGCATGAAGGTGGCGCTGGTGGCCAGCGCCCCGCCGGCAGCGCCCACGATGAGGCTGACGGCAGTGATGATCAGGCTCTTCTTCGCCCCCAGCTTGGCCAGGATGCCGCCGGCCGGAAAGGCCAGCACCGCGCCGATGAGGGTGAACATGGACATGACCCACCCGATGTTGGACTCGGTGAAGCCCAGCTCGGTGGTGAACTCGGTGGTGAACATGGTGGGCGCCTTGAACATCCCGAACGACGTCAGGACCCCCAGGAAGAACACCGAGCAGAAGATGACCCATCTCCTGCCCATGGAAAACTGCATGCTCGATGAGCTAGTCATAGCAACCCCTTAGAAATGGGAAGGGTACGGTGCATGGGATGCCATTACGGGGACCGGCGCGATGCGCGTGGCGGACGCATCGCCGGCGTCGGACGACTTGGCAGCCCCTACCCTAGGGCACCGGCCGCCCTCCGCGCATCCCCACCCAGGGCTGATATTGGCGCCGTCTCCGCGATGCCGGGCCGCCTCAGGCGCTCGTACCTGAGGGTTGACTCTCCCTGGTGGGGGCGTGGGCGGCCTCCTCAGCGTCCAATAGGTCCAGCAGCTCCTGGAGCGAGTGGATCCCCATCTTCCTATATATGTTGTAGATGTGGGTCTTCGCCGTGTGGTTGGATATCACCAGCGCGTTCTGGATGAACTCGGCGTTGCGCCCCTTGGACAGCAGAGCGAACACCTCCATCTCGCGCGGGGTGAGGCAGGACCGCTGCCCAACGATGGCGAGCACGTCCACCTCCTCGACGTAGGGCTCGGCGGTGCTGGCCTCGGCGCAGGATGCCGCCCCCTCGTCGGCGAGGTTGGGCTTGTAGTAGTCGGCCTGCCAGGGAGGCCGCTCCGTGGCGAAGAGCAGCGTCATGGCCACCAGCGCGAAGATGGCGGCGTAGGAGACGATGAAGGGGAGGAGCACCTCGTCGCCGAAGGCCGACCACAGCAGGTTGCCCGCCACGATGCCCACGGCGAACATGGCATACTCCAGCGCCTGGTTGGCCCCCAGCACCACGGTCAGGTTCAGGTCGAAGGTGCGCACCAGGTCGATGATGAAGATCAGCGCCAGCACGAAGTAGAAGATGAACCCGGTCATGATGAGGAAGGCTGCCAGCTGGGACAGCAGGCCGCCCTGGAAGGGCAGCAGCATCATGCCGCCCAGGAACAGCAAGGACGACGCGTTGAGCACCGGGGCGAGGTTCGGCAGCAGCTTGGAGCGCCCGTACAGGGCGAAGATGACCAAGCCGGCCAGGGCCGCCCCCAGGATGGCCAGCGGCTCCGCCATGGGCAGCAGGGTGTCGGCGGGGGAGTAGCAGCCCTGGACCACGCCGAAGAACAGCGACATGGCCATGAGCTGGGCGGTGACCCGCAGGTAGGGCCGCCGCGCCGCGCCCCAGTCGGGGATGCCCGAGCCCGCCGTGTCGTTCTTGCGCAGGGGAATGTCCCTCGTCATGGTGATGAGCAGCGCCCCGGACACCCCGGGTAGCGCCACCAGCACGACCACCGACACCTCGTAGGTGAGGTGGTAGGTGAAGAAGCAGGCCAGGGCCGCGATCACTGCCGACGCCCCCAGGCTCTGCCCCGAGTAGTTCTCCGACGTCTCGGAGTAGAACCGCAGCCAGAGCAGCATGAGCGCCGCCTCCGACGCCCCGATCAGGGCCACGGCCACCACGGTGAGGGCGATGCCCAGGGCCGCGCCGGCCACCAGGGCCATGCTGCCGATGGTGCCCACGACGATGGCGGCGTTGGCGATGGCGTGGGACTTCATGGCGTCGCGCTGGGGCAGCTTGGCGAACAGCCGCCCGCACAAGGCGAAGAAAAGGCACAGCGAGGCGTTCAGCACCACCTGCCGCGCGAGGAAGGACTCGGTGGGCATGGCGCCGTCGGTCATGGGCAGCGGGTAGTACAGGATGATGAAGTGCCAGCCCAGCAGCACGCCGAAGCCGGCCAAGCCGATGGTTGGGCTGAAGCGGCGCCGTTCCCGGGCGCCATCCGAGGTCTTGGAGTCTGCCATGGACGATGTCCCCCTTCTGTGGTCCGCCGTGGGGCAGCTTGCGCGAAACCTCAGGTCAGAGCCGCTCGCCCCGCGGGCCTATTACCCTGAGTCTGAGGCGGCCGAGCTGGGTTTCCCATGGCCCCACCGCGAAATCAGACGGCCTGCGCGATTGTGCCGGCGCGGTTGCGGTAATAGGGTGCAAGCATGCTTCGACTTGGCAAGAGGCGAATGCGTCAAATGGGATCATCAACGGGATTCTAGCGAAGGACGGGAGGAATGCAAGCACTTTAGTGGCGACGCGACAAAAGCGGAAGACCGCAACGAGACAACGAGAGGAAAGAGGAGCGATAATGTCAAACGATGTGAAGACAGTCTACAAGTCGCTTGGCTTATGCGGGTTCGGGCTGGGCTCTAACTCCGCGGCGGTGGACGTGAAGGACGGCAAGATCCTGCGCATCCGCCCCATGCACTACGACGACGCCTACGACATCGAGTCCATGCGCCCGTGGCGCATCGAGGTCAACGGCGCGGTGCTGGAGCCCAAGGACAAGACGATGCCCACCCCGCTCCAGTTCGCCTACAAGAAGCGCGTCTACTCCAAGAACCGCATCCCCTACCCGCTGAAGCGCGTGGACTGGGACCCCAACGGCGAGCGCCATCCCGAGACCCGCGGCATCTCCAAGTACGAGCGCATCAGCTGGGACGAGGCCACCGACATCATCGCCGCGGAGCTGAAGCGCATCCACGAGGAGTACGGCCCCCTGGCCGTGCTCGCCCAGATCGACGGCCACGGCGAGTCCAAGATCATCCACGCGGCCCACGGCTGCCCGGGCAAGCTGCTCGACCTCATGGGCGGCTACACGCTGCAGGCTCGCCAGCCTGACAGCTGGGAGGGTTGGACCTGGGGCGCCAAGCACATCTGGGGCATGGACCCCGTGGGCAAGCAGGGCCACGTGCAGAACCTCTTCCAGGACATCGCCGAGCATGGCGACGCGGTGCTCTACTGGGGCGCCGACCCCGAGACCACGCCCTGGGGCTGGGGCGGCATGCAGCCCGGCCGCCTGGTGCGCTGGCTCCATGACGTGGGCCTGAAGTCCATCTTCATCTCGCCGGACCTCAACTACACCGGTGCGGCACACGAGGGCAAGTGGATCCCCATCCTGCCCAACACCGATGCGGCGCTGCACTGCGCCATCGCCTACCTGTGGATCAAGGAAGGCACCTACGACAAGGGCTACATCGACACCCACTCCGTCGGGTTCGACGACTTCAAGGCCTACATCATGGGCGACGAGGACGGCGTGCCGAAGACGCCGAAGTGGGCCAGCCCCATCACCGGCATCCCCGAGCGCCAGATCAAGGCCCTGGCGCGCTACTGGGCCAAGAGCTCGGTGTCCATCGCCCACTGCGCCGGCGGCGGCCTGATCCGCGCGGCCTACTCCAGCGAGCCCGCCCGCCTCGAGGTGGCGCTGCTGGCCATGCAGGGCCTGGGCAAGCCGGGCGCCGGCCAGATCAACTTCATGGACTGGGGCCTCTTCGGCATCGACGAGATCTACCCGCTGCCCCGCTCCGCCTGCCAGCCCGACCTGTCCTCGATCTACAACGGCTGGGCCATGCTGACCTACCCGGTGAACTTCATCCCGAAGACCCTCATCCCCGAGGCCATCACCAACCCGCCCGTCAAGTGGCGCGGCGGCCACGTCATCGCCGGCCTGCCGGCCGAGGACCAGGTGGTCGAGTGGGACTTCCCGCATGACGGCGACTACGAGCTGCACATGATCTGGACCGACAGCCCCTGTTGGCAGACCTGCTGGAACGGCGGCTACGAGATGCAGCGCGCCCTGCAGCACCCGAACCTGGAGTTCATCCTGGCCCAGCACCCGTGGCTGGAGAACGACTGCCTGTTCGCCGACATCATCCTGCCCACCACCACCAAGCTCGAGGTGCGCGACATCTCCGCCGACCTGTTCAGCGGCCAGTACAACATGCTCATGCACGAGGAGCAGGCCATCCCCCACGTGGGCGAGTCGCTGTCCGACTTCGAGGCCGTCGGCGAGGTGGCCAAGAAGCTCGGCCTCTACGAGCAGTACGTGGGCGGCACCGAGGACGAGCTCATCAGGAAGGGCTTCGACAACTCCGGCGTCCAGGACATGGTCTCCTACGAGGAGTTCATGGAGAAGGGCTACTTCGTGGTGCCCACGGCCGAGGGTTGGGAGGACGACCCGCTCGGCATGCGCCCGTTCTACGAGGACCCCGCGGCCAACCCGCTGCTGACCCCCACCGGCCTCATCGAGTTCAAGTCCACCCTGCTGGAGTCCTACTTCCCCGATGACGAGGAGCGCCCGCCGGTGCCGCACTTCGTGCCCTACGGCGAGTCCCACTCCGAGAGCCTGCTGCACCCGCGGGCCGACGAGTACCCGTTCCTGCTCATCACCAACCACCCGCGTTGGCGCGTCCACGCCCAGAACGACGACAACACCTGGTGCCGCGAGATCGAGACCTGCAAGGTCCAAGGCCCTGACGGCTATATGTACGAGCCCGTCTGGGTCAACCCGAAGGACGCCGTGGTGCTCGGCCTGGCCGACGGCGACATCGTCAAGATGTACAACGAGCGCGGCGCGGTGCTCGGCGGCATCCGCCTCTCTGAGCGCGTCATTCCCCATGCCATCTACCAGGACCACGGCGTGCGCGTCGACAACATCGTGCTCGGCGAGCTCGACCGCGCTGGCGCCAACAACCTCATCTGCCCCTCCAACACCACCTCCAAGAACGCTCCGGGCGAGGTCACCAACAGCTTCCTGGTGAACCTGGAGAAGGTGGACGTGTTCGAGCTGGCCGAGCAGTACCCCGAGGCCTTCGACCACCCCTACGAGGCCGAGACCGGCCAGATCGCCATCGACAAGATCGTGGAAGGAGCCTAAGCCCCATGAAGACCTTCATAGTAGACATAGACCGCTGCATCGGCTGCCACAGCTGCCAGCTGGTGTGCAAGGACGAGCACTGCGACAACGACTGGATGCCCTACGCCGCCCCGCAGCCCGACACCGGCCAGTTCTGGATGCGCGTGAACGAGAAGGAGCGCGGCCAGACCCCGAAGGTGCGCGTCACCTACACGCCCGTCCTGTGCCAGCACTGCGAGGACGCCCCGTGCATGAAGGCGGCCAAGGACGGCGCAGTGTACCGCCGCGACGACGGCCTGGTGGTCATCGACCCGGCCAAGGCCAAGGATCAGCGGGCCATCATGGACGCCTGCCCCTACGGCGTGGTGTTCTGGAACGAGGCGCTGGCCATCCCGCAGAAGTGCACCGGCTGCGCCCACCTGCTCGACGACGGCTGGACGGTGCCGCGCTGCGTTGACGCCTGCGCCCACGACGCGCTGCGCTTCGGCGACGAGGAGGAGTTCGCCGACATCCTCGGCCAGTGCGAGGAGCTCAAGCCCGAGGCGGGCACCAAGCCGCGGGTGCGCTACCTGAACCTCCCGAAGCGCTTCCTGGCCGGCGAGGTGGCCGACCTGGAGGAGGAAGAGGTGCTGGTCGGCGCCAAGGTGACCATCACCAACCTGGACTCCGGCGAGCAGCTGAGCGCCGAGACCGACGAGTTCGGCGACTTCTGGTTCAAGCAGATCGCCCCGGCCGACTACGCCATCGACGTGACCTGCGAGGGCTACCGGCCGCGGCACGTGGAGGACTTCATCTCCACCAAGGAGAAGGACCTCAACGCCGGCACCATCGCCATGTACCGCCTCTAGGCGGCTGGCAGGACCTTTTGGGGGCGCGCGCCGGGACCGCTCCGGGCGGCATCGGCGCGCGCCGACGGAGAAAGGGCAAGGAAATGAAGATAGCACCGCATCACATAGGCGCCTACTGCAACGACATCGAGGAGTCCATCGGCTTCTACACCGACGTGCTGGGCTTCAGGCACCTGTTCTCCACCGAGACCATGGAGGGTGACAAGCCGCTCAAGATGGCCTGGGTGAAGAGCGACGACGGCGTGGTCATCGAGCTGCTGGAGCAGGAGGACAAGGCCACCATCGAGGCGGCGAAGGCGTGCCTCAACCACTTCGCCGTGCGTGTGGAGGATATGGACGAGGTCGTGGAGCGCCTGGGGGAGAAGGGCGTGGCCATCGAGGCCGGCCCCTTCGACGCCCTGTGCCCCTTCGACCGGCCGCTGGGCGCGGCCGACTCCGACGTGTTCGTCGCCTACGGCGACGGCGGGGCCAAGCTGAGGATCATGTTCTTCCGGGGTCCGGGCGGCGAGCGCATCGAGGCGGTCCAGGACAACATCGGCGCCCTCGACTAGGCGCGCCGCGCGATCCGGCCCCTTCCCAGGGGCCGTGCGCCGCAGAGGCGGAGGAAGGGCCCCATCCCGGGGCCCTTCCGGCCCTCAGGGGGCGTGGGGGCGAGGGCGCCGTGGTAGAATGGGCAGTCACGCGAGAACCCCTGAGCTGCCGCGGCGCCATCGGCCGCAGCATGCCGACCTGAGGAGGCCCGAGGCACCACCATGGCGAAAGAACCCTACGCCTTCACCACCCCCATCTACTACGTCAACGCAGCGCCCCACCTGGGCACCGCCTACACCACCATCGCCGCCGACACCGTGGCGCGCTACCAGCGCA
>CANOCK010000051.1 GCA_947564525.1 uncultured bacterium | reverse complement strand
AAAAAGCGCGGCAGGAGTGTTAAAGCAGCTCCAGGGCCTCGGTCGCCCCTGCGCCCTCCGCGGGCGCGGCCTCGCCGGAAGGGGGCTCTCCCGCCTCCGGCGCCTCCTCGGCAGGGGCCGTGCCCTCGGGCCCTGGCGCCCCGGGCACCGCGGCATGCTTCGGCGCGGGCGGCGCGCTGGGCGCTGGCGAGCCGCCCTCGGCTGGGGCCTCGGCGGCCTCCTCCGAGGCGGCCTTGGGCGCGCCTGGGCCCTGGCCCGGCTGCGCGTGCTTCCCGATCCCGTGCTTCCCCCGTGCGTGCTTTCCCATGACCCACCTGTGGCTTGAAGATGTTTGCGCTGGCAGAGCGCCCGATAGTCATGGGTATTGTAGCCGATTCGACGCGCGGTTCCTATAGGGGCCCCGCCCCTCTGGAAATTCTGCACGACCCGGAGCCACGCGTGGCTGGTCACGGGCTGGCAACCATGGCCCGGCGCGCCTTGACAAGCGCCCGGCGCCCTTTAGAATGGGTGCCATGCCAGACGTACCTGGGGCCGACTGGTTTCGACATGGTAGGTTTGACATGAGGAGCAGGTCGTGGTCTCCTCGCCACGTTAAACAGGGGTGATGTCAAGTTAATTGGCAAGACCAACACTGTTAAGAGCAGCTATCAGCCGCTCGCCATGGCCGCTTAGCAGCGCGCCATCCGCCGAGCCCGGAAATTCCCCGCTTCGGGCAAGGCGTCATCTCAGGGGAACGCTCCTCGGCACGTAGCCGGTATGGCCGAGGCTAAGACCGAACCGACTCGGGGCATGGACGTCCGCTCGCTGACCGACAGGCCCTCAGACCTGAGAGCGAGCTAAGCCTGTAGCGCCTCATGGACGATCTAGTATGGACCGGAGTTCGATCCTCCGCGGCTCCACCAGACGCAGCACGGCCGCCCCACGGGGCGGCCGTTTTCTCTTCTTGGCCCCTTGGAGAGCGCCGCTGCCGAGACGCCAGCGCGCCGGCTACGGGCCGAGGCGCCCCGCAAGGCGAGCTGGCAGACTGCCAGCTCGCCTCCGAGCGAGCCCGCTGTTCTGCGCTGCAGCCCGCTGCCGAGCCGCAGCGCAGAACAGCCATCGGTCACTTCTTGCGCTTGAGGAACGACAGGGTCTCGCTCAGGTCCGAGAGGGTGTCGCGCAGCTCGCCCACGACCTCGACGCTGTCGCGGTAGACCTCCTTCAGGTCGGGCATGCCCTCGGCCACCTCCTCCTTGGTCACTCCCAGGTCGAATGCCTCGCCGTCGCTCGCCCGCACGGCGTGGGCCGGCGCGTCCCCCTCCGCGTCGATGGACTCGCCGTCCCCCGCGTCCACGTAGTAGTACTCCTGCTCGTTCCCGTCCTCGTCGAGCAGGATGAAGCCGATCTCGTTGTCATCCTCGTCGACGATGAGGGCGTAGATGTCGCCTTCCTCGATCTCCATCTCCACCACCTGCTCCTCCAGGTCGTGGGAGTCCTCCAGGTGGAAGGCGTCCGGGCGCGAGCGGAGCATGGCCGCCGACTCGTCCAGGTCGGCCTCCTCCTCCGCATAGCCCTCGTCGAAGCCGTCGTAATCGGCCTCGTTGGCGGTGGAGAAGCTGTCGTAGGCGTGCTCCAGGTCGGTCTCCTCGGCCTCCTCGCCCAGGATCTCGTCCTCGTCGCCCTCGAAGTCCTCCAGCTCGGTCTGCTGGTCTATCAGCTCGGCCTCGGTCTCGCCGGGCTCCTCGATGCCCTCGAGCTCTTCGTCCAACGTCATGGCTGGCCTCCCTACCTCGAACGGTCCTTCAGCGCACGCTCGATGTCCCGAGCCGTGTCGCGCTTCTTCATGCTCTCACGTTTATCATAGAGCTTCTTGCCCCGGGCCAAGGCCAGCTCAACCTTTACCAAGCCGTTATCCTTGAAGTACATCTTCAGGGGCACCAGGGCCAGTCCCTTCTCCTGGGTCTTGGAGGCCAGGTAGCGGATCTGCTTCTTGTGCAGCAGCAGCTTGCGCTTGCGGTCGGGGTCGACGTTGTTGAGGTTGCCGTGGGAGAACGGCGGTATGTGCACGTTGTTCAGCCATGCCTCGCCGCCGCGGATCAAGGCGAAGGCGTCGGTGAGCTGGCAGTTGTTGTCGCGCAGGCTGCGCACCTCGGTGCCGACGAGCTCCAGGCCCGCCTCGAAGGTCTCCAGTATCTCGAAGTCGTGGAAGGCGCGGCGGTTCCTCGCTATGTCGCGCCCTTTCTTGCGTTCCATGGGTCCTCCCTCTTGCCATGGGCCACGGCGGCCGCCACGCGGCATGCCGGCCCCCTAGACGATGATAGCGCCTCCCGTCGGCGCCGGTCACAGCCCGGGCACGAACGTTGCCCCCTCGTCAAGGTCGGCCACGAAGCGG
This sequence comes from uncultured bacterium, assembly GCA_947564525.1. GTDB lineage: Bacteria > Actinomycetota > Coriobacteriia > Coriobacteriales > Eggerthellaceae > D16-63. The sequence goes on along the minus strand of CANOCK010000051.1, from coordinate 9,308 downwards.
GCGATCAGGGCCACGGCGGCCTCCATGTCGGCCAGGGAGACCACCTCGGTGGGCGTGTGCATGTAGCGCAGCGGGATGGACACCAGGCCCGTGGGGATGCCGCCGCGGGACACCTGGATGGACCGGGCGTCGGTGCCGGTGACGCTCGGCTCGGCCTCCAGCTGGTAGGCGATGCCCTCGGCCTCGGCGGCTGCCACCAGGCGCTCGAAGACCCGCGGGTTGATGTTGGGGCCGCGGGCGATGACCGGGCCCGCGCCGCAGCGGATGTCGCCGTAGCGGGCCTTGTCGATGCCCGGATAATCCGTGGCGTGGGTGACGTCGAAGGCGAGCGCCACCTGGGGCGCCACGCCGTAGGCGCTCGTGATGGCGCCGCGAGTGCCGATCTCCTCCTGCACGGTGGCCGCCACGGTGAAGGAGCCATGGGGCGCGGCGGACGCCGCCAGGCGCTCCATCGCCTGGCAGGCGATGAACACCCCCGCCTTGTCGTCGAAGGCCCGGGAGACCGCCATGCCGTCGCCGAAGCGCTCGTAGCCCACGCCGAAGGTGATGGCGTCGCCCACGCGCACCGCCTCGCGCACGGCCTTCGCCGGCATGCCCAAGTCGATGACGAGCTTGTCCAGCGAGGTCACCGTCTTGCGCTCATCAGGCTCGATGAGATGGATGGGCTTGCGCCCCACCACGCCGCGCAAGGGCCCGCCGGCAACGTGGACGTCCACCCGCATGCCCGGCAGGATGGCCGCATCGACGCCGCCCACGGCCGCCATGGACAGGAAGCCCTCGTCGCTCACGTAGGTGACCATGAGGCCGATCTCGTCCATATGGGCCGAGAGCATGCAGCTCGGGCGGCTCGGGTCGCCCGCCAAGGTGGCATGGACCGAGCCCATCACGTCGGTGTCGATGGCCGTGGCCACGCCGGCCAGCCGCTCGCGCACGAGGGCCGCCACGGGCTCCTCGCTGCCCGTGGGAGAAGGGGCGCCGAGCAGCCCTGCGAGGAACCTCTCGTCTTCTGGGGTCATGGGTCTTCCTTTCCGCATGCGCGCTCGGGCTGGGCGCCCGATGCGGCTACCAGTACTCTCGCTTGGCGCGGCGGGTGGGCTTGGGCGCGCGGAAGTCGAGCTCCATCTGGCCCTCGGCCTGGCCATCGCGGCCACGCTTGCGCTTGATGGCGTCGACGGACCACGACACCGCCGCCGAGCCGAAGCGCTCCAGGAGCGCCAGGCGCGCGTCGTGGGCGAGCGCCTTGGTGCCCAGGCGGGCGTCGCTGTCGAACTCGAAGGAGCCCTTGGCCCGCGTCGCGGAGCCACCGGGGGATATGTAATGGGCAACGAACGTCGCCATAGCCGATGAGCCGAGCCTTCCTGCCGCTTGGTTGGGTCCGGCCATCATACCATGGGAGCCGGGGCGGCCTGCCCCTGCCGGCGAGCCGATGGGCGCCAGCCTCGGCCAAGGCGGCGTCGCTTGGTATCATGAAGGGATGCGGGCAAGGCCCCGGCAGCCGACCTGTCGGGTATGGGCCCGCGCCTGCGGAAGGCCGAGGAGAAGGGATGCGCCCATGGAGGCATACAAGCGGGAGTTCATCGAGTTCATGGTGGAGAGCGACGTGCTCAAGTTCGGCGACTTCACCCTCAAGAGCGGCCGCAAGTCGCCGTTCTTCATGAATGCCGGGGCCTACGTGACCGGCGAGCAGCTGCACCGGCTGGGCCTGTGCTACGCCCAGGCCATCAACGAGCGCTTCGGCCTCGGCTTCGACGTGGTGTTCGGACCGGCCTACAAGGGCATCCCCTTGTCGGTGGTGACGGCCATGGGCCTCTCGGAGCTCTACGGCAAGCAGGCGCGCTACTGCTCCAACCGCAAGGAGGCCAAGGACCACGGCGCCGACGCCGGCAACCTGCTGGGTGCCGAGCTGCACAATGGCGACAAGGTGGTCATGGTGGAGGACGTGACCACCTCCGGCAAGTCCATCGACGAGACCTTCCCGCTGCTGAAGGCCGCAGCCGACGTGGAGGTGGTGGGACTGATGGTGTCGCTGAACCGCCTGGAGGTGGGCCGCGGCGGCGTGCAATGCGCCCTCGACGAGGTGAGCGAGCGCTACGGCATGCCCTGCGCGGCCATCGTCACCATGGCCGACGTGACGGAGTACCTGACCGAGCGAGAGGTGCAGGGGCGCGTGGTCATCGACGACGCCATGCGCGCGGCCATCGACGAGTACTACGCCCGCTACGGCGCGAAGGCCTAGGGCGAGCGCCTGCGAAGCGGCCACCCTGAGCCCGAAAGGAAGCAGGGCCGGGAGCGTCCAAGCTCCCGGCCCTGTGGCATTCCTGGAGCCAGCGACAGGAATCGAACCCGCAACCCACTGATTACAAATCAGTTGCTCTACCGTTGAGCCACGCTGGCGAAGAATCTCTCCTATTGTACGACAACTGCGCCCCCTCGTCAGCCTCTCGCGCGAGGCCCCGAGAGGGACGCGGCATGGGCAGCCGCCTCAGAGGCCGTACTCGGCGTAGAGCTGCTCCAGCAGGGCCGGTCCCTCGGCCGAGCGCAAGAGGTCATCGGAGCGGCCGTCCTCGGCCAGACGGAGGATCAGGGCGCTGCGGCGCTCCTCGGCGCGGGCCTCGCCTGCTGCCAGCCCTTCCTCGTGCCTCTCGTTCGCGAGCGCCCTCATGCTGTGCTCGAGGGTCATGAAGCCGTTCACCTGCGCCCTCCTCTCCGCATCGCGGCTGACCTCGACGACGGCGGCGTCCATCTCGGCGGTGAGGCCGTCAGGGCCGACGTCCCGGTTATGACGTAACATAGCAGATCGCGCAGCCGCTCGTCCCCTCCCCGCGCCACGCGCTCGCGTTGAGCACGAGCCAATGGGAGCCGTCGCGGATGGGCAGACTCGGGCGCTCGCGGCAGCATCGCTCGATGGTGCAGACGGGGATGGAGGCGCCGTAGGGGTCGTAGTCGCAGAGGAATATCACGTAGCTCTCGGGCAGCTGGTCGTAACCCACCCCTTGTCGAGCAGCGCCCCCTTCGTGCCAGCGAGGGCGCTCCAGTAGCCCACCCTCGCCCGTCCAGCAGAATTCCAGCCGCCACCGCTCGCAACCCTAGCGAGGGAGACCCATGCCTGGGCCTCCCGACGTCGCCCCAAGGGCGCAACCCCAGATCGCCGCGCCCGACTACAGCGCAAAGCAGGGGGCGATTCCGAAGATGCAGCTTGCCGTGGAGCCCTTGTACGAACGGGGCCCGCTTGACAGCATCCCCGTTGCTTCGATGAAGTGGAACTCCGTCGTCTCGTTGGAGGTGACGCTCCTGACCCACCACCTCCATGCAGCCGCGTTCGCCCCGCCGCCAGGAAGCGACTGCCGATAGGCCAGGCTCGGGTTCCCCGACGCCGAAGCGCTTGCGCCCTTGGAGGCCCACCACTCGTAGCAGGCTCCCTCGTTCGCATAGTGGATACCAGGCGAGGCCATGCCCGTCGGCATCATCTCCGAGCAGCTCGCAAGGAACAGGTGGTCGCTCGCGGTCCTCAGGGTGGCGCTGGCGCCCGGCCCGTCGTAGTACCTCTTGTCCACTGGCACGATGACCCGCTGGAGCGCCTCGGGCACGCGGTTCCACAGCTCGTCGTCGTCGCGTCCCTTGCTGCCGGCGTTGAGGTCCGCGTCTAGGGCCGTCCCCGGGTTCATGCGTGCCCTCAGCAGCGTCATGCCCCATCCGCCGTAGCGGGTGTTGTGCGTCCAGCCCTTCGGGTTGCTGGTCGAGACGTTCGACCCCGTGCTGTCCCATGAATAGTATTCGAACCCCTGGTTGTTCGATGCGCCGTTGTAGTGGCTCGTCGTGCCGCACGTAGGGAAGTTCATGCAGTAGGGCTTGTTGAGGAGGCTCGTGAGCTGGAAGGTGAGCCCCGCCTTGCCCGAGCCGTCCGACTTGTCGTCATGGTTGATCCCGATGATGCGCGCATCGTAGGTGATGCCATCCCCCCAGGCAAGCTTGGCATGGACGTCGTCGCGAAGCCACCGATGGGCCGCCTCCCACCATTCGCTCCCCTCTCCGTTCTCGGAGAGGTCCTCGGCTATGGCCTTGAGCGACTCGGAGGCATAGATTGCGTCGCCGTCCTTGAGGTAGAAGGCGTCTGGCTCGTCGTCACCGGAGATGCCGACGTTCTCCGCCAGGTCGATCGTGTACATGATGCTCGCGATGGAGCGGTCGAGCCCGTTCTTCGAGGCGTCTACCTTGGCGAAGTTCTCCACCCCATCCACGATGCCCGAGAGGTTGAGCCGATAGGTCGTCTGCAGCTCCCCATACCCCTTCCCCTCTTCGCCACCGGAGTAGGCCGATGGTATGGTGAATCCGGACTTGAAGCGGAAGTCCGCCAGGCCGAGCGTGCCATCGAGGGCGAAGCTCACTGTTTGCTTGGCGGCGGGCGTGCTCGTCGGATACATGCTCAGCAGCTTCAGGGCGCGAGCGGCGGCGTCATCTCCCCGCTTCGCGTCCGCTGTCACGAACACCTCGTCGTAGAGCCGCGTGCACTGCAGCCCTACGATGCGCACGTCAGCCGCCGAGTAGTTCTTGAACAGCACCTTGTCGCCATCGTCGTAGACGTCGCGCTCCTGAGGGGCGGTCAGGTCGTCAACGGCCACATCGTAGCCGAACACGATCCGCTGCGGCACCGTCACGTTCAAGGACACGCTCCACGTCGCCATCACCTGGGTGGCATAGCCCGGGCAGCTCTCCTCCGTCAGCGCGGAGCAATCGATGAAGTAGCGGTTCGCGTCCTTGTCATGCTTGACCACCTCGCTCCCCTGCCATGAGGAGAGCACGTAGCCTGGCCTCTTCAGCATCGCAGCCGTCGGCAGCCACCAACGCGGCTGGCCCTCGTCGTTGCGATAGGAGGCCGACAGGGTAAGCTCGGTCGGACCATCGTACAGCGGCTTCGCATTGTCGTCGACGGGGTTCTGATCGAGCACCAACGTCACGGCGACATCCGGGGCGGGCAGCGTCAGGGCGATGTCGGTAGAGAGGCCAGCAGCCTCGTGGGACGAGGCGACGGCTTGGGCGAGCGTCTCGGATCCAGCCGATGCGGAGGCGGCCATTGCAGCGCGCCCCGCCTCGGGGCCGTCGCCTTGGCGCTGGGCATCCGCGCTTCGGCCATCGCTCGCCTCGAGCAGCTCGCAGCCCCCGCCGGCGGCGAGAGCGGAGCCAGCGGCTCGGACGGCATCATCCCAGGAGTCGAGTGCTGCGCCGCCCATGCCTGCGGAGGAGGCGACGCCGTCGCTCGAATGCGAGAAGGGCAGCGCCGTCACCTCCCCCACGCTGTCTCTTGAGGCATGGACGGCGCCCAGCCTGCCCCCGGGAATGGACAGGAGGCTGTCTTGGTCGGCGCGCTTGGCCACAGACCCCTTGAGAGCCTCATGCGCGCCTTCTTCGGTTATTCCGGGTTTTTCAACAGAATCGACGCAATCGTGCGTCTGAGGAGCCTCAGAGGGCTCGGCTAGAGCAGGGAGCACCCCCCCCGGCCTTCTGCGGCCAGGGCATCAGCCGGCACCATGGTGCACGACAGGGCGATGGTGAGTCCGACGCTTGAGAGCGTGCGCGCACAGCGCACAGCGGCACTACGGCCACGATGAGAAATTCGCATGTTTGCTTCCTTCCCGATGCGAAAGCAATGTTCCCGTCATCCGAAGGCCTTCCCCTAAATCGCATTGCAGGGCGCCTCGGACAGCGCGAACCTTAGCACGAGCAATTCGAGCGCGTCAAGCGGCTTTCTCCGCCGAACGCAGCGAAGGAGCGGCCTGACGTGAAGGAAGGGCCTGATGAGATTCGAAAGGCATTCATGCCGGAACAGGCCCTCATAAGGTATGGGCAAGATGCGGATGCGCCGGGCGCCCGACGACCGAAGGCATGCTAGGACCGCGTCGCGGCGCATCGCCACCGGCGCGGCGCCCCTCAGCCCTCGAAGCCCTCGTCGGCGGGCAGACCCGGGGCGTCGGCGGCGGCCTGGGCCAGGTGGTCGCAGCGCTCGTTGCCGGGGTTGCCGGCATGCCCCTTCACCCAGCGGAACTCCACCCGATGGGGCTTGCGCGCCTCGAGGAACCGCCGCCAGAGGTCGACGTTCTTCACCGGCTGCTTCCCCGCCGTCTTCCAGCCGCGCCTCTGCCAGCCCTCCAGCCAGCGCTTCTCCACGGCGTCCACCACGTAGCGCGAGTCGGAGTACAGCGTCACGGCACAGGGGCGCTTGAGCGCCTCCAGGGCCGTGATCACCGCCAGGAGCTCCATGCGGTTGTTGGTGGTGCGCCGGAAGCCCTCGGAGAGCTCCCGACGCGCCTCCTCGCCGCTGGCGAGCACGCAAGAAAGGACAACCCCGTAGCCTCCCGGCCCGGGGTTGCCCTTCGCAGACCCATCGGTGTATGCAACGACCTGCTGCAAGCGCTCGGCAGGCCCTAGAGCATCGTCTGGATGGTGATGAACAGCGGGCTGAAGGTCAGCGCCACGATGGTCATCAGGTTGATCAGGATGTTCATGGACGGGCCGGAGGTGTCCTTGAACGGGTCGCCCACGGTGTCGCCCACCACGGCGGCCTTGTGGGCCTCAGAGCCCTTGCCGCCATGGAAGCCCTGCTCGATGTACTTCTTCGCGTTGTCCCACGCGCCGCCGGCGTTGGACATGAAGATGGCCATGAGCATGCCCGTGGCCACGGCGCCCGCCAGGAAGCCGCCGAGCATGGCCGGGTCGATGCAGCCGACCAGGATCGGCACGACCACCGCCAGGCAGCCCGGCACCATCATCTCGCGCAGGGCGCTGGAGGTGGAGATGGCCACGCACTTGTCGTACTCGGGCTCGGCCTCGTACTCCATGATGCCCTTGATCTCGCGAAACTGGCGGCGCACCTCCTCGACCATGGCATGGGCCGCACGGGACACGGCGCCCATGGTGAGCGCGGCGAACATGAACGGCATCATGGCGCCCACGAACACGCCCGCCACGATCAGCGGGTCGGTGAGCGTCAGCTCGAAGTCGGGGATGTAGTGGTGCATCGTGGCCTGGAAGGACACGAACAGCGAGATGGCCGCCAGGCCAGCGCTGGCGATGGCGAAGCCCTTGGCGATGGCCGCGGTGGTGTTGCCCACGGCGTCCAGCGCGTCGGTGCGGTCGCGCACCTCCTCGGGCAGGCCGGCCATCTCGGCGATGCCGCCCGCGTTGTCGGCCACGGGGCCGTAGGCGTCCACGCCGATGGTGATGGCGGTGTTGGACAGCATGCCCGTGGCCGCCAAGCCCACGCCGAACAGGCCCACGGCGATGCCGTTCTCGATGCCCGCCGCCGCAGCGTCGGGGAAGGCCATGTTGCCGAACAGGAACGCGCCGATGATGGCGAGCGCCACCAGCACGATGGGCGCGATGGTGGACAGCATGCCCGTGGAGATGCCCTCGATGATGACCGTGGCCGGGCCGGTCTCGGCGGCCTCGGCGATCTTCTGCACGGGCTTGTGGGCGTCAGAGCAGAAGTACTCGGTGATCTTGCCGATGGCGAGGCCGGCGATCAGGCCGCACAGCACGCTGCCGAACAGCCACAGCGGCTGGGCGTCGACGGACTGGCCGTTCCAGATGAGGAACAGCGCGAAGATGACCACGATCTCGATGCCAGCGGCCAGGTAGGTGCCGCGATTGAGGGCCTTGTGCAGGTCGGCGCCCTCCTTCGTGCGCACGGCCGCCAGGCCGATGATGGAGGTGATGATGCCGCAGGCGGCGATGATGACCGGGGTCACGATGGCCCACACGAAGTCGCCGGTGGCGAAGTAGCCGCCGAGCGAGCCGAAGGTGACGGCCAGGATGGTCGGCGCCAGGATGGAGCCGGTGTAGGACTCGAACAGGTCGGCGCCCATGCCAGCCACGTCGCCCACGTTGTCGCCCACGTTGTCGGCGATGGTGGCGGGGTTGCGCGGGTCGTCCTCGGGGATGCCGGCCTCCACCTTGCCCACCAGGTCGGCGCCCACGTCAGCGGCCTTGGTGTAGATGCCGCCGCCCACGCGGGCGAACAGGGCCACGGCCGACGCGCCGGTGGCGAAGCCCTCCACCATGCCGATGTTCTTGTGCATGAGCTCAGGGTCGAGCACGTTCACGCCGAACACGAGCAGGATGAGCCACAGCGACAGGCCCATGAGCGCGAACGAGGCCACGCACAGGCCCATGGTCAGGCCTGACTTGAAGCTGATGTTGAGCGCCCGGGCCACCGACTCCTCGGCCGCATGGGCCGTGCGGGTGTTGGCGCGGGTGGCCACGTGCATGCCCACGTAGCCGGCCGCCGCCGACATCACGCCGCCGGTGACGAAGGCGATGGCCGTCACGGGCGACAGGGCGACGGCCATGAGCACGGCCACCACCAGCATGAAGATGATGAGCAGCTTGTACTCGCTCATCAGGAACGCCTTGGCACCCTGCTGGATCTTCACAGAGATGCTGTTCATCTTCTCGGAACCAGGGTCTTGGCGCAGCACCCAGCTCCCGAGATAGGCCGCCACCGCGATGCCGATCAACGCGCATATGGGGGCGAGCCACGCGACACTCGTCGTCACTTTCTGCCTCCTCTTCCTTTCACTCCCTAGGAAACGTGCGGCCTGCGGAGCGCCAGTGCCCCGCGTAGGACGCAATTCGTCCATTCTACTTGAGAAGCGGCCGGACGGCACCCTCGGAGGCCGAGTTTTTATGGCGGCGGACGGCCCGAGGTGCCCGGAAGGGCCGCAGGCGGTAGAATGGGGCGGTCGCCTTCGCGCGGCTGCCTGCATGCGCCCTGCACGCGCCCGAGCGCCCCTGCGCCCAGCGCGCTCGATCCGACCCGCCCCTGAGGAGCCCCATGCCCGACATCCTGCCGCAGCACCGTCCCTCGAAGGGCCCCGCGCCCTCCCCCAGCGCCCGGCCGCCGCTCGCTGGCGCCCTGAGGGAGGCGGCCGTGGCCGCGGGCAGCGTGCTCGTGGGCTTCGCAGTGCTGGAGCTGCCCCTGGCCGGCGGCCTGCCCACCCTCTCCCCCGAGCACCTGGCCTGGAACCTGGCGGCGCTGGGGCTGCTGTTCGCCGTGGCCTACCTGGCGGGCCAGCGCACACGGGCGGCTGCCGCGGCCTTCGTGGGCGCCTGCCTGCTGGCCGGGGTGGCCAACGGGTTCGTGGCCCTGTTCAAGGGCCAGCCCATCGTGCCGGCGGACCTCCTCGCCCTGGGCACCGCCACGTCGGTGAGCAGCGGCTACTCCTTCTGGCCCACCGGGCCCATGGTGGCCGCCGTGGCCCTGGCCGCCGGCTGGGGGCTGGTGCTGGCCAAGGCGCTGGGGCCGCGCCCGTCGG
>CANOCK010000050.1 GCA_947564525.1 uncultured bacterium | reverse complement strand
TCTGGCCGATGAAGTACGAGGGGCTGGTCTGGGCCGACAGCATCTCCTCGCCGAAGTACCCCGGGAAGATGACGCGCCGCAGGGTCTTCAGCACGTCCTTGATAGCTGCTCGACTGGGGAACCGCCGCCCCGGCTTGGTGAAGAAGATCTCGTCGGCCTCGTAGTTCTTCTCGATGGCTTGGACGATGCGCTCTAGATTGTCGCCGAACATGGCCGCCCCTTCGGTTGCGTTGCCGATAGTGGGTACCATTATAGGGAAGTTGCCCCAGTGCGGGCGCGTCGTCGGTCGGAAGCGGGAAGCAGCCCTACTCGACGCGGGCCGTGGCCGTGCTCACCGGCATCTTCACGAGCGTGAGCAGCCAATCCTTCGTGCGCGCGAGCATCTCCCGCACGCTGTACTCCGTCTGCCCCTCGTACTCGCCCTTGTCCGCCGCCACGCCGCCGGCCTCCATGCCCAGGCCGTCGGCGATCATGAGGGCGCGGTACAGGTGGTAGGCCTGGGTGACCACCACGATGTCGTTGGCCCCGTAGGCGTTCTTGGCGCGGTAGATGGAGGCGTAGGTGTCGGTGCCCAGATGGTCCACCACGATGTCCTCCTCCGGCACGGCAAGGCTGACCAGGTAGTCGCGCATGGCGTCGGACTCGTTGTAGTGGGCGTCGGTGTTGTCCCCCGAGACGATGATCTCGCGGGCAGCGCCGGCCTTGTACAGGTCGGCCGCCACCTCCAGCCGATCAGCCAGGATGTCCGAGGGGGTGCCGTCGGCGAACACCGAGGCCCCCAGCACCACCACGGCGTCGGCGTTGCGGTTGTAGAAGCTCGAGACCCGGTGCACGTCGTCCCGCGTGGAGATGACCGTGTACATGTTCGTCGCCACCACGATGGCCACGGCCAGGATGATCGCCCCGATGACGGCCAGCACCACCTTCAGCACCCGATGGCGCGGGCGACCCTCGTCGTCGGCCTGGTCGTCCGGGTCGGAGGGGAAGTACGGGCCCTGCCCCGAGGCCGGGAAGCCCCCGTCGACGAAGGAGGGCTGCTCCCCGTAGAGCAACGGGTCGGAGAACGGCGCGCCCGCCGTAGGGGCTCCTGCCTCTCCGAACTCGTCGCCGAGCGAACCCGCTCTGTGCTGCCTCTGATTCATAGAGGGTATCTTACCAGTTGCCACCTTGCCACGCTCCCACCGCCTTGGCAGCCACGCAACCCCCATAGAACGCGCCTGGAACGGGTCGCGACCCGCGCGCTCCGCCCTACATATATATAGGGACGCCGGGAGCACGGCAGTCCGCCACGCAAAGGAAGGGAAGGTTGCGCAAGGAAACGGAAGGAGCGCGCCCGGCTCCTTCCGTTCCCTTGCCTTCGCCCTGCGCGGCGCGCGGCTGGCAGCCTAGAGCTGGTCGACCACCAGCAGGATGGCGGCCACGCAGAGCAGCGCCGAGAAGAGGAAGCGCAGCGCTCGCTCGGGCACGCGGGACACCAGGTGGGAGCCGATGACAGCGCCGGGGATGGCGCCGAGGGAGAGCGCGATGGCCACCATCCAGTCGATGTTGCCCATGGCCCCTTGGGTCACCGCCCCCGGTATGGCTAGGATGAGCACCGCTATCAGGGAGGTGCCGGAGGTCAGCTTCATGGGGGTCTTCAGCATCTGCATGAACAGCGGCACCATGATGAAGCCGCCGCCCACGCCCACGTAGCCCCCCAGCAGGCCAGCCAGCAGCCCGATGGCGAAGCCCAGCCCCATCTGGCGCGGCGTGACCTCGGGCAGGGCCGGGCGGCCGTCGCCAGGGGCGCTGGTCGTGGCCGCGGCAACAGGCTCGACGGGCGAGGGAGCCGCTGAGCCTACCGCGTCGCCAGAAGCGCTGGCTGCAGCCGACGCGGTCAGGGCGACGGGCGCGCTCGCCTCAGCTGGCACGCCTGTCCCAGCTGGCGTACCCGTCCCAGCCGCAGCACCCCCCTTGGCACCAGGGCGCCCATCCGCCTTCGCACCCGGCCCGGCGCCCTTCTTCCCCTTGGGGGCCTTCAGCGCCTTGCGGAACATGGTGACCGACGAGTAGACGATCACCGCCGCCGCGGCCGCCATGATGGCCCAGTCGGGCGAGAGCGACGCCAGCCACACCCCTACCGGCGACAGGCAGGCGCCCCCGACGCCGGCTGCCACGCCCAGCTTGAGCAGACAGGTCCGTCGGCGCACATGGGTGACGGCGCCGGATATGGCCGTCAGGATGACCACCACCAGCGACGTGGCGGTGCAGACGATAGGCGGCAGCAGGTAGCCCAGCTTGAGCACGGGCACGATCATGGTGCCGCCGCCGAGCCCCAGCATGCCCGAGAGCACGCCGATGACCCCGCCGACGACCACCGAGGCCGCAGAGATGAGGAGGGTCTCCATGAGCCGCGACCCCTACTCCTGAATGTTCAGCCGGATCTCGCTGGTCATGCCCGGGTCGATGGGGGCATGGGGATGGATGTCCTGGAGGGAACGCTTGCGCTGGCCTTGGCCCTGGCGACGCTCCGCCTGCTGGGCCGCCTCCAGGCTGGCAGCGGCTTCGGCAGCAGCGGCGGCGATGGCGGCCGCGGCCACCTCAGCAGCGGCGGCGGCAGCGGCGTCGTCGCTCAGGGCCGCCTCCTCGGAGCCCGCTGCCGGAGCCGGCGCCGTGCGCTCGAACTCCGCCAGCTGCTCGGGGCTGGCCCCCATGCGCTGCAGATAGGCGCGGAACAGCTCGGCCGACAGCTCCTCGTCGCCTTCGAGGCGCGCCATGGCATCGGCCCACTGCGGCTGGAACTCGAAGTACTTCGCGCAGTTGCGCCCCGCGTAGTCCAGCGCCTCGCCGGTCGCGGAGCGCGCCGCCGCGCGGTAGCCCTTCTTGTCGGCGCGCCCCAGGCTGCGCAGGAACGCCGTGGTGCGGATGCGCTTGGCCAGCCCCGGTCGCAGGAACGGCCCCGGGTACGGCTCCAGCGACGCCGCCCGCACCGGCTGCAGGTCGATGAGCGCCCGGCTGTACTCTAGCTTGGAGTACTCGTAGAGCCATCGGAAGATGTCCTGGCGGAACCGGTTGCCCTCGCTCATGCCCGCCGGCGGCAGGTGCCGAAGCACCCAACGGTTGTCGAACCACACATCAGAGCCGTAGAGGCGCAGGTCGATCATGTAGTCCAGGTCCTCGCCGCGGGGGATCCACGCGTCGAAGGGGATGCGCTTGAACGCCTCCTTGTGCAGGGTCAGCACGCCGCCGCACACGTGGTTCGACCGCGACAGCCGCGGCGCCCGCATGGCAGTCTCGATCCACTCGTTGAAGGCGCTCGCCTGCTTCCAGAAGCGGTCGTACCACTTGTCCTCCCAGCTGGAGCGGTACGAGCCCTTCTCGTTGAGGTAGAAGCCGGTCTTCGCCAGGATGGGGAAGCCCTTCTTGGTACGCTTGCCCAGGCCGTACATGGCCGCCTTCAGGAAGTCCGGGTCCTCGATCACCTCGTCGTCGTCGAGGAACACCACGGCGTCGAAGCCCAGCACGCCCGCCAGCAGCAGGCTCAGGTTGCGCACCGCGCCGTAGCCCTGGAGCGCCACCTCATGGTTGAACGACGGCAGCCCCAGCGCCTCCAGGCGCTTGCGCACCAGCTGCAGCTCCGGCCGCCCGATGACCATGACGTTGAGGTCGGGATGCGCGTCCACCGCCGCCTGCACCTTCTCCTCGGCGCGGTCCTCCACGCCGCCCTCGGCCGCCACCAGCACCATGACCAGCCCGACGTCCTCCACCGCTTCGAGGGAGGTGAGGCACCGGTCGAGCTCGCCCTGGGCGTCGACGTCGGTAGCGTGGTCGTACACGCCGGTCACGCTGCTGTTGCGCCGCGTGCGGCGCTTGCCGGAGAAGAAGGTGGGAATGACGACGACCGGATCCATTTATCGTGCCTCGCTTTTCGTATTCGTCGTATTCGTGTCGGGTACCAGTTTAACGCTTCTTGCCCCGTCGTCGGTCGCTTTGCTGCCAGCGGGCCTGCTCGCGGCGCTCGCGAATGTCGGCGGTCTCCTTCTTGAGGGCGCGGTAGGACTCGTAGCGCTCCGGGGCCAGCGCCCCCGACTCCACCGCCGCGCGCACGGCGCAGCCCGGCTCGGCCCCATGGGTGCAGTCGCGGAACCGGCAACCCTGGGCCAGCTCCTCCACGTCGGCGAAGGCGGCGCCGATGCCCGCGTCGGCCTCCCAGAGCCCCAGGCCACGCACGCCGGGCATGTCCACGATGCGCGCGCCGTTGGGCAGGGCGACCACTTCGCGGCTCACGGTGGTGTGGCGCCCCTTGCCATCGGTGGCCCGCACGCTGCCCGTGGCCTGCACTGTAGCTCCCATCAGGGAGTTCACCAAAGTCGACTTGCCCACGCCGCTGCGGCCGAGCAGGATGGTGGTGGTGCCTGGCGCCAGCAGCGCCCGCACCGGCTCGAGGGAGGCGGCGTCGCCGGCGGCCACCACCAGCACGGAGCACGCGTCTCCTACCAGGGCCTGGACGGCGCGGCTTACCCGCGCCACCTCGTCGCGCCCCTCGGCCTGGTCGGCCTTGGTCAGCACCACGTCCACCGAGGCGCCGGTCTCCGCCGCCAGCACCAGCTCGCGCTCGAGCCGCCGCAGGTTCACCTCGCCCAGGGCCTGCACGATCACCACCCGGTCGAAGTTGGCGGCCAGCACCTGGGCCTGGGCGCGATCCGTCGGGTCCTTGCGCACGAGCTCGCAGCGGCGCGACGCCACCGCTTCGATGATGCCCACGGCATGGCCGTCGGGCAGCGCCACCTCCACCTCGTCGCCGATGACGGCGCGCACGTCCGAGCCCTTCACCATACCCGTGGCGTGCTCGCAGCGCACGCGCGTGCCGTCCTCGAGCTGCACCAGCGGATACCCGCGGTCGAGCTTCACCACCTGCCCGCGCGCCATGGGCTACCGATCGCTTTCCCGCAGGCGCCAGAAGGCGAACGCCAGGCCCGCGGCCACCAGCATGAGCGCCAGGCCCGGCACGAAGTCGACCGGGTCGAAGGGGTCGGGCTCCTCCGAGCCCTTGGCCACCACCGCCGCATGGTCGGCATGGAGGTCGGTCAGGCCATCGTGGACCGGGCAGGCCAGGTTGAACACGCCGCGCACCTGCAGCATGGTGCCCCGCTTGCCGTAGGCGCCGTAGACCTCCACGCTCTGGGTGAGGGTGCGGCTCAGATACACGAACACCGAGTCGTTGGGGCTCTGGGTCGACTGCAGCAGGAGCCAGCAGAAGTCCGGGTCGTCCTCGGCCCGCAGGCGGTCGCCCACCACCTCGCCGATGACCTGCACCGTCTGGCCGTCCATGTAGGAGTCGGCGGTGCCCAGGTTGGCGATGCTCGTGTCGTAGAGGAACGAGCTGTCCGGCGTCTGCTGCGGGTTCACCAGGTTGTCCCGGTCGGAGGGGGCCGCCTCCGCTGCCGAGCTGCCCGCCTTCACGGTGCCCGCCGGGTCGGCCTGGGGCGCGCTGCGCTGGGCCAGCTGGGGCACTGCTGCCACCACGCACACCGCCAACAGCGCCGTCGCCAGGGTCACGGCCAGCAGCGCCGCCTTCCGCTTGCCCTCGGGGAGCCTCATCGCGCGCGCCTCCCCGCGCGGCGCGGCAGCACGCTGGCCACCACTTCCACCACCAGGGCCAGGAACGCCACGAACTCAAGACGGCCCGCCCACATCTGGAATATGTAGAACCCCTCCAGCGACCAGGACATGCCCGGGGTTACCAGGCCGGTCACGATGCCGCCGTTGGAGGTCATGGCCACCGACTCGAAGATGGCGGCGTTGGCATCGTAGCCGTGGGCGATGCCCACCAGCACCCCCACCACGTAGGTGGCCACGTACAGCAGCGTGACCGTCATGGCCGACTTTACCACCTCCGGCGTGAGGATGCGGCGCCCCACGTGGTTGTAGTCCACCACCACGCGCGCCGAGTCGGGCGCCAGGGCCTCCTTGACCGTCTGCACGACGGACTTGAAGATGATGCCGATGCGGTACAGCTTGATGCCGCCAGCCGTGGAGCCCGCGCCACCGCCGATGGCCATGGCCAGGGCCAGCGTGAGGAAGGCCCCTGAGGTCAGCACCGTGGTCAGCTGGTTGGTGGTGACCACCTGGAAGCCCGTGGTGGTGAACGCCGATATGACCATGAACACGCCGCGCCGCAGCAGCGCCGGCAGGTCGGCGAACAGCGCGCCGCCGGCGCTGGCCGCCGCGAACACCGCCACCAGGCCCGCCACCCACAACACCATGGTCTTGGTCTCCAGGTCGCGGAAGAACATGCCCACGCGCCCCTTCCACACCTCGGCGTGGATGACGAAGCTCACCGAGCCCAGGATCATGAGCACCATGAGCAGGAACTCCACGAACACCGAGTGGTAGTAGGAGATCGACGCGCTCATGGGCGTGAAGCCGCCGGTGACGAAGCTCGACACCGCCAGCCAGAAGGCCTGGAGCAGGGCGCGGGCCGGCTCCATGCCCGCTATCAGGCACAGGATGGCCAGCAGCACCGTGGCGATGGCGATCACCACCGCCGTGATGCGCGCGATGAACTGGGTGGTCTGCACCACGTTGGGCACCACGTGCTCGCTGCGCCCCTCGGAGGTGTACAGGGTGCTGCCCGTGCGCTTCCCGAAGATGCCGATGGAGAGCGCCACCACGATGAGCCCCAAGCCGCCCAGCAGGTGCATCATGAAGCGGAAGGTGTTGTCGGCGTAGGAGAGGTGGTTCAGGTCCATGATGACGCTGGCACCTGTGGTGGTCAGGCCCGACACGCCATCGAACAGGGCATCCATATAGTTGAGGTAGTGGCCCGAGAAGAATAGCGGGACGCTGCACACGAAGGCCAGCACGATCCAGGCGAAGCCGGTCACCGCGAAGGCCTGGCGGCGGGTGAGCCGCGCTGGCCCCACGCGCAGGAACCGCAGCCCCATGCCGATGACCAGGGCTATGCCGATGGAGCAGAGATAGCGGCTGGCAGGCTCCCACTCCTGGAAGATGACCGCCACCACGAACGGCACCGCCATGAGCAGGGCCGAGAACACGATGAGCGTGCCCAGGTAGTGGCCGATGATGCGCAGGTCCAGCAAGGAGAAGCGTTGGAGCATGGCGCCCTACCCCGCCACCACGCGCACGACGGCCATAACCACCCACAGCGCCATGATGAAGCTGGCGATGGACAGCAGCATCAGCAGGATGCCTTGGGTCGGCGCAGCCGCGGCCGCCCGCAGCTCAGACCATATTTCCACCCAGCGCGTTCGCATAGCGCCTATTCTAGCACTGACCTGCCTGGCCGCAGGCCTTAGGCCCGGGTCGGGCAGGCGCTCTGGCCGCCCCGTCCCGGACCTTAGGCCGCTCGGGGCCCTCGCCCCTAGCCGATCACGTCGCGATGCAGCACGGCGACCATCTTGGCCATCTGGCAGCGCAAGGCCGTACCCTGGGGGTTGACGCGAGGCGTGCCCGTCGAGGTGTCGCCCGAGATCAGACCTTGGTCCATGGCCCAACCGAGGGAGTAGTAGGCCCAGTCGGAGACGCTCGAGGCGTCAGGCATGGCGTCCACCTTCGCGCCGGTGCTGAAGGTATCGCAGGAGGCGACCTTCTCCGCGTAGTTGCGCAGCATGGTGGCGAGCTGCTCGCGGCTCACCGGGTCGTCGGGGCCGAAGCGCCGCGAGATGCCGTCGGGGTCGGCGTAGCCGCTCACCACGCCGCGGGCACGGGCCCAGCGGATGGCCGGGCCGTAGAACTGGGTGTAGTTCACGTCGACGAACACCGGGGCCAAGTCGCTGACCACGGGCTCGCCTGCCATGCGGTAGAGGATGGTGGCCACCTGGCCGCGAGTGACCGGGTCCTCGGGCCCGAAGGTCCGGTCGTCGTAGCCCTTGATGAGGCCCTGGTCCACCACGTAGCCGACCACCTCGTCGCTGGCGTACCACGCGTCCGGCGCCACGTCGGAGAAGCCCTGGTAGCCCTCGCCTGCACCCGGGCCAGGGCCCGGGTCGGGCTCGGTCAGGGTCGCGCGGTACTCGCTGAGGCACTGGGCGAACTCGTCGACGGTCATGGCGTCCGCCAGGCGGTCATGGGTGAACACCTGGCCATGGAACGTGCCCGTGATGCCGAAGCCCATGGTGGCGTAGGAGTCCGACATGAGGTTCAGGTAATGCCCCACCTGGTGCGACCGGCACGCGGCCAGATGAGCGGCCAGGGCGTCCCCGCCAGCCTGCTCAGCCTCCCAGCACGCCTTCTCGTCGTGGTACCAGCCATCGAAGCTGTCGTGGTAGCCGTAGGCGATGTTCTCGCCCACGTTGTAGACCTTGCTGTGGTCGAAGCCGTCGCCATCGCGCATCGCCTGGGCCGTGGCGTTGATCTGGATGGAGGCCACCAGCATGAGCGAGGGGCTCACCTTCAGGTCGCCCCGCCCCGTGAAGTGCTCGTCGTTGCGCCGGAGCTCGTTGCACTCCCTCAGGAACTCGATGGTGCCCTCCACGTTGGCCAGGAAGGTCGCGTCCTCCATCTGGCCCAGGTCGGTCGCCGCCAGCTTGGCGAGCTTGCCCTCCCCGCGGCCGACCGGCGCCAGCACGCCCTCGGTGCGCAGGTCGGCGCGGCCGGCCTTGGCGTTCTCGACGTCCTGGAGAAGCAGGCGATAGGAGTCGCTGCCCATCTTGCCGCTCTCCAGCAGCCAGTCGCAGAACCCGGCGATAGAGTGGCGGTAGGCGTAGCCGTCGGAAAGCACGAGCTCTTGGGCCTGGGCCTCAGGAGCCTCGGCGGCCGTGGCGGCCTGGGGTGCGAGGGCCGGGGCCATGGCCAGGGCGAGCAGCGCCGCCATGGCCGCGGGGAGCGCCCGCCGCCCGATGCCGCGCAGCGGTTGGGCCGTGGTCTTCTTCATGGGTCCTCCAAACAGGGATCAGGGGGCCGCGGCCCCGCCGGGCCTAGCTCAGGCTTACCAGGTAGCGGTTGCCGGCCAGGTTGAAGATGTGCGTGCCCGGCTCCAGGTCGGACACGTCGTACTCGGCATAGCCCTTGGACGTGGGCTCCAGCCTGTGCTCGAAGTCGATGGCGTACTGGCCCCCCTGGTCGTCCTTCATGCCGATGACGCAGGGGGTGGACAGGTGGGCCTTCTCCTCCAGCCACACGCCTCGCTCGGTGCCGCCCCACTCGTAGGTGGCGGCCGCCTCTGCCAGGCCGATGAGCCACCCGCTCGAGGACACCAGGTTCACCTTGCTCTTGAGCAGCGCAGCCCCCGCCTCGCCGGGATAGTCCTTGCGCCAGTTCTCCCCCAGCTGCACGTCGTTGATCTCGGTGACGTCCACCTGGGTCCACGCTGAGGTCGAGCCAGCCAGGGCCGTGGAGGACAGGTTGCTCTCGCAGTAGCCGGTCCACTTCACCTGCTGGGACCCCCAGGAGGAGTCCTCGTCCACCTCGCCCACGAACACCAGCTTGTCATCGCCGTGGCGGTCGACGGCCAAGGGATGCAGCCCGTCAGCGGCCGTGGACTGGTAGAGGATGTACTTCCCCAGGTGGGACGCGGTGGCCATGCGCTTCTCGGTGTCGTCGTAGTACTGGGTGATCTCCGGGCACGACGCACTCTTCAGGTTGATGACCGGGCGGGTGAGCGTGTCGCCGTCGCCGTCGAGGATGTAGGCGCCCGACAGGCCCTCGTCGTACTTCAGGCTGTAGACGTTGGGGTGCTGGTACTTGGAGAAGGACACGATGACCGCCGCCGCCTGCTCGCGCAGGGTGTGGTCCTGGGGCTTGATGTAGTGCTCGCCGTCTATGTCCACGCCGGAGATGATGCCGTTGGCCATGGCCCACTTCATGGGCGGCACGGCCCAGTCGCTCACGTCGCGCCGGTCCAGGGCCATGGAGAACTTGGGGGAGTTGTTGATGACCTTGCCGCCGTAGCGGTAGAGGATGGCCACCATCTGCTCGCGGGTGATGGGGTCGTTCGGGCCGAAGCTGGTGGTGTTGCCCTCGCTGTCGGAGTAGCCCACGATGACGCCGGTGCGCACGGCCCAGTTGCAGGCGCCGGTGTACCATTCGCCGCCCTTCGCCAGGTCGGGGATGCCCGTGGTGTCCTTGGTGGCCGACAGGGTGTCCTCGCTCACGCCGGCGTAGTTGGCGATGATGCCGGCGAACTGCGCGCGGGTGAGGGTGTCGCCGACCCCGAAGAGGTCGCTGCCGGCGTAGCCGTGCATGTAGCCCTTGTCCGTGCACTCGCACACGCGCTTGTAGTACCAGCCGTCGGCCTCCACGTCGTCGAACTCCTGGGCCGCGAAGGCCGTTGCCGGGAGGGCGACGGCCGCGGCCAGGAGCCCCGCCGAGAATGCCGTGATGATGCTCCGTCTGATCATGCCCATGGGGCCACCACCTTCGTTCGCCTGCCGTGGGCAGGAATGCTGCGTTTGTTGCCAGGTTGTAACCTTTTCCCCATTATAGCTCGGCGACCAGGGAAGGCCACCCATGGAAAGGGCCCCTGCCGGTCGTGGCAGGAGCCCTTCTCGTCGCGGTCAACGTGACCTGGAGTGCCTTACTCGGCGCCTCCGGAGAGGGCGCCCGTCGGGGCCACCGGGCTCACGCCGGCGCTGTCCAGGTCGAAGTTGGTCAGCAGCCGCTCGGCCTCGCGCGCGATGGAGTCGCGCTTGCGCGGTGCGGGGATGCTGCCGGTGCCCTGGCTGAACACCAGCTCGTCGCCAGCCTCGTTCACGGTCACGTCCACCACGCTGCCGCTGGTCCAGCGACCCTCCAGGATCTGCTCGGACAGCGGGTCCTCCAGCAGGCGCTGGATGGCGCGGCGCAGCGGGCGGGCGCCGTAGGCGGTGTCGGTGCCCTCCTTGGCGATGAGGGCGCGAGCCGCCTCGTCGAGGTTGATAGTCATGTTCTGCTCGATCATGCGGTCGCGCAGCTCGGCCACCATCAGCTCGACGATCTGGCCGATCTCGTCAGCCGTGAGCGACTTGAACACGATGATCTCGTCGATGCGGTTCAGGAACTCGGGCCTGAACAGCTTCTTCATCTCCGACATGACGCGGCTCTTTATCTCCTTGTCGGAAAGGCCGCCCTCGCCCCCAGCCGAGAAGCCCAAGGGCGTCGTGGCGGTGATGTCGCGGGCGCCCACGTTGCTGGTCATGATGATGACCGTGTTGCGGAAGTCCACCGTGCGGCCCTGGGCGTCGGTGAGGCGCCCCTCCTCCAGGATCTGGAGCAGGATGTTGAACACGTCAGGGTGCGCCTTCTCGATCTCGTCGAACAGCACCACGGAGTAGGGGCGCTGGCGCACGGCCTTGGTCAGCTGGCCGCCCTCGTCGAAGCCCACGTAGCCCGGCGGGCTGCCGATCAGGCGCGACACCGTGTGCTTCTCCATGTACTCCGACATGTCAAAGGACAGCAGCGCGTCCTCGGAGTTGAACAGGAACTCCGCGAGCGCCTTGGAGAGCTCGGTTTTGCCAACGCCCGACGGGCCCAGGAAGATAAACGAGCCAGCCGGACGCTTGGGGTCCTTCAGCCCGCTGCGGGAGCGGCGGATGGCCTTGGACAGCGCCACCACGGCCTCGTCCTGGCCGATGACGCGCTCGTGGAGCACGCCTTCCATGCGCAGCAGCTTCTCGGTCTCGGCCTCGGTCAGGTTGCTCACAGGCACGCCGGTGGCCATGGACACCACGTCGGCGATGTCCTCCACGGTCACCTGCTGCACCGTCTTGGCCGAGTCCTCCTCCCACTGCTTCTCGGCCTCGGCGCGCTTG
>CANOCK010000049.1 GCA_947564525.1 uncultured bacterium | reverse complement strand
GCCGTGGTGTGCGCCTTCGACGCGGGCAAGCCCCAGTTCCGCATCGAGGTGATGGAGCAGTATAAGGCCCAGCGCCCGCCCATGGACGAGGAGCTGCACGTGCAGTTCCCGGTCATCGAGGAGGTGCTGGGGTCGCTGGGCATCCCCGTGGTCAAGGCGAAGGGATGGGAGGGCGACGACATCCTGGGCACCATCGCCAAGCGCGACGAGGCCCTGGGCTACGAGACGCTGCTGGTGACCGGCGACAAGGATGCCTGCCAGCTGGCCAGCGACCTCACGAGCATCGTGACCACCAAGCGCGGCATCACCGACGTGACCATATCCGGCCCCGACGACGTTGCCGACCGCTACGGCGTGGAGCCGCGCCAGTTCCCCGATTTTCTGGGGCTGATGGGGGACACGTCCGACAACATACCGGGCGTGCCGGGCGTGGGCCCCAAGCGCGCTGCGGAGCTGCTCCAGCGCTACGGGTCGCTGGAGGGCATCTACGAGCATGCCGACGAGGTGAAGGGCAAGCTGGGCGAGAGCCTGCGGGCCAGCCGCGAGGTGGCCTTCCTCAGCCGGCGCATCGCCACCATCGTGACCGACCTGGACTTCCCGCTGGACCTGGAGGCGGTGGCCTTCCCGGCCTTCGAGCGCGAGGCCGTGGAGGAGATCTTCGCCCGCTACGCCCTGGCGAGCCCCCTGAAGCGGGTGCTGAACCTGCTGGGGGACGACGCCGCCCTCACGGCGCTGCCCGAGGGCTACGGCGCGGTGCTGGAAGGCGCCGAGGGGGCGGCCCTGGTGGAGCGCGGCATCGAGCGCGGCGAGCGCTTCGGCGTGGACTTCAGCGTTCGCGACGAGGACCAGCTGTTCGCCACCACCGTGGGCGCGTTCTCCACCAGCGAGGGCACGGCCCTGCTCACCGACGAAGAGGCCGCCGAGGCCTTCCGCGCCATCGCCATCCGCGGCTCCTTCGCCGCCTTGGACGTGAAGCGCGTGCTGCACGTGCTCTACCCGGTGGACACCCTGCGCCCTGCGCGGGCGACCTACCGGGAGCTGGCGGCGGCCGACGGCTTCGACCTGGGCCTCGCCGCCTACGTGCTCAACTCGCGCCAGCAGAGCTACACCTACGGCGGCCTGGCCGAGACCTACCTGCACGGCACCCTGCCCGAGCCTGACGGCATCGACCCGGCCGCGGCCGACGCTGTGGCGGCCCGGGTGCTGGCCCCGGCCCTGGCCGAGGCCCTGGAGAGGGAAGGGGCCGACGGTGTCTACCGCGACATCGACCTGCCGCTGGTGGCGGTGCTGGTGGCCATGGAGCGCACCGGCGTCAAGATCGACTGCGCCCGGCTGCGCGAGATCGGCGAGGGGACCCAGGCCGAGATCGGCGAGCTGGCGGCGCGCATCTACGAGCTGGCCGGCGAGGAGTTCAACATCGACTCCCACAAGCAGATGCAGCACATCCTCTTCGACGTGCTGGGGCTGAAGCCGCGCAAGAAGATCCTCACCGGCTACTCCACCAACGCCACCACCCTGAAGGAGCTGGCCAAGGAGCACGAGCTGCCGGGCCTGGTGCTGCGCTACCGCGAGCTGTCCAAGATAAAGAACACCTACATAGACGCCCTGCCGCCCCTGCGCTCCACCGACGGGCGCCTGCACACCCAGTTCCACGAGACGGTGACCACCACCGGCCGCTTGTCCTCGTCGGACCCGAACCTGCAGAACATCCCCGTGCGCACGGACTTCGGGCGCCACATCCGCGCGTGCTTCCTGCCCTTGGAGCCGGACCACCGGTTCCTGTCGGCAGACTACTCCCAGATCGAGCTGCGGCTGCTGGCGCACCTCTCCGGCGACGAGGGCCTCATCGAGGCATTCAACTCCGGCGCCGACTTCCATGCCGCCACGGCAGCCCGCATCAACGGCGTGCCCCTGGAGGAGGTGACGCCCGAGCTGCGCACCCGCGCCAAGGCGGTGAACTTCGGCATCGTCTACGGCCAGCAGGCCTTCGGGCTGTCCCAGACGCTGGACATCCAGGTGGTAGAGGCCCAGGAGGTCATCGACCGCTACTTCGACGCCTACCCGGGCGTGCGCGCCTTCCTGGACGACACCGTGGCCCGGGCCTCGGAGGCCGGCTACGCCGAGACCATGTTCGGCCGGCGCCGCTACATCCCCGAGCTGCGGGCGCGCAACCGCAACCAGCGCGGCTTCGGGGAGCGCACGGCCATGAACCATCCCATGCAGGGCAGCGCCGCCGACATCATCAAGCTGGCCATGGTCGAGGTGATGCGCCGCCTCGACGAGGAGGGCTTCGCCTCGCAGCTGATGATTCAGGTCCATGACGAGCTGGACTTCTCGGTGCCGCCGGAGGAGGTGGAGCCGCTGCGCGCCATGGTCACCGAGGCCATGGAGGGGGTGGTGGACCTGAAGGTGCCCCTCCTGGTGGACGTGACGGCCGGCAGCAATTGGTCGGAAGCCCATTGATTTCCTGTTGACGCGCCCTAGGAGCGCTGGTAGGATATTGCCTCGCGTTTAATCATAACAAGGAGAAGCAAGCATGTACGCAATCGTTAAAACGGGCGGCAAGCAGTACAAGGTCGCTCCAGGGGATAAGATCTGCATCGAGAAGATGGACGCGGAGCCGGGCACGACCGTCGAGCTGCCGGCCATCTGCGTGGTCGATGGCGACAAGGTCGAGGCCGACCCGGCCAAGGCCGCTGCCACCAAGGTGGTGGCCACCGTGCTCGAGCACTACAAGGGCAAGAAGCAGCTGGTCTTCAAGTTCAAGAAGCGCAAGAACTACAAGAAGCTGCGCGGCCATCGCCAGCAGCTGATGCGCGTGCACATCGACGCGGTGGGCAGCGAGAAGGCCGCCGCCCCGAAGAAGGCAGCCGCCAAGAAGGCCGCCCCTGCGGAGAAGCCGGCTGAGAAGAAGGACGCCGCCAAGGCCGAGGCCAAGCCGGCAGCCAAGAAGCCCGCGGCGAAGAAGACGGCCGAGAAGAAGGCCGAGGACACGGCCGCCGAGTAACCGGCCGCTAGCTTTAGAGGAGATGAATCATGGCACATAAGAAGGGTTTAGGTTCCACTCGCAACGGCCGCGACTCCCACGCGCAGCGACTCGGCGTCAAGAAGTTCGGCGGCGAGCGCATCAAGACGGGCCAGATCATCGTGCGCCAGCGCGGCACCCACTTCCATCCGGGCGAGAACGTCGGCCGCGGCAAGGACGACACGCTGTTCGCCCTCTGCGATGGCACGCTGGAGTTCACCCGTGGCGTGAAGCGCCGCGTCCACGTGCGCCCCGGAGCCTAGGGGCGGCACCTATCGAACGGTCGAGGCATCCTTGACGTTTGAGCGGTTACAAGTGTCCTTGTGCTAGCAAGGGCACTTTTTTATTGAGCGAGGTCCGGCAGCGCCCTGGGAGGCGCTGCCGGCCATGAGCAGGGAAGGGCGCGCACGAGCCGATGTTCATCGACAAGGTCCGCATACACGTGAAGGGCGGCGACGGCGGCGCTGGCTGCATGTCGTTCCGCCGCGAGGCCCATGTGCCCAAGGGCGGCCCGGATGGCGGCGACGGGGGCCACGGCGGCAACGTGGTGCTGAAGGCCGACGCCAGCGTCTCGTCGCTCATCGACTACCGGTTCAAGCACCACTTCAGCGCCCAGCGCGGCACCCATGGCAAGGGCAGCCGCATGCACGGGGCCACTGGCGAGGACCTGGTGCTGCGCGTGCCGGTGGGCACGCTGGTGCGCGAGTACTTCGAGGACACCAAGGAGGTGGGCGAGCTCTTGGCCGACCTCACCCACGACGGCGAGGCCATCACCGTGGCCGCGGGCGGCATGGGGGGCCGGGGCAACATCCACTTCGTCACCTCCACGCGCCGGGCGCCGGCCTTCGCCGAGCTGGGCGAGCCGGCCAGCGAGGGCTGGGTGGAGCTGGAGATGAAGCTCATGGCCGACGCGGCCCTGGTGGGCATGCCCTCGGCGGGCAAGAGCTCGCTCATCGCGCGCATGAGCGCCGCGCGCCCCAAGATCGCCGACTACCCCTTCACCACGCTGGTGCCCAACCTGGGCGTGGCCACCTCGGGCGACCTGAGCTTCGTCATCGCCGACGTGCCGGGCCTCATCGAGGGCGCCCACGAGGGCCGCGGGCTCGGCCACGAGTTCCTGCGCCACATCGAGCGCAGCGCGCTCATCGTGCAGGTGGTCGACCTGACCGGCGACTGGGAGGGGCGCGACCCGCTGGAGGACTACGAGGTCATCAAGCGGGAGCTGGCCCTGTACGCCGATGAGCTGGCCCGTCGGCCGCGGGTGGTGGTGGCCAACAAGGTGGACGCGCCGGGCACCGAGGAGGTGGCCGACGAGCTGGCCCGCCGGGTGCGGGCCGACTCCATCGAGGCCGCTGGCGGCGACGAGTTCGTCGAGAGCCCGCTGGACCCGAAGCTCTACCGCGTGAGCGCCCTCACCGGCGCGGGCGTCGACGGGCTGAAGGCGGCCCTGGCCACCAAGGTGCACGAGCTGCGCGAGGCCGCGCGCGCCGAGCAGGCGGGGCAGGTGCGGTTCGACCAGGTGTGGGAGCTGCGCCGCGACGCTCGCGACAAGCGCTTCGAGGTGGTGCGGGAGGAGCCCCACGCGTTCCGCGTGGTGGGCGGCCAGGTGGAGCGCATGGTGGTCCAGACCGACTGGGACAACGAGGAGGCCATCGTGTTCCTGCAGCACCGGCTGAAGCGGCTCGGGGTGGAGGAGGCCCTGGAGAAGGCGGGCGCCGTGGATGGCGACGAGATCCGCATCTGCGGGGTGGCCTTCGACTTCGAGAGCGCGGTGGGGCGCCCGGACCTGTTCGAGGAGCTGGACCTGTGACGGCCCAGCGCGCCCAGGCCGGCGAGGGGCAGCGCCTGCGCCCCGTGGTCATCAAGATCGGCTCCTCCACGCTGACCACCTCGGAGAGTTCCATAGACTACGCCTACCTGGAGTCCCTGGCGGACCAGGTGGCGGCCGTCAAGGAGCGGGGATTCCATCCCATCATCGTCACCTCGGCCGCCATCGCCTGCGGCCTGGAGCGACTGGGGCTCGCCGAGCGCCCTACGGACATGCCGAGCCTGCAGGCGGCGGCCTCCGTGGGCCAGAGCGCCCTCTCGGCCGCCTACGCCCGCGCCTTCGAGGCCCATGGCATCACCACGTCGGTCGTGCTGCTCACCCGGCGGGACACCGCCGACCGCACCGCCTACCTCCACGCCCGGGACACCCTTGGGCGGCTGCTGGAGCTGGGGGTTGTGCCGGTGGTCAACGAGAACGACACCGTGTCGGTGGAGCAGATCCGCTTCGGTGACAACGACACCCTGGCGGCGCTGGTGGCCTGCCTGGTCCACGCGGAGCTGGTGGTCATCCTGTCGGACGTGGAGGGGCTCTTCGACGCGAACCCCGCCAAGAGCGCCGACGCGCGGCTGATCCCGCTGGTAGAGGCCATCGACGGGGGCATCCTGGCGGTGGCGGGCGACGCCGGCTCGGCCGTGGGGTCGGGCGGCATGGCGACCAAGATCCAGGCCGCCCGGGTGCTCATGGCTGCGGGCATACCGCTGGTGGTGTGCGCCGGGCGCACGCCGGGCGTGGTCGAGGCCGTGGTGGGGGGCGCCTCGTGCGGCACCCGCTTCGAGGCCCGGCGCCCCGCCCACGAGATCACCCCGCGCAAGCTGTGGATCGCCCTGGGGGATGCGGCCCATGGGGCCGTCGTCGTGGACGCGGGCGCGCGCCGCGCTCTGGTGGAGCAGGGGCGCTCCCTGCTGTGCGTGGGAGTGAGCGCCGTCGAAGGGAGCTTCGAGCCCGGGGACATCGTGGACGTGAAGGGCGAGGACGGGCTGGTCGTCGGCCGCGGCCGCGTGGCGGCGGGCAGCGACGAGCTGGAGCTGGCCTGCGCGGTGGGCCGCGAGGCCATGGCGCGCAACCGGATCATCGCCAACCTGGCCGATGGCCCCATCATCCACCGCGACGAGCTGATCATATTCGAATGACGGGAAGGGAAGGTCGGATGCGACTCGAAGACGAGGTGCGGGCCCTGGCCCTGCGCGCCAAGGAGGCCAGCAGGCCCCTGGGCCGGACGAGCGCCGAGGAGCGCCATGGGGCCCTGCGCGCCATGGCCGCCGCCTTGCGCGCCGAGGCCGGCGCCATCATCGCCGCCAACGGCGAGGACATGGCGGCCGCCCGCGAGGGGGGCACCTCCGAGGCGCTGCTGGACCGGCTCATGCTCGACGAGGGGCGCGTCGAGGCCATGGCCTGCGCCCTGGAGGACCTGGTGGCGCTGCCGGACCCGGTGGGCGTCGTGCAGGAGCGGCGGACGCTGCCGAACGGCATCGACCTCGCGCGGGTGACCGTGCCCCTGGGCGTAGTGGCCGTGGTGTTCGAGGCGCGGCCGAACGTCTGCGCCGACGCGGCGGGCATCTGCGTGAAGTCGGGCAACGCCTGCATCCTGCGCGGCGGCAGCCTGGCAGCCCGCTCCAACGAGGTCATCTGCGACGTGCTGGCCGCGGCGGCCGAGGGGGCGGGGCTGCCCGAAGGCGGCATCTGCGCCATCACCACCACCGACCGCGCCGCCACCGACGCCCTCATGGGGCTCCATGGCATCGTGGACGTGCTCGTGCCCCGCGGCGGCGCCGGGCTGATCCGCCACTGCGTCGAAGCGTCCAAGGTGCCGGTCATCGAGACGGGCACGGGCAACTGCCATGTGTACGTGCACCGCTCGGCCGACCTGGACCAGGCCCTGGCCATCTTGCTGAACGCCAAGTGCCGCCGCTTCGGCGTGTGCAACGCCGCCGAGACGCTGCTGGTGGACGAGGCCGTGGCCGACCGCTTCCTGCCCCCGGCCCTTGCGGCCCTGGCCGAGCGCGGCGTGCTGGCCCATGGCGACGAGCGCGCCTTGGCCGCTGCCGCGGCGGCGGGGCTGCCCGAAGGTGCCGTGGTGGCCGCTACGGAGGAGGACTGGGGCACCGAGTACCTCGGCCCCGAGATCGCTGTGGGCTGCGTCGCCGGGGTGGCCGAGGCCGTCGAGCACGTCAACCGCTACGGCACCCGCCACTCCGAGGCCATCGTGGCCACGGAGGAGGAGGCCATCGAGAAGTTCCTGGGCGCCGTGGACGCCGCGGCGGTCTACGCCAACGCCTCCACGGCCTTCACCGACGGCGGCCAGTTCGGCCTCGGGGCCGAGATCGGCATCTCCACCCAGAAGCTCCATGCCCGCGGTCCCTTCGCCGCCGAGGCCCTGACCTCCTACAAGTACGTGGCGCGGGGCAACGGGCAGGTGAGGGCCTAGATGGAGGCCATAGGGCAGCGGGCGCCCCATGTGGTGAGCCCGCGCTTCGACGACCTGGGGCTCGACGGCAAGCCGCGGCGGCTGGGCATCTACGGGGGCACCTTCGACCCCATCCACGTCGGCCACGTGATCGCGGCCTACGCGGCCCACCGCTCCTTCGACCTGGATGCGGTGCTGTTCGTGCCGGCCGGCATGCCCTCGTTCAAGCAGGACACGGTGGTGGCCAGCCCACGACAGCGCTTCGAGATGTGCGACCTGGCGGCCCACGAGTACCGCTACCCCTACTTCGACGTGAGCGACATCGAGACGCGGCGGGAGGGGGTCACCTACACCGTCGACACCCTGCGGGCCCTGCGGGCCCACTACCCGGAGAACGTGGAGCTGGTGTTCATCCTGGGGGCGGACGCGCTGCTCTCGCTGCTGAAGTGGCGCAGCATCGACGACCTGAAGAGCATGGTTCGGTTCGTCACGCTGTCCCGGCCCGGCTACGAGATCGAGCCGCCGCTGCGCGCCGAGCTCCAGCGGCTGGGGTTCAGCATCGCCGAGATGGGGGACATGGTGGTGGAGGTGTCGTCGAGCGAGGTGCGCGAGCGGCTGGCCAAGGGCCAGAGCGTCGAGGGGTACGTCCCGCGCGTCGTGCTGGACTACATAGAGGAGCACGGGCTGTACCGCCCTGCCGAGGATGGAGGGGTCGATGAGCGCTGACGCCCTGGACGAGGGGTTCTACCGGGCCCGGGAGGCGGAGCTGGCCGAGCGCGTGGGCCCCAAGCGCTTCGCCCACTCCCAGGCCGTGGCCGCCACCGCCGCCGAGCTGGCCGCGGCCTACGGCCTCGACGAGCGCAAGGCGCGCCTGGCGGGGATTCTCCATGACTGGGACAAGGCCTACGACGACTCGGCCATCCTGGCCCGGGTGGAGGAGCTCGACGCAGCCGTGGACCCGGAGCTACTCTCCATGCCGCGGCTGCTCCACGGCATGACGGCCGCCGCCGCCCTGGCGCGGGACTTCCCCCAGATCCCCGCCGACGTGATCCAGGCCGTGGAGCGCCACACCGTGGGGGCGGAGGCCATGGAGCCGCTGGACATGGTGGTCTACGTCGCCGACGCCCTGGAGCCGGGCCGCACCGGCCCGGAGGCCGAGGCGCTGCGCCAGGCCGTGGGCGCCGTGAGCCTGCGGGAGCTGTACCTGCGCACCTACGCGCACCTGCTCTGCTCCATGCTGGCCAGGCGCAAGAGGCTCTACTCCAAGACCGCGGCGTTCTGGAACGCCTGCATGGAGGACGAAGGAAGCTACCGTGCCGCGCCGGGGGCCGACCCGATGCCCCCGGCGGCACGCTGAGACCGTGAAAGGGTGGAGACCATGACCGACAGGATAGCCGAGCAGGCCCGCTTCTCCCGCGAGTGCGCGCTGTGCGCCGCCCGGGCGGCCAACGAGAAGAAGGCCACGGACATCATGGTGCAGGAGGTGCGCGACCTCATCGGGGTGACGGACTACTTCGTCATCGCCACAGCGGCCAACAACCGCCAGGTCGACGCCATCGTCGACGAGGTGGAGGAGAAGCTGCGGGTGGACCAGGGCGTGAAGCCCCTCCATCGGGAGGTGTCCTCGGACGGCTCGTGGAGCCTGCTTGACTACGGCAGCATCGTGGTGCACGTGTTCATGCCCGAGACGCGGGACTTCTACCGTCTGGAGCAGCTCTGGAACGACGCGCCCGTGCTCGACCTGGCTGCCGAGGCGGGGCTGGAGGGCCTTGAGTACTCCGACCGCATCGCCGCGCTGCTGGAGGCTAGCCGGCCAGGTCCGTCGCAGCCTTGAGGCCGTAGGCGCCCCGGGCGCTCAGCACCGCGCCCTCGATGGCGCCTTGGAGGGCCGCGCAGGCCAGCGCCCCCACCGCGTCCACTGGGGCGGGCACCGGCCCGCTCGCGAAGGTGAAGATGGCGTCGCCGTCATGAGTGGTGTGGACCGGCTCGATGGCCCGGGCGTAGGCGTCGTGGGCCATGGAGGACACCTTCTGGGCCTGGGCCTTCGTGAGCTGCGCGTTGGAGAGCACCAGGCCGAGGGTGGTGTTCTCGCACGGGCCGCCGCCCTGGCCTGGCTGGGCGGCGCGGGCCAGGGCCTCGCCGAGGCCGACGATGCGGCCGCCCTCCTGGGCGCCGGCGAGCCAGCGGCCGTCGGCGCCGCGCACGTTGCCGGCGGCGTTCACGGCCACCAGGGCCACCACCACCAGGTCGCCCAGGCGCGCGCCTTGCCAGCCGAATCCTCCCTTCATGGCATGCTCGGGGCCGAGGAGCTTGCCCACAGTGGCGCCGGTGCCGACACCGACGTTGCCCTGCTCCAGGTCGCAGCCCTTCCCGACCCGGCCAATGGCCGCCTCCGCCGCTGCCCGGCCAGCGCTGCCGTCCGGCGCCACCGGCGCGCCTACGGGCAGGTCGAACAGGCACGCCCCGGTGACGATGGGCACCCGCAGGCCAGCGAGCTCGAAGCCGCAGCCAGCCTCTGCCAGGGCCGCCATGACGCCGTCGGAGGCGCCGAGGCCGAAGGCCGACCCTCCGGACAGGACCACCCCGTGCACCGCCTCCACCGTGTTCTCCGGCCGCAGGAGGTCGGTCTCGCGGGTGGCCGGGGCCCCTCCCCGCACGTCCACCCCGCAGGTGGCGCCCTCGGGCGCCACGCAGACGGTGCAGCCGGTGCCGGCCTCGGCGTCGGTGAAGTGGGCCACCCCGAAGGCGGGCAGGTCGGCGAGGGTGGCGGTGGGGAAGGGGGTCATGGCGGCGCCTCTCTCTCGGCGGGCGGATGGGATGTGCGCCATTGTAGCGCAGGGCGGCCGCCTGGGGCCCTCGCGGCTGCCCCTCCGAGTTGCCCCCTCCAGCTGTCGGCCGCCGCGTTCCCTCCATGACCATCTTTCGTCGCTTTGCGAGCGCCCTCGGGCCCGCCTGCGAGCGCGCCCTCGTCCCCCTGCGAGCGCTCCCAGGCCGCCCCTTGCGCTCTGCGGGCCGCCTCGAAGCCCCCTTCCCTCCCAATCCACCCTAGCGCCGACCGCTAGTTTCACTGAGACTAGCGGTCGGCCTACGGTTTGAGCGATCAGAAAAATCCCAGCTGGCACCAGGAATCTTCTCCTTCGGTTCCCAATCGCCGCCGGTTTGCCCCATCCATGGGCCATCGCCTACCATGGACGCCCTTCCGCTCCTTGGAGAGAGGGACGCGAAGGCCCCATCCCTTTCGAAGAAGGAGCTCTCATGGCAAACTTCCTCAAGCTCAGCTACTGCGACGGCTATCAGCCCGAGG
Organism: uncultured bacterium; assembly: GCA_947564525.1. GTDB lineage: Bacteria > Actinomycetota > Coriobacteriia > Coriobacteriales > Eggerthellaceae > D16-63. Next base: position 1,182 of record CANOCK010000049.1, on the reverse strand, counting down.
GCGTCGTGACGCCGCGCCACGTGTCCCGCGCAGACCTCATCGCCCGCATGCTGCGGGAGCGCGGCGTGGCGCGCTTCGTCACGGCGCCGGCTGGCTACGGCCGCAGCACCCTGGCGTGCGAGTACGCCAGCATCGTCTTCTCGTTCCGCCACGTGTTCTGGGTGCGCTGCACGAGCCCCTGCTTCCTGCGGGACCTCGACGCCGGCACCTTCCTGCGCGGCATGCTGGCCCTGGACCCCCAGGCGGCGCTCGTGGTGTGGGAGGACGTGCCGCGCCTGAGCGCCGAGCGCTGCGACGCCTTCTGCGAGCTGGTGGACGGCCTGCTGGACCATGGCGTGGAGGTCATCGTCACCACTACGCCAACCGCCGACACGTTCTCGGAGCTGCAGCGCGACCGCCTGCAGCTCAACGCGCTGGACCTCATGCTGTCCGCGGAGGAGATGCGCGTCGAGGCCCTGGCCGGGCGCGTGCGCCAGGACTGGGAGGAGGCCGGCGCCATGGCGGAGCGCACGCCCTGCGTGCGGTGGGGCGAGGACGGGGCGGCGGAGCTGCTGGCCGGCCTGGCCCAGGAGGAGATGCCCTCGGAGCGGCGGCTGGCCACCCTGCTCGTGCTCTGCCTGACCGAGGGGCGCCTGGAGGACCTGGCGGCGTTCCTCGGCGCGGAGCGGGTGGAGGAGGCGGCCGAGTTCCTGGAGGAGCGCTACCCCTTCCTCGGCATCGACCGGCGCACGGGGCTGTTCCGTGCCGTGGAGGTGGAGCCCGCACAGGTCGGCGCCGCCTACGGCCGCCTCATCGACGGCTGCGTGGAGCCCTCGCTGCAGGCCACCCGCGACGGGCTCTGCGAGCGCATCGCCGACGCGCTGCTGGCCCAGGGGCGCATCAGCCGCGCCCTGGACCTGATGGCCGCCCTGCCCACCAAGCGCTCCGGCGCCCATTGGCTGGCGCGCAACGGCTGGAAGGTGCTCTGCGCCGGGGCCGCCTTCGGGCTCGTCCGCCTCTACCGCCACGTGCAGCACGGCGCCGGCGGGGTGAACGACGAGCTCTCCGCGCTCCTGGCTTGGGCCTCGCTCATGCTCGATGACGTGCCGACGGCCCTGGCCCGCTCCCGGCGCCTCGCCACGGGCGGCACGGCGTCGGCCCGCTGCCGCATCGTGGGCGCCGTGGTGGGGCTGCGCCTGGGGC
>CANOCK010000048.1 GCA_947564525.1 uncultured bacterium | reverse complement strand
GCGGCGAGAAAGTGCGGCACGCGCCGTCCAAGGACCGTGCGCTCACGCGCCGCCCCCGTCGCCAGGCTCACCGTGTAGGCGAGCCTGGCGACGGGGGCGGCGTCGCGCACCGGCGGGATGGCGAGGTCGGGGTCGAGCTCCAGGCCGTAGGAGACCTTGATGCGGCCCGGGGCGTCGTGGGAGGCAGCCGCCGGGATGGAGAGGCCCGCGAGCGAGGCGGTGGCGGAGGAGCCGCCTGCCGTCACCTTGGCCGTGCGGGCCGCATCTCCCTCGCCGAGCGTGGCGGCGAACCTGACCTTGGAGGCCGACCCCGCCCCGAAGATGGCCTCCAGCTCGGGCGCGCCGCCCGCAGGGTCGGGCGAGCCGTCCGCGCCCAGCCCCTCGCAGGAGAGCGAGTCCAGGGCCACCGGCACCGCCATGTAGGAGAGGATGGCGCCCTCGGCCGAGGTGCCGGGGGCCACGCGCACCTGGCCCGTCATCGAGTCGGCCTCGAAGGTGACGCTGCCGGGGTCGCACACCGGCACGTCCAGGTCGTAGCGCAGCGTCCAGCGAGCCGTGCAGGAGAGGTCCCCGTAGGTGCCGGCCTTGACGCGCGTCACCTTCGCCCCATCGGCGGCCGCCACCGTCTCCACGCCCGCGCCCTGGGCCCCTTCCACGTCCCATCCGTCGAACTGGTAGCCGTAGCGGGTGGGCATGGGCAGGTCGAAGCCGGCGTCTTCGACCGTGTAGGAGCTCCGTGCGCCCGACGCCAGCTCGCCGCCGGCAGCGTCGTAGGAGATGAGATAGCCAATCGCTGACCACGAGGCATAGAGGGTGCAAGGGCTCAAGGGGATGTCGGTAGCAGTGTGGGGCATCTGCCCATCTGGCCATGAGAAGCGAATGCCACCGCCATTCTTTTCCGTGAAGTATCTCCCGAAGGTATAGCCAGTACGCTCGGCTACAAAGGCAGGCTTGTCCCAGGGGGTCGTGCAGGCATCGTCGAGCCAGTAATCCGTGAGGCCCGAGCCCGGCTTGAAGTATACGGTCGAAGTGCCCCCAGTACCGCCTTGACGGTCCATGCTATAGATGTACACGGTCTCTACGCGAGATAGGCCTCGCGCATCAGCAGCTACGATGGTTGAAGGGGCACGATTTCCCCCTTCGGCGCCATATAAGACCCCATCCTCGACGCAGAAGGCCTCGTTGCCCGCATCCACCTCGATGGACTCGACGCCAGCGCAATGCGAGAACGCCGACTGAGGCACCACCGAGGTGTTGGAATGGATGCGGACCACGCCCTTCTTGCCCTCGGGAATGAGCAGAAGGCTGTTGAATCCGGCGTCGTAGAGGACGCCTTCGTAGGAAGCTAGGGATTGGCTGCCCTCGGCCACCTCGACGCCGCCGACCGACGAGCCGCGGAAGGCGGCCTCGTCGACGGAGGCGACGGACGCCGGGATGACGACCTCATCGGCATCGCAGCCAGCGAGGGCGCGAGGGCCGATGGAGGTCACGGAGTAGGTGACGTCGTCGTGCTCGACGGACTCGGGGACCTCGAGGGCCACGGACTCGGAGGCCTCCTCGCCCTCGGCGCCATCGGAAGGTTCCCCCTCCGGAGAGGGCGAAGGCGAAGTCGGCGCCCCGGAGCCGGAGCCTTCTCCGGAGGGGGAGCCGTCGGAGCCGGCAGGGGCAGCCCCCGCCAGGCCAGCGGCGAGGTCGCCGGCCAAGGTGATCGGCCCAACGGCCACGAGCTCCACGATCCCCTCACCCGTGACGGCATAGGTCATGCCGTCCACGATGAAGGACCCGAGCACAGGGGCCTGCCCGTCGAGGGCCACCACCTGGTTGACGAAGCACGTGGGCTTGCCGGCCAGGGCGTCGGCCACGAGCGGCACGCCGGAGCCGCCCTCTGCGGCAGCGCCGCCGCAAGCCTCCTCAGCGATGGCGGCAGGCTGGCCGCCGAGCATCGGCAGCAGGGCGAGCGCCAGGATGGCGACCGCGAGAGCGGAGGCGAGCTTATGGCGAGGAGGAGTTGCAGGGCTGCGCATTTCGGGCTGCTCCTTCCAGTGGTTCGATCATTCCACTGTGGAGGAGGCCTACCGGGACGTGCCGCCATGCGCTGCTTGCGCTATGCAGGAAGGAGGGCATCCACCACAGTAGGAAAACCACGAACGTACGCAACCGGATTCACATCCAGAGAACGATGCAGTCCTGAAAGCAGATGCCCTCTTCGCTACATATTCTCTGAAAGCGGACTCACAGAAAGGGAGATGGGTATTCGGTTACGTACGATTCTATGAATCGTGGTTTTCCTGTCGCCGAGTGCACCAATCGCCCTGATAGGTTTCAAGGAAAACTTTCACCTGCAGCGACCGGCCATCAATGAGCAGGCCAACCTCGAAGCCGCTAGCTTTCAAAGTCAGCCGAACGCCTCCCTGCTCGCGCCCTGCCCTCTCCGTCCTATCCACTGCCCCTCTGCAAGAAAAAGGGAGCCTTGGCTAACTTCCACGGCCATACGTGCTATATTCGTTGGCACCATGGACCCATTCCTCATGCTGACCATAATGACCCTCATCGCCGGCGTCGGCGGCACTGGTGCGGGCGGCGTGCTGGGGTCGCTCTTCCGCAAGAGCTCCAACCGGGTCATCAGCCTGCTCCTGGCCGCCACGAGCGGCGTCATGGTGGCCATCGTGTGCTTCGACCTGCTGACCGAGGGCATCGAGACGGCCGAGGGCTTCGCCGGGCAGAGTGCTGTGCTGGTGGTGAGCACGGCAGTGCTGGCAGGCCTGGGCGTGGTGGCGCTGCTCAACTACGCCATCGACCGCGCCACGCGCTCGGAGGTGCCCCACACGGCCGATGCCGGCCACCCCGAGGCCCACGACGACATCGACGAGCTGTCCCACATCGACCATTACAACCAGCACGCTGCCGCCCACGATCCCAAGCGCGACCTGTGGGTGGCCGGCGTGGTCATCGGCTGCGCCATCGCTCTGCACAACATCCCCGAGGGCATGTCCATCGGCGCCAGCTACGCCATCGGCACCTCCGGCGCCGAGAGCTCGGCCCTCATCCTGGCTGTGCTCATCGGCATCCACAACATCCCCGAGGGCATGGCCGTGGCGGTGCCGCTCATCGCCGGCGGCATGGGCCGGCTGAAGGCGGTGCTGCTCACCGCGGCCTCCGGCGCGCCCATCGTGCTGGGAGCGTGGCTGGGGCTCTGGGTGGGCGACATCGGCGCCGTGGGCCTGAGCTGCTCGCTCGGGTTCGCATCGGGCGCCATGCTCTATGTGGTGTTCGGCGAGATCATCCCCCAGTCGGTGCTCATGTACCGCTCCAAGGTGCCGGCCTTCTTCGTCATCGTGGGCCTGCTGATCGGGCTCTGCCTCATCTACCTCTAGGTGCCCCGGCCCCCCACGCCCCTTCCGGGCCTCGACCCCTTACGGCCCTTCGGCCCCTCGCAGCTCGCTCGCGGGCATAACGGTTTACCATCAGTTGGGCGACTGGGCGCCTGGCCCGCGGGCCCGCGGGCCACAATGGCAGGGATGGGGCAGGAGCCAACAGCGAGAGGAGAAGCCCCGTGACCACAGCAGCTCATGAGAGCCATGGCCGGCGCCGGCCGCGGCGCCATCTCTTCGAGGACGTGTCCGCCGTCCAGGTGATCGCCACGGCGCTGGCGGCCGTGACGTCGATGCTGCTCTCCTCCTACATCGGCATCGCCGGCTCCATCATCGGCGTGGCTGTGGCCTCGGTGGTATCCACCCTGGCTGCCTCCCTCTACAAGCGCTTCCTGGCGGACTCCGCCGAGAAGATCAAGGAGCTGCCCGTGGTGTCCAAGACCAGCGTCGCCCTGAGCAACGTGCTGCCCCTCCACGACGAGGAGGGCGAGTCCGAGGCTGGAAAGGCTGCTGCAGACGGCGCGAGCGAAGAGCCCCCTACCGCTGACAGCCCGGAGGAGTCGAACGGGGCCGATGGGGCCTCGCCTGCTGCTGCCGCTGTCGACGGCGAAGCCGTCGAGGAGGCGCGGGCCCTGGCCGCCCTGCGCCACCAGCGGCGGCTCGTGCGCGGGCTGGTGGCGGTGTGCATCGTCTCGGCGCTGCTGGCCGTGGCTGCCTCGGCGGCCGTGGTCTACCTGGCCACCATGGGCGACGGCCTGGGCGAGAAGCCGGCGCCCATCTACCTGAGCGCGCCCTTCGACCCCATCGAGGACGACGCGAGCTCCGACAGCTCCTCCGTTGGCGCCGTGGCGCCCGTGGCCACCAGCAGCTCCTCCGCCTCCTCCTCGTCGTCCTCCAGCAGCTCCTCGTCCGACAGCGCCGCCACCGACCCCTCCGAGGGCGAGGGCGGCACCGGCGGAGAGGGCGACCTGGGCGACGGCCAGGGCCCTGCCCCCGAGCCGCCCGCCAGCGCCGGCAGCCCCGATGCCCCAGGCGCCGCCGACGACGAGCCGACCGGCCCCAGCGGCCCCCAGGAATGACGCAATGGCCGCCCCGCGACGCCGCCCTGCGTTCAAAGGGCCACCACAACCGCACGGTATAATCGCCGCGCAACAACGGACGGCCGCTGCGGGCTGCCCAGCCAACGCTACCTGTCGGCCCTGTTCGAAGGAGCTCTCATGAGCCATTTCACGAGACAGAACCCCGGCCTGGCGAAGACGGCCATCCGCGGCGGCGTCGCAGCCCTCGTAGCCGTCTGCCTGGTCGTAGCCATCGTCGCCGTGAAGGACATGGTGACCGGCCACGGCGAGCCCGAGGTGACCTCCTCCTTCGTCACCGAGAAGCTGGAGGAGTGCAGCGACCTGACCTCTGCCGAGCTCACCTACCGCGGCCTCATCCAATTCAAGGATGGCGACATACCGTTCCTGACCCAGAAGGCCTTCCAGATGCTCTACACCGCCGACGTCTCCGCTGGCATCGACCTGTCTCAGGTGCAGGTGGAGGTGGACCGCGCCCAAGTCAGGATATCCCTGCCGCCCGTCGAGGTGCGCGAGCCCGTGGTCGACCCCTCCTCCATCGAGTTCTTCGACGAGCAGAAGGCCCTGTTCAACTGGGAGACCAAGGCCGACGCCGTGGATGCGGTGCGCTACGCCCAGGAGGACGTGCTGGCCCATGGCGACGTCGATGCGCTGAAGGCCAAGGCAAAGTCCCAGGCCGAGACCCTCGTCCGGGGGCTCTTCGAGGGCGTCATAGGCGACCGGGGGCTCGTCGTGAGCTTCCGCGAGGCACCGGAGGGAGGCGAGAGGGCATAGGCTGGCTCGGGTTGCATAGGATCGCCGAAGAGGACCAGATCGGCTACTTCGCGCCGCGCACCTGGGAGTTCTGGCGCGCGCTCATGCTGTGCTTCTGCCTGTTCAGCATCGTAGGGCATTGGCTCGAAATCCCCTACTGCTTCCTCATGGACCAGTTCTTCGGCATCGTGGAGGACGACTACGCGGTGCTGAGCGACCCGTGGTACCACCCCTACTGGGTCTACGGCTTCGGCGCCGTGGCCATGACCCTGCTCATCGAGCCGCTGAAGGAGCACTTCATCCTGTCCTGCCGCACGCTGTGGGGCGCGCTGGTGAAGTCCTTCGCGTGCGTGGTGCTCATCGCCTTGGCCATGGAGCTGGTGATCGGGCTGCTGGTGAACCAGCCCGACGCTGCCGGCGAGTACCCCTATTGGGACAACTCCCAGCTGCCCCTCAACGTGCTCGGCCAGGCATGGCTGGTGAACGACCTGTTCATCGGCGCGGTGGCCATGCTCTACGTGTGGGTGCTCTACCCGCTGATCTGCGAGGGGTTCATGCGGCTGCGCCCTGCCGTGGCCAATGGGCTGTTCGCCCTCCTGGTGGCCGGGTTCGCCCTGTGCTGCGCCATCTCCTACGCCCAGGTGATCCCCGAGTGGTGAGGGCGCTGGCCAGGGCGGCAGCCTAGGTCAGCGCGAACCGCAGCACCACCGGGTTGTGGTCGGAGTAGGCGAAGCCCAGGTCCAGGGTCTCGCAACTCGATATGCGCACGTCATCAGAGCAGATGAACCCATCCATGACCCAGCGGTCGTTGGTGCCGTCGTAGGGGCGCCCAGCGTCACGGCAGGTGGCGGCCGAGGCGAAGGTGCCGTTGTCGAGCTGGGCCTTCGGCACCACCGTGAAGCCCGACGGCACGCTGGCGAAGTCGAAGGGCTTGGCCCAGCTGGCCTCGGTGGCGGTCTGGTTGCCGTAGGCCTCGTTGGAGGCGCCGAGCAGGTCGTGGTTGAAGTCGCCGCCCACGACGACGTAGTTGCCCGCCTCGCGCTCGCGCTCCATGTCGGCGAACAGCATGACGCGCTGGGCCTCCAGGACGGAGGCGTCAGCCCCGTAGGCCGACAGGTGCACGTTGAACAGCACCAGCTCAGGTCCAGCCGTCGCGTCGGGACCCGCACCGTCGTCCGTGCGCACCCGGCAGATGGAGTAGCAGCGGTCGAGGTCGAGGAGCTTGCTCGGCCCGTCGGAGATGGGCAGGCTGCGGCGCAGCGTGCCGTCGATCCAGTAGCCCGAGAAGGTGACGAGGCCGGCCCTGTTGGCGCCATGGGGCGCATAGGGCGGCCAGGCAAGGAAGGGCGAGTCGTAGTTCTGGGCGAAGGCCGAGCCGTAAGCCGCGAAGTCGGCCCGCAGCAGGGCCCATTGATCCACGTGATGGCTGCGCGTGCCATCGACGTCCACCTCCTGGAACAGGATGAAGTCAGGGCGCTCGGCGGCGATGGCCGCAGCCGAGCCGTCGATGTTGGCCGCGGCCGCCTCGGCGCTCTCGGCCACCGAGCCCGTGCCGCCATCCATGAAGAAGTCGAAGCCGGGCCCATAAGCGCCGAACCCCAGGTTGGCCGTGACCACGCAGAGCTCCGGGCTGGCCGCCACGTCGATGGCCTGCGGCAGCTCGCGGGAGTCCGCAGGGGCCGCCTGGTCGAGCGGCAGGTTGTCGTCAAGGCGGTAGTAGCTCAGCATGACGTAGGCCCCGTAGGCCAGCACCGCTGCCACCACCACGGCAATCACGATGGCCGCCCACTTCAGCACCGTCCGTCCCATGTAAGACCCCTTTCCTACCGGGCAGCCCCAGCGGACTGCCCGCACGCAGCTGCCCCAGGCAGCCCCTTCCGCAGGCGCCCAGGCGCCCTCTTGCCAGCCGCAGCCTCAGAACCGCAGGATGAACCCGATGTCTCGCACCTCGCCGCCAGCGGGAATGGCGCCGTTGTAGCCAGCGTTCGCGATGCGCAGGACGGCACCCTCCGCCGCGTACTCCCCATTCCAGCCGTCCTGGAGGGAGAAGGCCGCGCCGATGGGCACCTTCACCTCCCAGGAAGAGACCGCATCGCCCTGGTTGCGGATGGACAGGGCGTACTGCCGGCAAGGGCTCGTCCCCTCGGTCCAGGAATTGGCGACGGAAGCCGTCCAGGCCAGGCTCCCGCTCGTGCCCGAGAGCTCGCCGGAAGGCGCGGCAATCGGAGCAGGAGCGCCATCGTCGGCCCCTTCCCCTTCCGACCCCGCGCCACCCGCATCGAAGCCAGGGGCGCCCAGCACTCCCGCAAGCCACCGGCCCTCGGCGCTCAGGTCAGCCTCGTCGAAGCCGGATGCCTTGGCGCAGCCGGGCTGGAACAGCGCCGAGGCCTCGTCCTTGTTCGACAGGTTCCAGCACACGTAGCTCACGCCCAGGCGGTCCATGAGCGCCACCCACGCGTCAGCCGAGGCGTAGTCGATGGCGCCGTTGCCGCTGGCATCGCAGATGCCGAACTCGGTGACGAACACGGGCAGGCCGCCCGCCACCGCCGCCTCCAGCTTGTCGCGCAGGTCCTGCTGGTGCGTAGCAGCGTAGAAGTGCAGGGAGTACATGACGTTGGGATCCGGCAGCGGGTCGGCCGCCGCCTCGTCCACGCGCTGGGACCAGGTGGGGGTGCCCACCACGATGACCGCATCGGGGTCGTTCGCGCGGATGACGGGGATGATGCGCTCGGCATAGGCCCTGACCTGCTCCCACGAGGTGGCACCGTTGGGCTCGTTGCAGATCTCGTAGATGACGTTGCTGCGGTCGGCAAGGTCGAGGGACATCTCAGCGAAGAAGGCCAGGGCGTCGTCGATGAACGCGTTCGGGTCCTGGTCGGCCAGGACGTGCCAGTCCACGATGGCGTAGAGGTCGGCCTTGGCCGCGTAGTCCACCCCGTCGCGGACGAGCTGCTTGAGCTGGGCCTGGTCGCCGCCAGTGCAGTAGCCGCCCGACTCGGCGGTGTACAGGGCCAGCCGCACCACGTTGGCGCCCCAGTCCTGGCGCAGCTCGTCGAAGAACGGCTGGCTGACGTATTGGGGGAGCCACGCCAGGCCATGGGTGCTCACCCCGCGCAGCTGCACGGGCTCGCCCGTCTCGGAGACGAGCCGCGACCCCTCGACGCGCAACGCGCCCGCCGTCGAAGGGGTGGCGGGCCCCTCGGCCGTCGTTTCGCCCGCAGCCGGGGCGCCAGCGTCGGCGGCTGGGCCCTTCGCTGTCGGCTGGCCGGCCGACGGGCTGCAGGCCACCAGCGGGGCGAGGGACAGCGCCGATGCCACGGCCAGCGCCGCGATCCAGGTCCGACGATGCTTCTTGGCCATCAGGCCCTCCTTCGGTTCGCATGCCCCTTGCAGCCGGGATGGCCCCGGGCGCGGGTGGCAGCGCGGGGCGGCGATCCCCTGCGCCGCAGCCGCTAGGCAGGCCCCTTCGTGCAGCCAGGCGCGCCGCATGGCGGCGGCCGACCGGGCCGGCCCGTTCCCTGCGATGATACCGCAGAGGAGACGGTGCTGGGCCTGGGCGCCCCGGATCGCGGGGCGAGCCGCCGTTCGCCTCGCCCAGGCCGTTGGCGATGGGCGCCCTAGCTTCGCTTGCCCGCGTGCCCTCTCATGCCGTCACGATGGTGCCGGTCTCGCCGCGCAGGGCTGCGGCGGCATGGCCGAGGGACGTTATGAGGGCGCGGCCTCCCGGGTGCGCCTCGACGAACTCGACGCAGGCCTGCACCTTGGGCAGCATGCTGCCGGGGGCGAACTGGCCCTGGGCCATGTAGGCGCGAGCCTCTTGGGCGGTCATGGCCTCGATGGGACTTTGGGTGGGCTTGCCGAAGTCGAGGTAGGCCCTCTCGACCGCGGTCAGGATCACCAGCATGTCGGCCTTGAGCTTCCACGCCAGGATAGAGCTGGTCAGGTCCTTGTCGACCACCGCCTCCACCTCCGTGTAGGCATCGTCGCGCTCGGTGACGGGCATGCCGCCGCCCCCGCAGGCCACTACGACGTAGCCCGCGTCCATGAGGTCGCGGATGGAGTCCAGCTCCAGGATGCGCTGCGGGCGCGGGCTCGCCACCACGCGCCGCCACCCGCGCCCGGAATCCTCCTTGACGGGCACGCCTTCGGCCTTGGAGAGCGCGGCGGCCTGCTGCTTGCCCATGAAGGAGCCGATGGGCTTCTCCAGGTCCTTGAACGCGGGGTCGTTGGCGTCGACCACGACGTGGGTGACCACGTCGACCACTGAGCGCATGACGGAATGGGCGTGCATCTGGTTCATGAGCGCGCAGGTCAGCTGCGCCCCGATGTAGCCTTGGCTCATAGCGTTGCAATCCTGCAAGGGCATGAACGGCACCTGCTTGGGAGCGGCCCCATGAGCCACCTCGAAGGCCTGGTCGATGACGCCGACCTGAGGCCCGTTGCCATGGGTGACGACGACATCGATGCCTTCCTTCACCATGGCTGCTACGTTCGCAGCGGTCTGGTCCACGCGCTCGAGCTGCTGCTTCGGGTCGTCTCCGAGGGCGTTGCCCCCTAAGGCGATGACGACGCGCCTTCCCGCCAAGTCCGTGGTTGCCATGAGCGCCTCCCTCCGAGCCGTGCCGGCGCGGGACCATCCGCGCCTGGCCTTAGCTTAGGCCCCCTTCACGATGGCTCGGGGATGGGAGCAGGTCTGTGCGCAAAGGGTTACCCGAATAAGGGAGGCAGGATGCCGCCCGCGCGCTGGCGCTGCGGCGCAGGCCCAACCGAAGCAACCCGGCGCGGGCGCAGCCTGGCGGCCACAGGACGACAGGCTCAGCGGCCTGGCAAGAGGCATCAGCGCCTTCGGGCGGCAAGCACCGCCATCGCGCAAGCGCCGGCCCACGTCACGCCGCGTCGGCGCGGTTGAGCTTGTCGGCGCAGCGGCGCAAGCGCGCCACGACCCCCTCGTCGACGGCAAGGCCAGCGAGCCCCTCGGCAGGCGCAGCTGCTCGCAGGCCCGGACCCACTCCGCCCTCGGCGGCCGAGCCGGCCTCCCGGACGGCCCCGGCCGCGCTAGCGCCGGCGCTGGCAATGGATGCGCTCGCAACCCCAGGGGCCGCCCCGTGGGCGCGCTGTCGCTCCTCGGCCTCGAGGCACTCTCTCAAGAAGGCGGCATCATCAGCGGTCAGCATGGCCGACTCGACCGCCACGCGCAGGCAACCATCGACATCGGTCGAGTCGCCGACGCGCCATAGCAGCAGCCTCACCAGCCTTGCCTGACCTGCGAACTGCCTCTCCAGCGGAACCTGCGCCATCGCAGCCCCTCCTTGCTCCCTCGTGTGGGAACAGGGTAGCACCTCCAAGGCCCAAGCGGCACGAGCCCTCCGGGCGCCAACCGGCCCAAGCCGCCCATCCCGGGGCGTCCAGGCCACCGCGAGCACCCAGCCGTTACCGCAAGCATCCGATCCGTTGCCGGGCCCCGCCTTCTCGACCCGAGCCTTGCGCAACCGGGCGAAGGAAGGAAGCCGGGGCCGCTGCGTTCGGCGTATCCTTGGCATCGTCAGCAACCCATGCCCTTGACCTTCCAGCTGCGTGAAGGTCCATGATGCCGTCATCGGAGGTGAGCCATGCAGAAGCCACGAGCAACGCGAGCGCCCAGGACCGTCGGGCAGCTGGCCGAGCAATCGGGCGTGAGCGCCCGAACGCTGCGCTACTACGAGGACCTGGGCATCCTTTCGCCCCAGCGCGGCCCGAACGGATACCGGCTGTACGGCCCGCGCGACGAGCGGCGGCTGGCCCAGGTGATGGCGATGCGCGCCTGCGGGCTTCCGCTGGCCACCATCGCGCGCCTGGTCCAAGACCCGAGCGCAAGCGTGAGCGAGGCCCTGCACGACCACCTCCGCACCCTGCGCGCACAGGAAAGGTCACTGGAGGTCGCCATGCAGCGAACGCAAGCGGCCATCGACGCACTGGAAAGGATCGACGGCATGAAGACGGAAGACGCATTCGAGGAGCTGAAGCGCCAAGGGCTCGAGGGGTTCGAGCGCGAGTTCGGCCAGGAGGCGCGGCAGCGCTATGGCGACGACGTCATAGAAGGGGCGAACGCGCGGATGATGGCGCTGACGAAGGACGAGTGGGACGCCAAGGAGCTGCTGGAGGAGTCCATCAAGGTGCAGCTGCGCCTTGCGATGGCCACAGGCGACGCAGCATCGCCGGAGGCGCAGGAGCTTGCCCGCATGCACGAGCGCTGGATTGGCATCCATTGGGGCCCGGGATACGCGGAAGAGGCCTACCTGGGCCTGGTGCGCGGCTATCTGGACGACCCGCGCTTCGTCAGCTACTACGACGACGCATGCGGCGAAGGGGCCACCGCGTTCCTCGCGCAAGCTGTGGAGACGCAGCACACGGCCTGAGCCTAGCATGCTTGGCATGCTGGCGGGAAAGCGCTCCCGTCAGCATGCCGCATGGCCGCATGCTGCATATTTCGCCTTTATGCTAGAGGCGAAGCCAAGGGCAAAGGCCGGGAAGGAGCAGCATCATGAATCTTGGAAGAATGCCTGCTGCTCTCTTCTGGGCGGCCATGGTTGCTGCGCCCATTGCGGCCTCGTTCATCGCGATTGCGCATTTCCCCCGAACGCCACCATCCCGCTCCATTGGAACATGCAGGGCGAGATCGACAACTGGGGATCGCCTTGGGGAATGCTTTCCCCTGGCCTCATCATGGCAAGCGTCAACCTCCTGTTCGCCCTCATGTACCGATCCAGCGATTGGCTCTATGACCACGGG
>CANOCK010000047.1 GCA_947564525.1 uncultured bacterium | reverse complement strand
CGACCGCCGCCCGCCGCAGCGGCGCCTGGTCCCAGCCCGGCCGACCGGCTGCACGCCTCGCGCACCCGCCCCCAGGCCTTCCCGCCGAGCCGACGGGCCCTTCCGTCACCGCGCGCCATGGGCCGCCCCCTTCCGCATCCGCGGGTCGATGGCCCCGTAGAGCAGGTTGGCCACCAGGTTGCCGCCGAACACCAGGGCCGCCGACGCCAGCGCGATGGCCGCCAGCAGCGCCACGTCCCCCCCGAGCCCCGCCGTCACGGCGGCTTGCCCCAGCCCGGGGTAGCTGAAGACCTCCTCCACCAGCACCGAGCCGCCGAAGATCTCGGCTATCTGGGCGAACTGCAGCGTGGTGAAGGGCAGCGCCACGTTGCGCAGCCCATGGCGCGCCACGATGGCCACCTCGGACTCGCCCCGGGCCCGGGCGAAGCGCACGTAGCCGCTGGCCATGACGTCCGCCGTCTTGGCACGGGTATGCAGCGCGATGTTGGCGACGCCCACCAGCGAGAGCGTGACCGCCGGCAGGGCCATGTGGCGCAGCGCGTCGGCGAAGGTGACGTCGGCGGACAGGGTGCCGATGGGCGCCGAGAAGCCGATGGGGAGCCAGCCCAGCCCCACGCCGAAGACCACCAGCAGCACGAGGCCGACCCAGAACGTGGGCATCGACGCCAGCACGAAGCAGTAGCCCCGCACCAGCCGGTCGGCCCAGGACCCCTGGCGCACGCCGGCCAGCACGCCCAGCGCGAACCCCAGCACGCCGCTGGCCACCCAGGCCACGGCCATGAGGGCTAGGGTGTTGGCCGTCCGCGAGGCGATGACGTCGGCCACGGGCGCGTTGTAGCGCAGGCTCGTGCCCAGGTCACCCTGGAGCACGCCCGCCACCCAGGCCAGGTAGCGCTCCACCGGCGGCGTGCCGACGCCCCAGTAGCTGGCCAGAGCCGCGCGCTTCTCCTCGCTCATGCCGAGGAGCGCCGCCTGGCCCACGTTGGCCTGCAGGGGGTCGATGGGCGCAGCCGACACCAGGGCGAAGGTGGCCACGCTGGTGAGCACCATGAGCAGGGCGAAGCGCCCGAGCTGTCGCAAGGCGAACCGCATCATGGGCTAGGCCCAGCTCCAGCGGTCGATGTTGTTCACCAGCGACCAGCCATGCCCATGGGGGTGCGGCTTCTGCTCGGCCACCTCTAGGCCGTCGCGCTCGAAGTACAGGTGGTCGACGTTGGCCAGCCACACCCAGGTGGCCGCCCCCTCGGGCGCCACGCCGGTGCCGGTGGCGGCGTCCCATTGGGCAGCCTGGTAGTGAGGGAACGACTCTTCCACCGTAGGCGCGGCCTGGGCTGCTTCCAGCTGGGCGTCCACCTCGGGGCTGCGGTAGCTTGCGTAGTTTCCCCAACCCTCGGAATAGGTCAGCTCGTAGAGCTCCACGGGGCTGTTGGATCCCCAGCCCCACAGCACCGGGTCGGCGTACTGGCGCGCGTAGATGTCGTCCCATCCGGCGCCCTTTACGGTCACCTCGACGCCCAGGGCGCGGCACTGCTCGGCGAAGTCGTAGGCCAGCGCCTGGCGGGTGGAGTCGCCCGCAGCGTACCACAGGTCGAAGGCGCAGCGCGTGCCTGCGGGCGCCGCGCCTTCGCCGCCCTCCTTCACGCGCACGCCGTCGCTGCCCGGCACCCATCCGCCTTGGTCGAGCAGCTGGGCGGCGTAGGCGGCGTCGAAGGGCACGCGCATGGCCTCGCTCGCCCAGGGCATGCCGTCGGCCACCGAGTAGGCGGCCGTGCCGTAGCCGTCCAGCACGTGGGCGATCATCGCGTCGCGGTCGATGCCGTAGCTCAACGCGCGTCGCACGGCCAGGTCGCAGGTCACGTCATTGCCAGCGGCGTAGGCCATGTCGCCATCGACCACCTTGTCAGGCGCGCTCGCAGGCACGCTCGGCAGCGATATGCCGCGCGAGTCGACGCTCTTGCACCTCAGCAGGCTGTAGCCCGCAGGCACGCTGCCCGCCAGGGGCGCCGAGGTGTAGGCCACGTCCACGCTGCCCGCGCTGGCCGCCGCCAGGCTGGCGTCCTCCTCCATGAACACTACCACGACGCGCTCCATGAGCGGCTTCTCGCCGTAGTAGTCGGGGTTCGCCCGCAGGATGACCTGCTCGCCGCGCTTCCACTCCTCCAGCATGTAGCGACCTGAGCCGATAGGGTGCTCGCCATAGCCGGGCCCATAGGCGTGCTCCGGCACGATGCCCACTACGGCCAGGGTGTAGAGCAGGGCGTTGTTGGGGCGCGCCATGGTGAGCACGCAGGTGGTGTCGTCGACGGCCTCGGCGCGCTCCACCATGGAGAGGTCGGCCTCCGACCCATCGCCCTTCACGATGCCGTTGATGGTGAAGGCCACGTCGTGGGCGGTCAGCGGCTCTCCGTCGGTGAAGCGCACGTCATCGCGAATGCGGAAGGTCCACGCCATGCCATCGTCGCTGCATTCGTAGGAGGTGGCCAGGTCGTTCTGGAAGTTGAGCTCGTTGTCAGTGGTGACCAGCGTCGACTGGATGAGCGGTTCGTGCACGTGCTCGCCTGCGCCCCAGCCGGTCAAGGGGTCGAACCCGGCCGCCGGCTCGGAGCTCGGCGGCATGGACACGGTCACGGCGGAGGCGTCGGCCGGCGTGGCGCCCTCGGAGCTGCTGACGTTGCCGTTGGCGCAGCCGGCAAGGATCGTAGTGCAGGTGGCGGCGAGGGCGGCGGCCGCAGCAATAGCGGCGAATCGGCCTGCGAAGGCCCTGGATAGCGAAGCCAAGGGGCGTCCTCTCTCTTGTCAGTATTACGAATGGCAAAATCGTAACACACTTTGGGAGGGAGGCTGCTGCTTTGGCGGCTGGTCGGCGAAAGGGGTCGGTGCCAGCTCGCGCAGCCCTTGCCCGAACGCAGGGTGCCAGGCCCTGCACCGGCCGCCCTGGGCGTTCGCGGCTGCCGAGAGGAAGCGGGGGCGGCAGCCTCAAGGGGCTGGCGAACGTCCGGCCGTGCCCTTGCTTCCGTCGATTCCGCTGTCCCTGGCCGGCGATGCGCGATGCCCCGCCCCCAACGAGAAAGCCCCCACCCGTTGCCCGGGATGGGGGCTTCGCTGCGCGCCCTTTGCGGCACGCGGATGGCGCGCAGCCAGCTGCGCTCGGGAAGCTGGGCCAAGGCCTTTGGTGGCGGTGGCGCCGCAGCTCCTGGTCGCGCCTAGTCGACCTCGTCGTAGACGAACTCCTTGGAGCCCTCGGCCACGTCGCGGCCCATGGAGACCTCCTTGCTGGCCTTGATCATGGATCGGTACTCCGCGGTGGCGGTGAACACCACGTCGGAGGAGGAGTTCAGGCCGGTCTCGCAGGAGTCCTGGATCACGCCGATGATGAAGCCGATGCCCACCACCTGCATGGCGATGTCGTTGCTGATGCCGA
Organism: uncultured bacterium; assembly: GCA_947564525.1. Classification (GTDB taxonomy): domain Bacteria; phylum Actinomycetota; class Coriobacteriia; order Coriobacteriales; family Eggerthellaceae; genus D16-63. Next base: position 8,654 of record CANOCK010000047.1, on the reverse strand, counting down.
ACAGCGAGCAGCACAGCGGGATGAGCAGCAGCGAGCCGCCCGCCACGCCCGAGGCGCCGCAGGCGCTCACGGCGGCCAGCACCGACAGGATGACGGCGGTGATGGGGTCGACGGACACGCCCACGGTCTGGGCGGCGGCCATGGTCATCACGGTGATGGTCACCGCGGCGCCGGCCATGTTGATGGTGGCGCCCAGCGGGATGGACACCGAGTAGTTGTCCTTGTCCAGGCCGAGCTTGCGGCACAGCTCCATGTTCACGGGGATGTTGGCCGCCGAGGAGCGGGTGAAGAAGGCTGTGAGGCCCGAGTCCTTCAGGCAGCGCAGCACCAGCGGGTAGGGGTTCTTGCGCGTGGAGAGGAACACGATGAGGGGGTTGGTGACCAGGGCGATGAACAGCATGCAGCCCACCAGCACCAAGATGATGCGGCCGTACTCCACGAAGATGTCCAGGCCAGAGGTGGCCACCGAGTTGTACACCAGGCCCAGGATGCCGAAGGGCGCGCAGGCGATGACCCACCGCACCACCTTGGACACGGCGTCTGACACGGCGGTGAACAGGTCCTTGGTGTTCTGCTTGGCCGAGCGCAGGGCGATGCCCAGCACCACGGCCCAGGCCAGGATGCCGATGTAGTTGGCGTTGAACAGGGCGTCCACCGGGTTGGAGGTGATGTTGAGCAGCAGCGTGGTCAGCACGGCGCCCACGTCGGAGGGCGAGGACTGCTCGATGTCGGGGTCCACCACCAGGGTGAGGCTGGTGGGGAAGAGGTAGCTGGCCAGCACGGCCACGATGGCGGCCACGAAGGTGCTGACGACGTAGAGCAGCACCACGGTCTTCATGGAGCCGGCGGCCCGGGCGTTGCACAGGGCGCTGATCACCAGGAAGAACACCAGCACCGGCGCCACGCCCTTCAGGGCGTTCACGAACAGGCTGCCCAGCAGGATGAAGAACTGGCTGAAGCCCTCCATCACGGCGTTGCCCGACTCCACCGGCACCGTCAGCGCCAGGATGACGCCGATGACGAGACCGACGAGGATGCGCTTGATGAGGCTCACCTCGTTGTACTTCCTCAGAACATCTTTCGCTGCCATAGCGGACTCTTCTCCCTCCACTTATATATAGGTAGTGGTGCGGGCGAAAGGACTTGAACCTTCACGGGTATGCCCACCAGAACCTAAATCTGGCGCGTCTGCCAATTCCGCCACGCCCGCACGCTCGGGCGGCGGCCCCTGGCCCCTTCGGGGCCCATGGCGCCGCGATTCTGCATGATAGCAGAAAAGATGCGCAGAAACGGTAGAGAGCCCCCGGTAGGTAGGTGGCAACCCCGTACCTTCTGTGCGATAATGAGCAGTCGGCGTGCCCAAGTGCCAAGAGCCCTCGGCTGCGCCGCCAAAGCAAGGCTACGAGATGAAGGACGCACCTGTGAATACTCAAGTTGAGGCCCTGGAAGGCGACAAGGTCAAGGTCACCGTCACCGTTGACGCCAAGGACGTCGACGCCAGGATCGACCGGGCCTACAAGGACATCGCCCGCAAGTACAGCTTCCCGGGCTTCCGCAAGGGCAAGGCCCCCCGACCGGTCATCGACAACGCCCTCGGGGCCGAGGCCGTGCTCGCCACCACCACCGACGACCTGGTGAACGGCACCTATCCGCAGGTGGTCGAGGCCGAGGGCCTGTTCCCCGTGAGCCAGCCCACCCTGGGCGAGGAGGACGGCCTGGTGGAGCCGGGCAAGCCCTATACCTTCACCTTCGAGGTGGACGTGAAGCCCTCCTTCGAGCTTTCCTCCTACGACCCCATCGAGGTGGAGCTGCCCGAGCCCGGCGCCTCCGACGCCGAGGTGGAGGGCCAGATCGAGGCGCTGCTCGACCACTACAGCGACTACGAGGAGGCTTCCGCCGCCACCAAGATGAAGGCTGAGAACCAGGCCGACCTGGCCATGAAGGCCACGGACAAGGATGGCAACGCCATCGACTTCATCGAGACGGACTCCCGTGCCTACGACCCGGGCAGCCCGCTGTTCTCCAAGGCCTTCGACGAGGAGATCCTCGGCATGAAGAAGGGCGAGACCCGCACCTTCACCATCGACGTGCCCGAGGACGACAGCGCCGTGTACCTGGCGGCCCAGGCGGGCCAGCCGGTGACCTTCACCGTGACCATGAACGCCGTGAGGAAGAGGGTGGCCCCCGAGCCCACCGACGAGTGGGCCCGCGACACCATGGGCTTCGAGGACATGGCGGACCTGCGCAAGAACGTGGCCGAGAGCATCGCCCACCAGAAGGACGACCTGATCCCCCGCATGAAGGAGAACCAGGTGCTGGTGGAGCTGGTGGCCCGCTTCGAGGACGAGGTGCCCGAGAACCTGCTGGAGGCCGAGGAGGCCAGCCTGCTCCAGGAGTTCTTCGGCCAGCTGCAGCGCCAGGGCGTGAGCTTCGACAGCTACCTGATGCAGCAGGGCCTCTCCGCCGACCAGTTCAAGGAGGACGTGAAGCAGCAGGCCTCCGACGACGTGAAGCAGCAGCTGGCCCTGGACGCCTGGGCGCGCCATGAGGGGCTGGAGCTGACCGACGCCGACGTGACCGCCGAGTTCGAGAAGGCGGGCGTCGAGGACCCGGCCGCCGTGGAGCGGCAGTGGCGCGACCAGGGTCGCCTGCACCTCATCCGCGAGGGCATCCTGCGGGCCCGCGCCCTGGAGGACGCCATGGCCAAGGCCAAGGTCACCGAGGTGGACTTCGCTGCGCGCGCCAAGGAGAAGGAGGCCGAGTAGCCCATCCGGGCCCTCGGCTGCTCCCTTGGGGCCGCCCCTGCGCAACGGCAACGACCCTCTGACGAAAGCGAGGCACATCCATGAACGTCACCAGCACGAGCATCGAGCGACCGCAGGTCGCGCGCCCGAGCGGCGCCCTCATCCCCTACGTCATCGAGCAGAGCCCTCGCGGCGAGCGCAGCTACGACATCTACTCGCGGCTGCTGAACGACCGCATCGTATTCTTGGGCGAGCAGATCGACGACCACGTGGCCAACTCCGTGGTGGCGCAGCTCCTGCACCTGGAGAGCGCCGATCCGGAGAAGGACATCAGCCTGTACATCAACTCGCCGGGCGGCAGCGTGACGGCGGGCCTGGGCATCCTGGACGCCATGAACTTCGTGAAGTGCGACGTGTCCACGGTGTGCATCGGCGAGTGCGCCTCCATGGCGGCGGTGCTGCTGTCCAGCGGCGCCAAGGGCAAGCGCTTCTGCCTGCCCAACTCCATGGTGCTCATCCACCAGCCGCTCGGCGGCGCCCAGGGCCAGCAGACCGAGATCGCCATCGTGGCCGACTTCATGCTGAAGACCCGCAAGCGCCTGAACCGCATCCTGGCCGACAACACCGGCCAGTCCATCGAGACCATCCAGCTGGACACCGAGCGCGACAACTACATGACCGCCGAGGAGGCCAAGGACTACGGCCTGGTGGACGAGATCATCACCCACCACGGCAGCCAGGGCTCCCAAGGCTAGCGCCCTGGGCCCCAAGCTGCGGCGGAACCTGCAGGACGCGCTGCGCGGCTCATCCGCGCGGCGCGTCGGCTTGCGTTTGAGCTCTGATGGGCGCCAAGCCCTCCAGCAGGGGCGATAGGATCACGGTGGCCCGCTGGCCCCGCGCCGGCGCCCGACGACGACGAGAAGAGAGCGACCTGAGATGACGAGACACGAGGACTTCAACGACGCCGAGGCCGTCTGCGCCTTCTGCGGCAAGGGGGCCGACCAGGCCCAGATGATGGTCCAAGGGCCGGACGGCACCTCCATCTGCGACGAGTGCATCGCCTACTGCGCCGACACCCTGGGGCACTCCGTGGGGATGCCCTTCGGCCACGGCGCCATGACGCCGGAGCAGGCCGAGGCCGAGGCGCGGGCATTCAACCTGCTGATGGCCCAGATGCAGGCCTCCCAGGGCTCCCAGGAGCCCGAGGAGGAGGACGAGGTGCCCCCGGCGTCCGCCTACAAGCGCGACGGCACGGTCAACGTGGCCGAGGCGCTCTCGGAGCTGCCCACCCCCCGCCAGCTGTGCGAGCGCCTGAGCGAGCACGTGGTGGGCCAGGAGGACGCCAAGCGCGCGCTGTCCGTGGCGGTGTACAACCACTACAAGCGCATCTCCATGGAGGAGGAGGCCGACGACGGCGACGTGGAGCTGGCCAAGAGCAACATCATGCTCATCGGCCCCACGGGCTCGGGCAAGACGCTGCTGGCCCAGAGCCTGGCCCGCACGCTGAAGGTGCCCTTCGCCATCGCCGACGCCACGGCGCTGACCGAGGCGGGCTACGTCGGCGAGGACGTGGAGAACATCTTGCTGAAGCTGGCCACCGCCGCCGACATGGACATCGACCGCGCCCAGATCGGCATCATCTACATCGACGAGATCGACAAGATCGCCCGCAAGGCCGAGAACCTCTCCATAACCCGCGACGTGTCCGGCGAGGGCGTGCAGCAGGCGCTGCTGAAGATCGTCGAGGGCTGTGAGGCCAGCGTTCCGCCCCAAGGCGGCCGCAAGCACCCCCAGCAGGAGCTCATCCCCATCGACACCACCAACATACTGTTCATCTTCGGCGGCGCCTTCGTGGGCCTGGCCGACATCGTGGCGCACCGCGTGGGCAAGAGCGCGCTGGGCTTCATGTCCGAGCTGCCCGAGTCCAGCAAGGAGGCCGAGGCGGAGCTGCTGTCCCAGGTGCTGCCCGAGGACCTGTGCAAGTACGGCATGATCCCCGAGTTCGTCGGCCGCATCCCCGTGATCACCTCGCTGTCGGAGCTGAGCGAGGACGACCTGGTGCGCATCCTGACGGAGCCGAAGAACGCCCTGGTGAAGCAGTACACCAAGATGTTCGAGTTCGAGGGCTGCGCGCTGACGTTCGAGGAGGGCGCCCTGCGGGCCATCGCTCAGGAGGCCGTGGAGCACGGCACCGGCGCCCGCGGCCTGCGCTCCATCTGCGAGCGCGTGCTGATGGGCGTCATGTACGAGCTGCCTGAGCATGACGGCCCGACCCAGGTCACGGTGCGCCGCAGCGACATCGAGGGGGCGACCGAGCCCCGGATCGAGCCCGCAGGCGCCGAGGCGGCCGAGGGCGCAGAGGACGCGGGGAGCGCCGCTTGAGCCCTTCAGGCGCACCCGAGGAGAGACGAAGGAGGAGCTGAGCCCCATGGCAGAGCCCAAGAAGCCCGTTGACGATTTCGCTGCCCGGGAGCGGGCGCTGTTCGAGGCCTGGCGCGAGGGAGGCTACTTCCAGCGCACCCCGGGCTTCGGCGAGCATGCCGCCGAGCCCTACACCATCGTGATCCCGCCGCCGAACATCACCGGCGTGCTGCACATGGGCCACGCCCTGAACGACACCATCCAGGACGCCTGCGTCCGCCGGGCCCGCATGCGCGGCTACCAGACCCGTTGGGTCATCGGCACCGACCACGCCGGCATCTCCACCCAGACCAAGGTGGACAAGCGCTTGGCCGACCAGGGCATCAGCCGCCTGGAGATCGGCCGCGAGGCGTTCGTCGAGGAATGCTACAAGTGGTACGAGGAGTACGGCACCACCATCGTCAACCAGGTCAAGGGCATGGGCTGCTCCTGCGACTACAGCGACGAGCACTTCACCCTGGAGCCGGCCTACGTGCGCGCGGTGCGCAAGCTCTTCGTGGACTGGTACGAGCATGGCCTGATCTACCGCGGCAAGCGCATCGTCAACTGGTGCCCGAGCTGCACCACGGCCATCGCCGATGACGAGGCCGAGTACGTGGACGAGCCCGGCCACCTGTGGTACCTGCGCTACCCCCTGGTCGAGCCGGTGGATGGCATCGAGCACCTGGTGGTGGCCACCACGCGTCCCGAGACCATGCTGGGCGACACCGGCGTGGCCGTGAACCCCAAGGACGAGCGCTTCGGCCACCTGGTGGGCAAGAAGGTGCGGCTGCCGCTGGTGGGCCGCGAGATCCCCATCTTCGCCGACTGGCACGTGGACGCCGAGTTCGGCACCGGCTGCGTGAAGGTGACCCCCTCCCACGACCCCAACGACTGGGCCATGGGGGAGAAGGCGGGGCTTCCCCGCATCAACATCTTCGACGAGACGGCGCACGTGGTGGAAGGCTACGGGAAGTTCTCGGGGATGGACCGCGACGAGGCCCGCGAGGCCGTGGTGGCCGCCTTCGAGGAGCTCGGCCTGCTCGATCATGTGGAGGACCACGACCATTCGGTCATGACCTGCTACCGCTGCCACACCAAGCTGGAGCCCTGGGAATCCGAGCAGTGGTTCGTGGCCGTGGACGGCCTGAAGGAGGCCGCCGCCCGCGTGGTGGAGGACGGTTCCATCCAGTTCCACCCGGCCCGGTGGAAGCAAGTGTATCTGGACTGGCTCGCGAATTTGAAGGACTGGTGCATCTCGCGCCAGCTGTGGTGGGGCCACCGCATTCCCATGTACTACTGCGATGAGTGCGGCTGGGAGGACGCCTCGGTGGACGAGATTGAGGTCTGCCCGGCGTGCGGAGCGCCGGTGCGCCAGGACGACGACGTGCTGGACACCTGGTTCTCCAGCCAGCTGTGGCCCTTTGCCACCATGGGCTGGACCGAGGAGGGCATGGACGCCCCGCAGATGCGCGCCGCCTACCCGACCCAGGTGCTCTCCACGGCCCGCGACATCATGGGCCTGTGGGTGGCGCGCATGGTCATGGCCTCCATGTACTGCTGCGATAACACCATTCCCTTCGAGGACGTCATCATCCATCCCACGGTCATGGCCGCCGACGGCAAGCCCATGTCCAAGAGCCGCGGCAACGGCGTGGACCCGCTGCGCCTCATGGAGGACTACGGCGCCGACGGCATGCGCTTCGGCCTGCTCATGCAGGTGACCGGCGCCCAGGACATGAAGTTCAACGAGGCCAAGCTGGAAAGCTCCCGCAACTTCGCGAACAAGGTGAAGAACGCGAGCCGCTTCGTGCTCATGAACCTGGAGGGATACGAGCCCGGCGCGCCCGAGCCGGTCACGCCAGCCGACCGCTGGATCTTCTCCCGCTTGGCGAAGGTCGTGGCGGCGGTGGACGCGGCCTACGACAACTTCGAGTTCGGCGAGATCACCCGCGAGCTGTACAGCTTCGTGTGGAACGAGTTCTGCGACTGGTACATCGAGTTCTCCAAGGCGCGCCTGGCCGAGGGGGCCGACCCTGCCGACCGCGCCGCCTGCCAGCGCAACCTGGTGTTCGTGCTGGGCCAGGTTCTGCGCCTGCTGCACCCCATCATGCCGTTCATCACCGAGGAGGTCTACGGGGAGCTGCCCCGGGAGGAGGGCGCCGCGCCGATGCTGATCGTGGCGTCGTGGCCCGACGCCCAGGCCCTGGCCCGCTTCGCCGACGACGAGGCCGAGCGCGCCATCGAGCTGGTGTGCGAGGTGGTGGGGGCCGTGCGCTCGGCGCGCAGCCGCTACGGCCTGTCGCCCCGGACGGAGCTGGACGTGGTGGTGAAGGCCCCAGCCGCCGACGGCGCGCTGCTGGAGGGCCAGGCCCCGCTCATCGCCAAGCTCGGCCGCACGGCGAGCCTGGCCGTGGGGGCCGACGCCGCCAAGCCGGCGGGGTCGGTGGCCCATGTGGGGGCGGGCTTGGAGGTCTACGTGGGCCTGGCCGGCCACGTGGACCTCTCCGCCGAGCGCGCCCGCATGGAGAAGGAGCGCGGCAAGCTGGAGGCCGACGTGGCCAAGCTGGACAAGAAGCTGTCCAACGAGGGCTTCCTGGCCAAGGCGGCTCCCGAGGTGGTGGCGAAGGACCGCGGCCGCCGCGACGAGCTGGCGGACAAGCTCGCGCGCCTGAATGCGCAGATAGCGGAATTAGGGTAAGATAGGGCCCCAAAAGCCTGAGGAGAGGGTAGGGAAGGGTAATCATGAGCGACTTGCTCTCGCAGCTGTGGACGCCGGAGATGCAGATGATGATGACCGTGGTGGTCGTCCTGTTGGTCATCCTGTACGTCCTCTCGATCATCTGGGTGGTGCGCGACGCGTACCTGCGCGGCATGACCTGGTGGGTGTGGGGCATCGTGGCCCTGGTGCCCATCCTGGGCCTCATCGCCTACTGCATGCTGCGGCCCCCCATGCTCAAGATCGACCGCGACGAGCAGAACCTCGAGGTGGAGCTGAAGAAGCGCCAGCTCATGCACTACGGCGAGTGCGCCACCTGCGGCTATCCCGTGGAGGCGGACTACGTGCTGTGCCCCAACTGCCACACCCAGCTGAAGAACCTCTGCGCCCGCTGCAAGAAGGCCCTGGAGCCCATGTGGACCGTGTGCCCCTACTGCGCAACGCCGGTGAGCGGCGCCAGCAGCCGCCAGCGCAAGGGCGGCGGCCAGCGCTCCCGGGCGCCCCAAGGACAGGCCGCCCCGCGCGGCCAGCGCCAGAGCACGGCCACGGGGCGCACTGGCGCCCAGGACCGCGGCACCGGCTCGACCCGCGGCTCCCAGGGCCGCAGCAGCGCGGCCTCCCGCAGCACCGGCTCCAAGCCGTCGGTCGAGGGCGGCGCCACCACGGCCATGGCGCGCCCGGCGAGCCGCTCGACCGAGGAGGCCAAGGAGGCCTAGGGCCGCTAGCGGCACGGCCTCCTTGGCCAGATCGGAAGAGCGTCGTGTAGGGAAAGAGTGTAGATCTCGGTGGTC
>CANOCK010000046.1 GCA_947564525.1 uncultured bacterium | reverse complement strand
GGGCGTGGGGCGCCCATCCCGGCGGCCTCGCCGCTGGCCTTCCTCCGCGGGCGCGGGCCCGCGCCGTCGCCGGGCCAGGCGGGAAGAGGCCGTCATGGCTCATGCAGTGGATCTCGCGCGCGGTTGCAGCTGTGCGGTGTGCGAGGCGACAGCTAAGAAGCATCGCTCTCCTAACTGGGGGCATTGGTGCCGCTGCGTGTCGCAGGAGATGGCTGCAATCTGGCTTCCTGACGTTTCGCGGGAACATTTCGCTCTTCTGAGACGTATAAGGGTCGAGGAGGGAACGATGCTGAAACGAGACCGTCCAACCATGAGAGAGCGCGCGCTGCGAGACGCGCTGTTTGAATGCCCAGGCGGCAGCTTGGGCAGCGCACGCGCAGCGGTGCCGTTGCGCAGCGACCGCTTCCTTGAGCAGGCGATGGAGCAGTGGGGCGATGCCGTGCTGCGCCTGGCGCTGAGCCAGATGCGCAATCGGGCCGACGCTGAGGACGTGTTCCAGGACGTGTTCCTGCGCCTGTTGAAGGACCAGACCAGCTTCACGAGCGATGAGCACTTGAAGGCGTGGCTGCTGCGCACGACGCTCAACCGCTGCCATGACCTGCAACGTCGGGGGCAGCACCGGGCGGCGGAGCCGCTGACGGCTTGCGAGCCGTCCGAGGAAGACGCGGCGCTCGAGGCGTTGCTGGGGTCAGAGGTATGGGAGGCGGTGGGCGCCTTGCCTGCCGACCTGCGGGCGTGCATCCATCTGTTCTACGTCGAGGGGTATCCCACTGCAGATATTGCCCGTTTGCTAGGTTGCGAGCCGGCAACGGTGCGCACGCGCCTCCATCGGGCGCGCCAGGCCTTGCGGACGCAGCTCGAGACCTTGCGCCGGCAACCGCCGGCATCCTTGCGACCTGCGGATGCACCGTCGGCAGGCGAGCGGAAGGCGACCCCCCAAGAAGCATGGCTGACGGGCCTTTCCGGCTCCGCGCATGACGACCTTACCCAAGAAGGAGGCTTCCATGGACAACAGGCATGAGCCCGAGAACGGCTATCGTGCGCAGATGGAGGCCGTGAAGGCTTCGGTGCGCTTGAAGGGGCACGTGATGGATGAGGTGCGCCGTGAGCGGTGCGCCGCGGAAGCTGTTGCGCGAGCCGAGGCGCCCGGCAGGGCTGCAGCTGGGCAGGGCGGGTGGAGGTCGCGCCGCGGTCGGTTGGAGGGGCGCCGCTTCTCAAGGAAGCGGGTTGCCGCGGGCGCTTGCGCGGCCATGGCGGCCGTCTTGGCGTTGGCGCTGGTGCTGCCAGGTGCGGGCATCCTAGGGCCGGGCTTGTGGGGGGCGAGCTCGCCCTTCGTGGTGAGGGCCTACGGCGGTGTGGAGGACCCGTTGCTGCCCAACGGGCGGCAGGGCGGCCGCGTGGTGTTCAACTGCGAGACCGAGACCCAGCGTTACGTGCCCATGGACGAGAGCTACGAGAACGAGGGCTGCTATACCGGCTGCATGTTCTCGGTGCAGGGCGAGGGCATCGTGCGGGTGCAGGCCGATGTGTCGGTGGGCGAGCTGTACCGCATGGAGAGCGTGGAGTACACGCCGGGCTCTGACCCGGAGCTTGCCCAAGAGCTGAGCTCGTGGAAGCCGAGCGTCATCGGGCAGGGGGAGCTGCTGGGCAAGTACGACCTGGTGAAGAGCGCCCTCGATTACGAGACGTTCGAGGGCGGGGCCAACGACGGGCGGCTGCGCGGCGATCCGGATACCGCATTGAAGGCGAACCTGTACCAGCGGCTCGGTCGGACCATCGACGTGCTGGCCGAGGCAGAGCCCGAGACGCCGCTGACGGATTATGCGTTCGGGCTGTGGACCAATGCGCCGTTCGAGCATGGCGATGATCCGAGCGGCGAGGGTGCGAGCTTCGATCGCGCGCTGGACACGCTGGATGGCGCGACGCTCACGGTGACGGCGACGTTCGAGGACGGCTCGTGCGCCACGCAGGCCATCAGCTTGCATGCGGCCAACTTCAAGACGAAGTCGCAAGGGGCGTCGGATGGCCGCAGCGTCGTGGCCGAGCTGACGCCGGAGATCCTGGCTGAGGGAACGCGAGCGGAGCAGGAAACGCCCGATGATGCGCCACCGGCGGGCATCCATACGCTCTACGGCACGGTGGAGCGGGTGAGCACCGAGCCATTCCCTTGCGGTGAGGCGAGCTACCCGAACCTGGAGAAGCCCTTGACGGAGCCCATGGCGTTGCCTGAGGCCGATGCGGTTTCTCACGAGGTTGCTGCAGGCCCGTATGACGGGCGTGCCTACCGGGCTATCGGGTCGGGTGACGTGCTGCCGATGGGCACGCCGTGGCGCAGCCTCATGACCGCAGTGGCCGATGAGCCTGGTCAGTTCTGGGTCGATTCGCGCGGCGCAGCCATGGAGGTGCTGGATGCGCGGCTGGTCGGCGGGCTGCCCGAGGGAGTGGGCATCCGCGACCTGCATGACTACTACAGCTTCGGCGGCTACTATGACGATTCGCTGGAGAGCATCGAGGTGGATGGCGATGGTTACCGCATCGGGCCGGATGGTTCGCTGTCGGAGGGTTGGCGCTACCTGATGCTGGATGTGCAGGTGGCGAACGAGAGCGGGCGGCGAGGCGAGGTGTCCTTCGATGACGTGGTGCCGGTGACCTTGGTTGGCGAGCCTGGCGATGACGGGGCCCATGATGCCGTGAACTGCTCGAAGCGCGACGGCAACTTCACGTGGCGCAGTCATCATGAGAGGCCAGGGTGGGACACCCATGTGCTGTTCGATGCCATGGATGCCGGCGAGGTGCGCACCTACCAGCTGCTGTTCGTGGTGCCCGAGGCGGCGGTGAGCGACGATGGGCTTGGCGTGCTGGTGAAGGACTACGTGCCCAGCGAAGAATGGGGGAGCGAGGGCCGCTTGCGCGTGCTGCGCATCGGCGCGCTGGCTTGAGGGGCGACGCGGCCGCCAGAGGCCCGGCTGGGCCTGCGGCAGAGTCGGACGGCAGCTGGGCCGCTGCCCTTCTGGCGCATCGTGGCAAGCGCGGGCTGGCCCGCCTCGGGGTGCCCTTCGGCGTCGTGGCGGCTGGGCGCGCAAGGGCGTTGGGAGCGGCGCGACGGCAGCTGGAGCAGGCTGCAAGGGCGCGTGCGTTGGCGTGATGGTTGGGCCCCGGCTGCTCGCGCCCCGTGACGCTCGGACCGGCCTGGTCGGCTGTGGCCTTTTGCGGGAAGGGTGGCCAGCGGCGGCTGCGTGCCCCTGCGTTGCCGGTATAATGGGAAGGCACAGCGAATTCCAGGCTATGGAGAGCGAGTTGATCTTCCTTGAGCAGCAAGACCCAAGACGTTAAGCAGGTCGCCGACGAGGCAGCAGCCGATCCGAAGAATCTAGAGGCCCTTGTGAAGGCGCTCTCGGGTGGCTCGCGTCGCGAGCGCCAGCAGGCGGCTTCGGCCATCGCGCTGGTGGCTCGGGCGAACCCGAAGGCGGTGGCGCCCTTCATCGGCGAGCTGGTCGATGCGCTGAACCGTCCTGAGGCCCAAACCCGTTGGGAGGCCCTGGAGGCCTTGGCGATCCTGGTGCACCAGGATGCGCGCGCCTGCGAGAAGGCCATCGAGGGAGCCGAGACGGCGCTGTTCGACGAGGACAGCGGCCCGGTGCGCCTGGCGGCCATGCGGTTCCTCTGCTCCTTCGGCGCCACGACGGAGAACCGCTCCGAGAAGGTATGGCCCCTGATCGACGAGGGCATCCAGTGCTACCATGGCGACCTGGAGTTCCAGGACATGCTGGTGGCAGTGACCGACTTCTCGAGCAGCAAGCTCTCGCCAGAGGTGAAGAAGAAGCTGGCGGAGCGCATGCGCTTCGATGCCCAGAACGGCAAGGGCGCTCTGAAGAAGCGGGCATCGCAGATCGTGGAGAACCTCAAGTAAAGGGCAGCGGCCCTTTACTTGCATCTGAGGACGCGCAGGCCCGAGGCGGCAGCGCTCGCGAATTCCGAAGGAGAGGCGGGACCATCATGGGCAAGCACACTGTAACGCTGATTCCCGGCGACGGCATCGGCATCGAGGCCACGGCGGCCATGCAGGAAGTGGTGGCAGCTGCTGGCGCTGATATCGCCTGGGAGATGGCCGATGCGGGCGCCGAGTGCGCCGAGCGCTGCGGCACGCCACTGCCCGAGGAGACCATCGAGGCGGTCAAGCGCAACAAGGTGGGCATCAAGGGCCCTACCGCCACGCCGGTGGGCACGGGCTTCCGCAGCGTGAACGTGGCGCTGCGCAAGACGCTGGACCTTTACGTATGCCTGCGCCCGGTGCTCTCCATCCCTGGCGCTGGCGGCCGCTATGACGATGTGGACCTGGTCATCGTCCGCGAGAACACCGAGGATCTGTACGCGGGCGTGGAGTTCGAGGAGGGCAGCCCTGAGGCCCTTGAGCTCATCCGCTTCGTCGAGGAGCACGAGGCGGGCACCATCCGCTCCGACTCGGGCGTCTCCATCAAGCCCATCTCGGTGACGGCCACGCGCCGCATCGTCGACTACGCCTTCGACTATGCCCTTAAGCAGGGGCGCCACAAGGTGACCGCGGCCCACAAGGCCAACATCATGAAGCACTCCGACGGGCTGTTCCTGCGCGAGGCGCGCGAGGTGGCGAAGGGCTACGAGGGGCGCATCGCCTTCGACGATCGCATCATCGACGCGTTCTGCATGAACATGGTGATGGACCCGAGCCAGTTCGACGTCATCGTGTTCCCGAACCTGTACGGCGACATAGCCAGCGACCTGGCCGCGGGCCTGGTGGGCGGTTTGGGCATAGCCCCAGGCGCCAACATAGGGGCTGACTATGCGGTGTTCGAGGCGGTGCATGGCAGCGCGCCGGACATCGCGGGGAAGAACCTGGCGAACCCCACGGCGGAGATCCTGTCGGCGGCCATGATGCTGGATCACTTGGGCGAGCAGGCCACGGCTGAGCGCATCCGCGCGGCAGTGCGGGCCGTGTACGCGCGCGGCGAGCACCTGACCGGCGACATCCGCCGGGCCACGGCGTCGGGCGAGGCGCCGGCCACGTGCACCGAGTTCACCGAGGCCTTGGTGCGCGAGCTGGAGCGCGCCTAGGGCAGCTGCGACGCGCTTGGGCTGGGCGGCCGCCAAAGCCGCCCGCAGCTTGGGATGCGGCGCGCCGACCCCTGGAGCGCAGCCCGGCGCCGGCGCTCGCCGCCTTCGACCTTGCGGCCCTCGGGCCGCGCGACCTGCGAACCTGCGGCCCTCGGGCCGCCACGACCCGAAGGAGAGCCATGGCACAGGCATTCGAAGCCACCCTGGACGTAGCCGGCAAGGGCTACACCTACTATCCCGTGAAGGCCATCGACGGCGCCGAAGGGCTGCCGTTCAGCCTGACGGTGCTGATGGAGAACGTGCTGCGCCACGGGGCGACCGCCAACGAGGCGCGCACGCTGGCGAACCGCATCGTGGAGGCGGGTCGCGCGGGGCGCACGGGCGACGAGGTGGAGTTCAGCCCGGCCCGCGTGCTGTTCCAGGACTTCACTGGCGTGCCGGTGTTCGTCGACTTCGCCGTGATGCGCGAGGCGTGCGCGGCGCTGGGCGGCGACCCGGCGGCCATCAACCCGCAGGTGCCGTGCGACCTGGTCATCGACCATTCGGTCATCGCTGACGAGGCGGGGTGCGCCGGCTGCGCCGACCGCAACATGGAGCTCGAGTTCAGCCGCAACGGCGAGCGCTACGACTTCTTGAAGTGGGCGCAGGAGTCGTTCGAGAACGTGCGCATCGTGCCGCCGGGGCAGGGCATCTGCCATCAGCTGAACATCGAGCAGTTCGCCAGCGTGGTGATGGAGTCGCCTGCGGGTGACGTAGGCGCCGACGGCAGCCCGGTGGTGTACTTCGACACGCTGGTGGGCACCGATTCCCACACGCCCACGGCCAACGGCATAGGCGTGCTGGGCTGGGGCGTGGGCGGCATCGAGGCCGAGGCTGCGGCCTTGGGCCAGCCCATCACCACGCTCGTGCCCCGCGTGGTGGGCGTGAAGCTGACCGGCGCGCTGCGCGACGGCGCGTGCGCCATGGACGTCTCGCTGCGGTTCGCCGAGATGCTGCGCGAGCGCGGCGTGGTGGGCTGCTTCGTGGAGTGCTTCGGCGAAGGCGTGGCGGCGCTGAGCGCCACCCAGCGCGCCTGCATATCCAACATGACCCCGGAGTACGGCAGCACCTGCACGCTGTTCCCCGTGGACGAGCGCACGTTGGAGTACCTGCGCATGACCGGCCGCAGCAGCGAGCAGGTGGCGCTGGTGGAGGCGTACGCGAAGGCCCAGGGCTACTGGGGCCCGACTGCAGGCGAGCGCACCTATTCCGAGGTGATAGAGCTCGACCTGGGCACCGTGGTGCCCAGCGTGGCGGGGCCGAGCCGTCCGCACGACCGCATCGATCGGGCGGCGAGCGGCGAGCGCTTCCGCCAGGTGTGCGCCGAGCGCGGCTTGGGCGACGAGACGGTGAAGGTGAGCGTGGGCGGCGCCGAGCACGAGCTAGCCCATGGCGCGCTGGCCATCGCCGCGGTGACCAGCTGCACCACCGCCACCGACCCGGCCATGATGCTGGCTGCGGGCCTGATGGCGCGCAATGCCGCGCAGAAGGGGCTGGCGCCCAAGCCTTGGGTGAAGACCATCCTGGCGCCGGGCAGCCAGGCCACGGAGCTGCTGCTGGAGCGCGCCGGGCTGCTGGCGCCGCTGCAGGAGCTGGGCTTCTACACGTGCGGGTTCGGCTGCATGAGCTGCATCGGCAACTCGGGGCCGCTCATGGATGCCATGCATGACGTGGCGGACGAGATCGAGCTGGCCAGCGTGCTGTCGGGCAACCGCAACTTCGAGGGCCGCATATCGCCCGACGTGTCGCAGAACTACCTGACGGCGCCCGCCAACGTGATAGCCTACGCGCTGGCTGGCACCATGGACATCGACCTGGAGGCTGACCCGCTGGGCACCGATGCCGAGGGCAACCCGGTGTACTTGCGCGACATAGAGCCCGACGGCAGCGAGCTGGCGGCGCTGGCAGCCGAGCACGTGACGGCCGAGCTGTACCGCGAGGGGTCGGCGGGGCTGTACGAGGGCGGTGCCGACTGGCAGGCGCTCAAGGCCGCGCCGAGCGATACCTTCGCCTGGGACGAGGCGTCCACCTACGTGCGCCGCGCGCCGTACTTCGACGGCATGGGGCGCGAGGTGCAGCCCCCGGCGGCGGTGGCCGATGCCGGGGTGCTGGGCGACTTCGGTGACTTCATCACCACTGACCACATATCGCCGGCGGGCGCTATCGCGCCGGATTCGCCGGCGGCGCGCTACCTGGAGGGCAACGGGGTGGCTCCGGCCGACTTCAACACCTACGGCTCGCGCCGCGGCAACCACGAGGTGCTGATGCGCGGCACCTTCGCCAACGTGAAGCTGCAGAACAAGCTGGCCGAGGGCAAGCGCGGCGGCTACACCCGCGACCCGCAGACCGGCGCGGTGGATGCCATCTTCGACGTGGCGCAGCGCTGCGGCGAGCAGGGCCAGCCGCTGGTGGTGCTGGCAGGCAAGATGTACGGCAGCGGCTCGTCGCGCGACTGGGCGGCCAAGGGCCCGCTGCTGCTGGGCGTGCGCGCCGTGATAGCCGAGAGCTACGAGCGCATCCACCGCAGCAACCTCATCGGCATGGGCATACTGCCGTTGCAGTTCATGGAGGGCCAGAGCGCCGAGAGCCTGGGGCTCGATGGCACGGAGCGCTTCAGCATCGAGGCGGTGGACTGCGCGGGCGGCCTGCCCGAGTCGGCGGTGGCGAAGGTGACGGCCCGTGCGGCCGACGGCACCGAGACGGCCTTCGATGCCACGGTGCGCATCGACACGCCCACCGAGGGCGCTTACTACGAGAACGGCGGCATCCTCCAGTACGTGCTGAGGATGCTCTCCTAAGGTTTTTGGACGCACGGGCGCTGGGGCGCTGGAGCGAAGAAGAAAGGCAAGTTGCATGGCAAAATCGGGATTCGAGGCGCTTATCGAGGCGCTGAAGCAATCGGGGGCCGACATGGGCGGCTTCGGCGGCGCAAGGGCTGCGGGCGCCGGTGGCGCAGACGGCTCGTCCGACGGCGTGGCGGGCGGTGCCGGGGCCTCGCGCCCGGGCGCGGGCAAGGGCGGTGGCGGCAAGCAGACGCCCAACTTCGACCTGGACTTCCTCAGCAACATGAAGATGCCCAAGAGCAAGGGCGCTTGGGTGGCCTTCATCGTGGCGGCGCTGCTGGTGCTGGCGGCGCTGTACTGGTGGTTCCACCCGCCCATCAACATCCATTCCGCGGATACCTGGGGATTCGTGCTCATCATCGTGGTGCTGCCGCTGTTCCTGGTGTTCTGGTCGAAGCATCGCACCTACAAGCAGGGCACGAGCAAGGTGAGCAAGAATGCCGGCAAGGCCAAGACCTACAAGGGCCTGCTGCTCATTCCGGCGGCCATCGCCGCAGTGGGCGTCGTGGGCGGCCTGCTTTCGCTGGCCATCATCCCCGGCAATGCCGAGAAGTACTCCAACGTGCTGAAGACCGACACCCTCGAGTTCGCGCAGGACATCAAAGAGGTGGACTACAACGAGATACCGGTCATCGACCGCGACTCGGCCATACTGCTGGGCAACCGCGAGATGGGCTCCATTCCCGAGTACGTGAGCCAGTTCGAGGTGTCGAACCTGTACTCCCAGATCAACTACCAGGGCACGCCGGTGCGCGTGAGCCCCTTGGGCTACGCCGACCTGTTCAAGTGGTTCACCAACCGCGACGGCGGTATTCCGGCCTACGCTCTGGTGAACATGACCACCCAGGACGCGGAGATCGTGCGCTTGGGCGACAATCCCATCTACTACTCCCAGAGCGAGCCTTTGGCCCGCAACATCGACCGCCATGTGCAGCTGAAGTACCCCTTCTACATGTTCGGCGAGAAGTCCTTCGAGATTGACGAAGACGGGCACCCCTGGTGGATCTGCCCCGTGAAGGACTTCACCATCGGGCTCTTCGGCGGCGAGACCATCAGCCGCGTGGTGCTGTGCGATGCCACCACGGGCGAGACCCAGGACCTGTCGGTGGAGGAGTGCCCCGAGTGGGTCGACCGCGTGTTCCCGGCCGAGCTGCTCATCCAGCAGTACAACTGGTGGGGCGCCTACAACAACGGCTGGCTGAACTCGTTCCTCGGCCAGGAGGGCGTGGTGCGCACCACGCCGGGCACCGACGGTACCCTCGGCTACAACTACATCGCCAAGGACGACGACGTGTGGGTGTACACCGGCGTCACCTCGGCCACGGCCGACAACTCCATCATCGGCTTCGTGCTGGTGAACCAGCGCACCCAGGAGTCGCACTTCTACAGCGTGTCCGGCGCGACGGAGGACTCGGCCATGGAGTCGGCTGAGGGCCAGGTGCAGAATCTGCGCTATACGGCCACGTTCCCGCTGCTCATAAACGTGGCGAACCAGCCAACGTACTTCATGGCGCTGAAGGACGGCGCGGGCCTGGTGAAGAAGTTCGCTATGGTGGACATCCAGCGCTACCAGAACGTCGCCGTGGGCGACACCGTGGCCGACACCCAGAAGTCCTACGAGGCGCTGCTGGCCACCAACGGCGTGAGCACCGGGGCCGGCGGGGCGACGGACACCCAGCGGGCCACGGGCACCATCCGCTCCATCGCCCAGGCGGTGATGGATGGCAACTCGCACTTCTACGTGACCTTGGAGGGCTCCGACTCCATCTACGACTTCGCGTTGCCGGGGCTGCTGGACATCGTGCGCTACCGGGTGGGCGATGCCATCACGTTCACGTATATGGAGGGGCCGGGCACGTGCCCGGTGTACTCCCTGGGCGAGGAAGAGGCGAGCGGCGAGCCAGCGGACGCGGGGGTGACGGCGCCTGGCGAGGACGCTGGCGCTGGCGCGTCGGGCGAGCCGGCCAGGGGCGCGAGCGCCTAGGCTCGTGGGCCAGCGCTGGCTGCTGCCACAGCCGTGGCCGCTGCGAGCTGGTGCCGCCCTGTTCGGCGGCAGGACATAGGCGTAGAATCGGGAAGGGGCGGCGACGCCCCTTCTCTTGTGGGACGAGCGAAGAGGCAGGCGGAAGATGTCGAGCAAGCAGCGGGAGCTGGAGCGCGACCTGAGGCGCCGCTACCGGCTGTGGACCCCGATGTTCACGGTGGTGGTGCTGGCGACCTTGGCGAGCTTCATGATGGGGCAGGGGGCCAACGCGGGCACCTCGGTGTTCCTGGTTCGTGTGGGCGGCACCGCTACCTACGTGGGGTTCCTGGCCGTGGTGTTCTCGGTGGCCGCCGCCGCGGCGCGCTTCGTGGCGGGGCCGCTGGTCGACCGCCGCGGGCGACGGGTGGTGGCCGTGGGCGGCGCAGCGCTAATGGTGCTGGGCACGCTCGGGCCGCTGCTGTCGGAGGAGCTCGTGCCCTTCGTGCTATGGCGCTTCCTGCAAGGGGCGGGGTTCTCGGCCGCCACCACCGCGCTGGCCACGGCGGCGGCGGACGTGCTGCCCCAGGAGCGACTGGGGGAGGGCATCGGCTACTATGGCTTGGGCCAGGCGGTGAGCATGCCCTTCGGGCCGGCGCTGGCGCTGATGCTTGCCAACACGAACCCGCCGGAGAACCTGTTCGTGGGCTTGACGTGCTGCTCGGCGGTGGCCTTGGCTCTGGGGCTGCTGGTGCGCTACGAGCGCGACCCGGAGGGCCTGCCGCCCTCGTCGGAGTACCGACAGCGCTGGGAACGGCGCTACGGGCTGGCTGCGGGTCGGCGGATGGTCGAGGGCGATGCAGCGCTGGCTGGCGCTGTCGATGCCGGTGCCGGTGCGGTTGCGGGCGAGGCGGTGGCTGAGAGGCGCCTGATCGCCGAGGAGCTTGAGGGCTGCGAGGCGGGGGTGGCTAGGGTCGAGCAGGTCGAGGTTGGGGCCGAGGCGGCTGGGGACGCGCCGGCTGGGGGCGCCCCGACTGCGCCGGCGAAGCCGGGGCTGCTCTCGGCGGTGCTCGAGCCCAAGGCGCTGCCGGGCACCATTCCCATGCTGGCGATATCCCCGGCCTTCGGGTTCGGCATCTTCTTCGTGGGGCTGGTGGGGACCACCATGGGGGTGGGAAGCCCGGGGTTGTTCTACACGATATCGGCCATCTCCATGATCGCCGTGCGCCTGGGCGCGGGCCGCTTCATGGACCGTACGAGCGCCATCCGGATATTCGCCGTGGCAGTGGCGACGGGGTTGGCGGGCTATGGGCTGCTGCTGGGGGCGGTCGGCCTGGCTGGGACGGGCGCAGGGGCGGGGGCCGTTGGCGTGGCCGAGGGGCTCTACTACGCAGCGGGGCTGCCCTACGGGGTGTCCATCGGGCTTGCCATACCCGTGAACCAGGCCGTGGCGGTGCGGAACTCCCCTGCCGAGCGGTGGGGCGCCGCCAACGCGCTGTTCATGCTGGCGAGCGATGTGGGCATCGGCATATCGTGTTTGGCGTGGGGCTTGGTGAACGACGCCTTCGGGTTCTCGGCGACCATGGTGTGCGTCATGGGGTGCCTGCTGGTGTCCCTCGCCCTGGCGTGGGCGTGCTACCCACCAGCCGACAAGCGCTAGCGCCGCGAGTCCTAGGGGAGCTGGGGCTTGGGCGGCAGGCATTTTCGAGGTATCTCTGTGGAGTCAGTGGTTGGTGCTGGCTTGGGATTTCGACCGTGGATGGGCGAGGTGGGATGAGCAGCATGGACAAGAGGTTCGCGAGCGTGGGCGTGGCGGCTGACGAGGGGGCCATGCGGCGCTATGGCCGGAGCCTGGCGCCGTTGCTGGCGGCGGGGGATGTGGTGGTGCTGTCGGGCGGCCTTGGGGCGGGCAAGACCCACTTCTCTCAGGGCGTGGCTGCGGGCCTGGGCGTCGGGGCGACGGCGGTGAGCCCCACCTTCAACGTCGTGCTGGCCTATGACGACGGGCGCCTGCCGCTCTATCACTTCGACCTGTACCGGCTGCAGGATGCCGGCGCTCTGGAGGACGTCGACTTCTACGCCTTGGCTGGCGAGGGGTCGGATGGCGCGGCGCTCGTGGAGTGGGGAATGCGCTTTCCCGATCGGCTGCCGAGCGACTACCTGGAGGTGGCGCTGACCGTCGAGGCGGACGGACGCCGCGGCTTGGGCGCGCGCCCTTGCGGCCCGCGAGCCGAGGAGCTGCTCGCCCAGTGGCGGGCGGCGTTGGCGGGCTCGGCCGCCCCGGCCCCGGCGGATGGGCATGGCGGGGATGCGCTG
>CANOCK010000045.1 GCA_947564525.1 uncultured bacterium | reverse complement strand
GCCCCTTCGCAAAGCTCATGGCCGCTACTTTAGCACAATAAAGCGAAGGCGCAAGAGAGTGGATGGGGAAAACGCCGACGGAGCGAGCGGGATGCAGCTTGAGGTGCTGGCCGGAGTGGGCTGGCGGGTGGGCTGGCGTTGGCGCGGGGGCTGGAAGGGCTAGCGGGTGGGAGAGCTGGTGAGTGGAGCGTCAACCGGGAAGGCTGGCGGGCAGAGTGCCGTGCCCGCACAGTCCTCGCCGGGTGGCCCGCGCCGCTGGCGCCGTGGGCGCGGGGGCAGCTGCGGAGCTGCGCGCGGCACCCCGCCCGCCAGCCCCTGCGGATCGGGGCCGAGCCGACCCAGCAGGTCAGGAGCTACCGGCCTCCAGGCCGCGCAGCGTCGAGCTCGCTCGATCGAGCCGAGAGCGCGCAGGGCCGCCTCCAGCAAGCCGGGGCAAAGGGGTCGAGGGCCCGGAAAGCCAAGTTTGGCGAGCTTTGACATGAATCGGATGGCCCAAGGGGGCTGAAAGGCCAAGTTTCGCCCGATTCGACATAAACCGAGCGGCCCAAGGAGGCCTAAGAGCCAAGTTTCGCCCGATTCGACATATCGCAGGCCCTCCCGGCGCAGCTTCCCATGTCAAAGCTCGTGAAACTTGGCTTCTCAGCCTCCCATCCGCGCTCCCCTTATGTCAAAGCGGGCAGAACTTGGCTTTTGGCCAGGGTGGCGCGCCGACCGGGCGGGCCGGCGGGCGGGGCGCCATGCTCGGATGACGCAGTGACGCAGGACGGGGATAACGTCATCCCCTCTGGCGGCCCCGTGGCGAGGGAGCGGGCGCCAGCCCGCTCCCGCCACAGCGTGCGGTCGGGACGCTCCGAACCGCACGCCCTGGGGCGCTCGCTACCACAGCCCCTTGACCGTGAACACGATCTTGGCGAGGGATGCGTCCACCTCCCCTGCGAGCGCGGTCACAGGGTCCTGCACCTCGATGTCGTAGCGCAGGGGCTTGGAGGCGAGGGGCGCAAGGGCGTTTCCATCCCCGAACCCGAGCGCGCCCAGATCGTAGGGGTCGACCCTCTCGGGGGCCGAGGTGGTGGGCAGCGGCACCCAGCCCGTCCACGGGTCGGGCAAGGACGCGTCCATCACCCGCAGCTGCACCTTGGAGCGGTCGGAGACGATGGCATCCGGGTCGGCGCCTGCGACGTCCACGGCGACGTCGGCCACGGCGAGCTGGCCCAGGGAGAGCGAGCGCATCTCCACCCCGTCTCCCGACACCACGTGCACGGGGCCATGAGGGGCGTGCTCGAAGGCCGGGTCGTCGGCGAGGTCGAACCTGAAGCCCACGGCCGAGGGCACCTCGAACCGAAGGGCGAAGGACCACACGGCGCGGTAGTGCCTCTCGCCATGGGAGCCGACCGGCAGCACGACCTCCATGGAGGGGACGAGGTCGGGGTCGAAGCTGCCGTCCTCGGCGCACTCGACCCATCCCACGAACGACATCCCCTCGCGCACGGGCTTGGGCACGGACGGGTCGTCGGTCACCATGGGGAGCCTCACCTCGCCCTCCACCGTGTAGGGCACGTCGAAGTGGCCGTCCGGGGCGAGCGGCAGCGCTTGGCCGTCCTGCTCTATGGAAGCCTTGTGCTGCCCGTAGGCGTCGTCGTCTCCCAGGTGCAGGTGGACGACGTACTCGATGGGCGACCACCTCGCGTAGAACGTGGAGTCGGACTCGACGAGGTAGTCGCCGGCTTGCACGCGCTCCCCTCCCTCGCGCTCGGTGAACCAGCCCGAGAACTCGTAGTGCTCGCGAGCGGGGTCGGCGACGCTGGGCCTCGACGGGAAGGCGATGGGGGCGCCGTAGGCCTGGCTCGAGGTGGCCGACTGCTGGCCGTCGATCGACTGGCCGGAGTAGTGCCACGTGATGGAGTAGCTCCTCGCCTGCCAGACGGCCCGGTAGGTCCTGTCGCCGACGGTGCCCTTGGGGACGGTGACGCTGACGGCCGGAGAGCCCAGCGAGCCGTCAGGGGCCACGAGCGCCCAGCCCTGGAAGTCGTGGCCCGCGCGCTTGGGCACAGGCAGCTCGAACGCGTCGGACTCGACGGTGAAGGGGCGCGACCACGAGCCGCCCGACTCCGACCACCCGTCAGGCGCGATTGCGAACGAGCCGCCGGCGAGGTCGAGCGATGCCACGTAGGAGGCCGTAGCCCACTTGGCGGTGGCGCGCAGCTCTCCCCAGGTGCCCTGCTTGACGGTGGTCACGACGCCCTGCTGGGACAGGCCGGCGCCGTTGGCCCCCGTGACCTCCCATCCCTGGAAGGAGTAGCCCTCGCGGGTGGGCACCGGCAGCTCGAAGTCGGGGTCCTCCTTGGTGTAGAAGGTGCGCTCCCCTGACATCGTGCCTCCTGCGAGCTCGTAGGAGATGCGGTAGGAGACCGCCCTCCACGCGGCCCTCCAGGACCGGTCGCCCCAGGATCCCTTGGGCACGGTAACGTCCCTCTCAGGCGCCCCGAGCGAGCCGTCGGCGCTGATGGCCGCCCAGCCCTCGAACGAGTAGCCGTCGCGCGAGGGGGCAGGCAGGCTGAACGCGTCGCTCTCCACGGTGAACGAGCGGCTCCATGCGTCGCCCGACCCCGCCCAGCCCTCAGGGGCGGGGTCGAAGCGGCCCCCTGCCAGGTCAAGGGAGGCAGAGTAGGTGGCAGCCCCCGAGAACACGCCGGTGTAGGCCCTGCCCGCGAGCTCCCAGGGCTGGACGATGACGCTCTTGGAGGGCTTGGAGATGCCGCCTCCCGTCCAGCCCTCGAAGGAGGCGTAGCCGGGCTTGGTGGCAGGGGCGGGAAGCTGGATGCGCAGCGACCCTCCCGACTCCTCCACCCACTCTATGGAGTAGGCCAGGCGGTACAGGCCGGAGTCTCCCGGGTCGCGGGCCCACCCGCGGGAAGCTGCGCTCGGCACCTCGCCGTTGCCCACGTCGAGCGTCAACTCGTGGCGCTCGACGGACCAGCGGGCGTGGAGGGTCGCGCCGGAGGGCTTGTCCCAGGTGCGGGCAGAGCTGCCGCCGGCATCGTAGTAGCAGGCCCCCGCGTCGTCGAAGTAGCCCTCGAACCTATAGCCCGTGGCGCGGGGCATCGTGGCTGCCGGCATGGCCGAGTCGAACGTCGCGGTCACGCTAGGGGTGCCGGCGTCCTTGGACACCCCATGGGGCCCGTAGCCCTCGTAGGCCGAACCGCCAGTGAACGCAGGGAAGGCGGCGTCGAGCGTCACCGAGTACTGGTTGGCCCTCCACTGGGCGTAGACCGTCTCGGTGGCCGTGATCGCACCTGTGGAAGCCCCGCAGCCGAAGCGCTTCGTTCCGCCGGACGCTGCCGTGAACCACCCCGTGCATGTATAGCCAGTCCTCGTAGGCGTGGGGGCGGTTGTGGAGGACCCATGGTCGACCGTCGTCGACGTGGGGCTCACGGAGCCCCCGTTGGCGTTCCAGGTGACGGTGCGCGTCTGCAGCCTCCACTGCGCGTAGTAGGTCACGTTCGAGGTGATGGCCCCGGTCTTGCCGCCGGCCCCGCACACCTTGGTGCCGCCCGAGGAGGCCGTGTACCACCCCAGGAAGTCGTAGTTGGCCCGGGATGGCGTGGGGGCCGTGGCCGTCGAGCCGTGGTCGACGGTGGAAGACGTCGGGCTCACCGAGCCGCCGTTGGCGTTCCATGTGATGGTCCTCGTCTGCAGCCTCCACTGCGCGTAGTAGGTGACGTTGGAGGTTATAGCCCCGGTCTTGCCGCCGGCCCCGCACACCTTGGTGCCGCCCGATGCCGCCGTGTACCAGCCTAGGAAGTCGTAGTTGGCCCGAGAGGGCGTCGGTGCCGTGGCCGTCGAGCCATGGTTGACCGTCGTCGAAGCAGGACTCACCGAGCCCCCGTTGGCGTCCCAGGTGACGGTCCTCGTCTGGATCCTCCACTGCGCGTAGTAGGTCACGTTGGAGGTGATCGCACCGGTCTGGCCCCCGCCACCGCACACGCGGGTGCCGCCCGAAGCCGCCGTGTACCAGCCGAGGAAGTCGTAACCGGCGCGAGACGGCGTTGGCGCAACAGTGGCAGAACCTACGGGCACAGATGAAATCGAAGGGTTCACGGTTCCTCCTGCAGCATTCCAAGTAATCGTCACCGGCGGAAGGGATCCCGAGCATCGGGCGTACAGAATAGTGGTCAGGCCATCCGGAACGGAATGTCTCTTGTCATCAACAGGCAGGTCTGGACCAGCAGGGCTTGTGCTGAAGGTAACGTACATGTTCCCTACAGTGTTCACATCCGAGGTTGGAGGTTCTTGCAAGGCTTTGTAGCGGTGACTTGAAACCCAGGGAACAGCTGCGTAGAGGTACAAAGCGATCATATTCTCGCCGTTGATATAGGTTCCAGGCTTGTAAGCCCGGGTGTATTGAAGCCTATATTCGTCGTATTGGCCCGCAGCCATGGAGCTAACAGTCCAAGAGCTGTGGGTGGAGGTGCAGTAATGCCCCTCCTTAATCTTGTTGCTATCGACTGAGTAGGTTTCGAAATCGTGGTATAGCGTGGTTGGGAACCTTGGGTTGCCGCGGTAAACTTCAATACGTGTGCCAGTCTCTTTCAAAGGAAGAGAAGCTCTGCTGTAGCCGAGGCCAGATAGCGATGGATTCGAGCTCGCTTCTCCGTCGAGTAGCAAGGAACCTACCGCTAATTGCTCTGCATCAAGAAAATTGCCGATGTATGACGATGCCTCTTTCTCGTTATCGGAAGGTGCGGAATTCCCTGCCCCCTCCGGCACCATCCACAGCGTTTCGCCTGCCTTGTCGTAGAGGCAGCCTCCCTTGGAGGAGTAGACGGGCGAGTCCTCGGATATCTCGACGTAGCGCAGGGTCTCGCAGCCCTCAAGCGCGTAGTCGAGGTAGGTGGCGCTAGCTGGTATCCAGAGGCGCTCTATGCCAGAGCCCCGGAACGCCCCTTTGGCTATGCGGGTGAGCGGGTAGGACCAGGTGCCATCGTCAACGTAGTCCGGCAGTATGAGGGTGGTCGGGTCCTCCACGCACTCGGCGAGGCGCTTGGGGTCAACAGCCACGAGGGCGGCCCCTCCCTCAGGGTCGATGACATAGAGGCAGCCCTCGTAGAGGAACGAGGCCGTGGCCTGGGAGTCCTCGGGGAGGTCTGCGAGCTTGGAGGCGAGCGTCGGCTCGCCCTCGGTGGCCCCAGCGGCATCGGCTGCAGTGCCGTCACCAGAGCCCGCATCGGAGGCGGCGGTTCCATCAGCACCATTCGAGTCGCCGTCGGCAGCAGACTCAGAGCCCGCAGGGGCGTCATCGCCCCCTACGTCCGCCTCGCCCTCCATGAGCTCCTCAGCAGTGATCGGCTGGAGCTTGAGGACGGCGTCGATCTTGGGTATGGCCCGCTCGTAGGACGTCATAGAGCGCTCGTTGGCGTAGCCGTAGCCGATGGTCACCTCATCGACGATGACGGGACCGTCGGAGGAGTCGCCGTCGGGCCCATCGGCATCGTGGTCGTGGGCATCCGTTGAGGCGAGGCCGTCCAACGGCTCGCCCTCGGCAGGATTAGCATCGTCAGCTGCATCAGCTAGAGCGACCTCGACCTCGAAGCCGACGGCCTCCCAGGGAGCCGGGTCGGCATCCTCGGGGATGCGCACGATGATGGCTGCGGGATCGACCCGCGCGAGGTCGTCGCCCGCAGCTGCGAGCGCGACCAGGGAGGTCAGCTGAGCAGGGTTCGCATCGTCGTCATCGTCGGGCGCCTCGGCCTCGGCAGAGGGCTCGCCGCCCTCGCTGCCAGAGGAGGCCTGGGAGCCCTCGGCTGAGCCGTCCTCGGCGGCATGGGCATCGCCCACGATGGCGACCTGGCCGCCATCGTCGCCCGCAGCGGCAGCCAGCCCGCCACCTCCGGAAGCGACCTGGCCGGACGAGCCGATGGAGGCGACCGGCACGCTGCCGCCAACAACAGCAGCATCAGCAGCTCCGAGCACGTCGGAGCTCACCTCGGCCACGCTGGCGGGAGCCTGTATGGAGC
The DNA here is from genome assembly GCA_947564525.1 of uncultured bacterium. Lineage (GTDB taxonomy): Bacteria > Actinomycetota > Coriobacteriia > Coriobacteriales > Eggerthellaceae > D16-63. Next base: position 6,460 of record CANOCK010000045.1, on the reverse strand, counting down.
GCAGGCTCGCGCAGCCCTCCAGGGCGCCAGCGGCCACGGCCGTGCAGCCGTCGGCCATCTCGATCTCGGTAGCCCCGGCAGGGACGCGCAGGAGCGCCTCGCCGGAGACATCGTATAGCAGACCATTCCACGAGGAGTAGGCTGCGCTGCCCGCATCCACGGAGAGCGATGTCACGGACGCACAATGCGAGAATGCGCCCGGAGGGACCGCCTCCGCTGTCGATGGGATGCGGGCAGCGCCCTGCTTGCCCTCGGGAATGAGCAAGAGGCTTATTCTTTCGGCATCGAAGAGCATGCCGTCATAAGAAGAGAGGTGAGAGTTGCCGTCAGCGACCTCAACAGAGGCGACGGCAGAGCCGCGGAACGCCAGCTCGTCGACGGACTCGACGGCGGCAGGGATGGTCACCATGTCGGCTTCGCAGCCGACGAAGGCGCGAGGGCCGATGGCGACGACAGAATAGGCAGCGCCGTCGAACTCGACGGACTCGGGGACTGCAAGGGTCATAGGCTCAGAGGCATCCTCGCCCTCGGCACCATCGGAAGACGTCTCCTCCGGAGAGGGCGAAGGCGAAGTTGCCCCTAAAGGGACTTGCTCCGCTGCGCTCCGCGGCGGCACACCTGAGCCGGAGTCCTCTCCGGAGGAGGCGCCGTAGGAGCCGACGCCCCTGCCCTCCCCGTCGACCCCAGAGGGGCCAGCAGCGAGAGCGGCAGCATCAGGACCAACGGCCACGAGCGCGACCTCCCTTTCGCCGACGATGACGTAGGTCAGGCCGTCGACGGTAAACGAGCCAACAACTGGCTCGGGGTCGTCTTCGAGAGCGACAGCCGCACTGATATGCCCAGCGCCGCTGGCCATGAGGCTCGCCAGCATGGGGGCATCCGCAGCGTCAGCGACGTCGGCCTCAACGCCACCAGCGGTGGGATCGACCTGGGATTCGTCAGCCATAGCGACCGGCCCCAAGGTGCAGGCCAGCAGCAGCGCCAACGCGGCGGCAGAGAATTTGGAGGTTTGAGAAACAACAGGGGCTCGCATTGCGCCTGCTCCTTCCGGTAGCGTGATCATTCCCGCTGCGGAGGAGAGCCCGAAAGGTTGTTGGCGTCAGCAACGTGCAGTAAGGAGGGCATCCACCGCAGTTGCGAAATGTCGAGGTTGAGAACAAGCCGGAAGCTATCCCAGCAAGTACACTCTCGAAAGGCAGATGCCCTCTTTACTGCATACTCACCGAAATAGGTATTCCAGAGAAAAGTGCTATTCGCTTGTTCTCAACTCCGTCTGTTACGGAATCGACATTTCGCAGTTGCGAGTCTAGCAAGCCCCTCAATGCTTGGCAAGAGCTACTTTCGAGCTACCAGAGAACCACCTGCTCACTCACGCTTAATACGCGCAATAAGCCTTAATTACCTAGTCAGGAGGGGGTACCAGTCGAGAACATCCGCATGCCGACTCGTTACCGGCAGACAACCAGGAAGGGAAACGAGCCAGCCATATCCCATCGGATGGCCGAAGGCTCATTGCGCGAAGCGGAGACGCCGCACATTGAGCGCCCCCTCCCGGCCGAGCGGGCTCGATGCGCTACAGGGCCAGGATTGCAGAAGCGCCACGCTTCGAGCTGAAGCCGGCCAGACCCCCGCGTGCAACGAACGATGCCCTCGATGGTCAAAAACCACGTTTGTCTCTCCTCGAAAGGGCCCCCGGAAAGAAGCTGGCCCGCACGGGCAACGAGCGACCTGGGGCTTCGCGCTCCCTCTCTTCCGAGCAACGCCGAAAGCGCTGCCCCGACGACTCCCCAAGGGGCGACAAACGTGATTTTTGACCATCCAACCGATCCTCGCCGCAAAAGGAGCCGCCAGCAAACTGTGAGGAGCACCCGGCCCACCTGGTCCGCTCCAGGAGGCGCCCCGCAGGCCGCCCATAGCGAAGCAGGGGCCCGAAGGCCCCTGCTGCGTGCGTCTATGCCAGCCATGCGCGCGGCGCCTAGTGGCGGAAGTGGCGGTGCCCCGTGAATACCAGGGCCACGCCCTGCTCGTCGGCCGCGGCGATGACCTCCTCGTCACGGATGGAGCCGCCCGGCTCGATCACCGCGGTCACGCCCGCCTGGGCCAGCACGTCGAACCCGTCGCGGAACGGGAAGAACGCATCCGACGCCGCCACGGCGCCGCGGGCCTTCTCCCCCGCCTGCTCCACGGCGATGCGCGCGGAGTTCACGCGGTTGGGCTGGCCGCCGCCGGCGCCCACGGACGCATGGTCCTTGGCGATCAGGATGGCGTTGGACTTCACCGACTTGCACGCCTTCCAGGCGAACAGCAGCTCCTCCATCTCGGCGTCGGTGGGCTTGCGCTTGGTGGGCACCGTGAAGCCCTCCATGGCCTCGGCCACGGCGTCGGAGTCCTGGGCGAGCAGGCCGCCCTCCACCGAGCGGTACTCCACCTCGCCGCCTGCGGGGTTCACGCCGCCGGTAGACAGCAGGCGCGCGTTGGGCTTGGCCTCGTACATGGCCAGGGCGTCGCCGGAGAACTCCGGCGCCACGATGGCCTCCACGAACTGCTTGTTCTCGAAGATGGCCTCCACCACCTCGCCGGTCACGGGACGGTTGAACGCCATGACGCCGCCGTAGGCGCTCACCGGGTCGCACTCGTGGGCCCGCTTGTAGGCGCGGGTCACGTCGGAGTCCTCGCACACGCCACAAGGAGTCAGGTGCTTCACGATGACGCAGGCCGGGCCGCTGTACTCGCGCACGGCGCACCAGGCGGCATCCAGGTCGAGGTAGTTGTTGTACGACAGCTCCTTGCCCTGGTGCTGGGTAGCGCGGGCCAAGCTGTGCTCGGCGCCGGCGTAGTCGTCGCGCACGTAGAACGCCGCCTTCTGGTGCGGGTTCTCGCCGTAGCGCAGGCCCTGCCTCTTGGTCAGGCGCAGCGTGGCGCGAGCCGGGAACTCCTCGGCGCCCTGCACCTGGCGGCCCATCCATGCGGCGATGGCGCCGTCGTAGGCGGCGGTTGTGCGGAACACCTCGAGCGCCAGCTGCTCGCGGGTGGCGTAGGTGGTAGCGCCGCCGTGGGCGCGCATCTCGTCGAGGATGGCGTCGTAGCTGCCCGGATCGGTGACCACGGCCACGCTCGCAAAGTTCTTGGCCGCCGAGCGCAGCATGGAGGGGCCGCCGATGTCGATGTTCTCGATGCAGGTGGCGAAGTCGGCCCCCGACTCCACGGTCTTCTCGAAGGCGTAGAGGTTCACCACCACCATGTCTATCATCTCGATGCCGTGCTCGGACGCCTGCACCATGTGGGAGGGGTCGTCACGCCGGGCCAGCAGGCCGCCGTGCACGCGGGGGTGCAGCGTCTTCACGCGACCGTCCATCATCTCGGGGAACTGGGTCACCTCGTCGATGGGGGTCACCTCCACGCCGGCCTCGGCGATGGCGCGGGCGGTGCCGCCCGTGGAGATGATCTCGGCGCCGAACTCGTCGTGGAGCGCCCGGGCGAAGCCGACGACGCCCGTCTTGTCCGTTACCGAGATGAGTACGCGCTTTACCTGCGGGTCCTTCATGCTAATCCCTTCCCAAGCTGGCTTCATGCCTCTGCCTTGCCGCTTCACTATACCGCTGCCGGTAGCGGACATCCACGAGCTCGGCCACTATCGCTATGGCTAATTCGGCGGGCGACTTGGCCCCGAACTTGAGGCCGATGGGCCGCTTGACGCGGTCCCAGTCCGCCTCGGTGGCGCCCCCGGCCAGCACCAGCTCGCGCACGGTGTCGTTCTTGCCCGCGCAGCCCATCATGCCGATGTAGTGGGCGCGGTTGCCCAGGGCCCACAGGCACGCCTGAGGGTCGAACATGTGCCCGCGGGTGAGCACGCACACGTAGTCCTCCGGGCGGCCGGGCATGTTGGCCAGCTCGTCGAAGCCGCCGCCATGCAGCAGGATGCGCTCGGCTGCAGGGAACCGCGCCTCGTTGAGGAACGCCGAGTCGTAGTCGACGGCCACCACGTGGAAGCCCACGTGGTCGGCCAGGGCGGCCACCTCCGCCGCCGCGTCGCTCGCGCCGAGCAGCCACACGCGCACCTTGCCGAACAGAGGCTCGCTAGCCCAGGTCAGGCCGTCGAACTGCTGGGTGTGCATGGAGGGGCCGCGGGTGGCGTCCTTCATCTGGAACAGGTCGCGCGGCGAGTAGGGACGGCTGGCCACCACCTCCTTGGCATCGTTGCAGAAGAACACGAGCGGCTCGCCGTCGGCGGAGCCCTCCTCGCCGTACCTCTTCGTCACCTCGTTGTCGGTGTTGGCCTGGGCTTGGGCGGCGTCGTAGACCACCTTGAGGCCCAGCCACGCCATCTCCTGGGCATCCAGGGCGGCCAGGGCCCGCTCGAAGGTGGGCGCATCGGCCTCGGTGAGCGTGGCGGCCACGGCGGCCAGGGCCTCAGGGCCCAGGTACGGGTTGCCCTCGGCGGCAGCCGGGGCGAAGGCGCCGAAGTCCTCGACGGAGAGCGCCGGGGCGCGTCCCGCCCTCAGGTCGGCGATGATGGATTCGAGCGATTCGCGCCTCATGGGCGGCTCCCTTCCCTTCGAGCAGGAAGGCCCCGCTCCGGGGGCCTCCTCTCTAGCTTGCGATGCGCACCTTGCGGTCGGGCCCGATGGTCACGCGCCCCTCGGCCAGGGCCTGCAGCACCTCCGGGTACAGCTGGTGTTCCACGGCGTGGATGCGCTCCTCCAAGGAGGCGCGGGTGTCGTCCTCGCGCACCTCCACGGCCCGCTGGGCGATGATGGGGCCCTTGTCGTACTCCTCGTTGGCGAAGTGCACGGTCACGCCCGTCACCTTGACGCCGGCCTCCCACGCATCGTCGATGGCGTGGGCGCCCTTGAACGACGGCAGCAGCGCCGGGTGCAGGTTCACCACCCGGTCGGGGAAGGCGCCCAGCAGCACCGGCGTGACCTTGCGCATGTAGCCGGCCATGACCGCGTACTCGGCGCCAGCGGCCCTGAGCGCCTCCACGATGCGCTCGTCGGCGGCCTGCGGGTCGGCGTAGGCCGCTCGGTCGAGCACCGTGACAGGGATGCCCGCCGCCCGCGCCCGCTCGATGCCGTAGGCGTCCGGGCGGGACGACACCACGGCCGCCACCTCCACCGGCAGCCCGTCAGCCGCCACGGCGTCGATGATGGCCTGCAGGTTGGTCCCGCCGCCCGAGAGCAGCACGCCTATCTTGAGCCTGTCCGTCATGGCCAGAACCTCCTGAGTCCCAGAGCGGCGCCCATGCCCTTGGGCCTCGGCGCCGCGATGCATCCTTCAGAGCAGGGCGCCAGAGGCCTCGTAGGCCACGGCGCCGGTGCCGGCCGTGACGCGGCCGACGCGGCAGGGCTGCTCGCCCGCGGCGCGCAGGGCGGCCTCCACGGCGTCCGCACGGCCGGCTTCCACGATGAGCACCAGGCCCAGCCCCATGTTGAAGGTCTTCAGCGCCTCGGCCTCCGAGAGGGCCGCGCGGGCGCAGGCGTAGCGCACCACCGCCGGCACCGGCCACGTGCCCAGCTCCACCACCGCATCAGCCGTCTTGGGCAGGGCGCGGTCGAGGTTCTCGGTTATGCCGCCGCCGGTGATGTGGGCCAGGGCATGCACGGCGCCTGGCACCTCGGCCAGCACCTCGTGCACCGGCCGCACGTAGATGCGGGTGGGCTCCAGCAGGGCCTCCAGCACCGAGCGCCCCCCCAGCTCCTCGCAAGGCTCGCGCAGCTCGGCGTCGCTGCGGCCCTCGACGCACACCTTGCGCGCCAGGGAATAGCCGTTGGAGTGCAGGCCGCTGGAGGGCAGGCCGATCAGCACGTCGCCCTCGCGCACGCTCTCGGGATCGAGCATGGCGGCGCGGTCGACCAGCCCCACGCAGAAGCCGGACAGGTCGTAGTCGTCCGGGTCCATGACGCCGGGATGCTCGGCCATCTCGCCGCCGATGAGCGCGCAGCCCGCCTGGCGGCAGCCCTCGGCGATGCCGGCCACGATCTCGGCCATGGCCTCGGCCTCCAGCTTGCCCACGGCCACGTAGTCCAGGAAGAACAGCGGCTCGGCGCCCGTGGCCAGGATGTCGTTGGCGCACATGGCCACCAGGTCGATCCCCACGGTGCCGTGCTCGCCCAGCATCTGGGCCACCTTGAGCTTCGTGCCCACGCCGTCGGTGCCGCTCACCAGCAGCGGGTCGGCCATGTCCTTGGCCGCCGCGATGGAGAACAGGCCGCCGAAGCCGCCGATGTCGCCCACCACCTCGGGGCGGTAGGTGCTGTGCACGGCCCCCTTGATGGCCTGCACGGCCCGGGCCCCCTCCGCGGTGCTGACGCCCGCCTGCTCGTACGTGACCTGCTCCTCAGCCATGGTCCCTTCCTTCCCTCGACTCTCGTTCGCAGAAAACACTAGCGCGTGCCGCAGGCAACGCCGGCGAGGGCTCGACGGGCGCCCGCCTGGGGGCCGCCTGCGGCCCGAGCCGCCG
>CANOCK010000044.1 GCA_947564525.1 uncultured bacterium | reverse complement strand
ATCTTCGGGGCGGGCTCCGCTGCCAAGGTGCGCTTCGCCGCCACGCTCGGGGAGGGCGGCTGCGCCCTCACGGCCAAGCTCACGGCCGGCGGCTCCTCCGCCACCGCCTCCCTCGCGGGCCTCTCCGTCCCGGCGGCGACTGCCCACGACGCCCCGGGCCGCATCAAGGTCTCCTACGGCCTGGAGCTCGACCCCGACCTCGCCATCCCGCCGGTGCGCGACGCCGCTCCCGTGGCCAGGCTCGCCTACACGGTGAGCCTGCCCGGGGCGGGCGCTTGAGGCGCGCAGCTCGCGGGTGAGCGGCGCTAAGCTCCTGCTCGCGCTCTTGATCTGCGAAGCCCGTCGGGTTCGGGGGTGCCCTCGCGTCGCTCTCATCCAAGCCCCTGCGCTACGAGGTGGAGGTGCAGGGCTCTGCGACTGCGCTCGCAGGAGAGGTTGACGCTGCGCTTGCTGAGATCGTGTCCGCGGTCAAGGGGATGCGGTAGGGAGGGGGCTGGTGCCTGCCCCTTCCTTCGGCGTCACAGGAAGGGGCGGCGTTGCTCTCGGGGCGGGTCACCCTGGAGTTCACCACGCCTCATCGGCCATCATCCTTGCCAGGTTGTCGGAGAAGTCGAGGGCCTCGTCCTCGGTCTGGAAGGGCTCGAAGGCTGCTTCCCGCTTAAGCCTCACCTCGAAGGGAAAGCCATGGTGGGCGTTGAAGGCGCTGATGAACACCCTCATGGCGTCTGCGGGCGTGGTGCCGAGCTGATGGGTGATGGCTCGGAAGAGCTGGCCCTGCTCGTCTCCGACTCGTGTTGCGAATTGTGCCGACATAGTAGCTCCTTGCAGCAGATGAAAGCATTTTGATGAGTATAGTACCAAACTGACTGCTCATGTTGCGTCTTCGGCGAGCCATCCGTCACCCCTTTGCCCTAGAGCGCCCCGCAGCCAGGCAGGGGAGCGCTGCTGGGGCGCAGCACCTCTCCTATCAGGGAATCGTCCTGGCGCTCGAGCGGGTGGTGGCCTATACTCTAAGGATGGCCGCGTCGGGCGGCCCCTTATCCGCCGAGTGAAAGGAACGTACGTGAAGGTTCGAAAATCGAAGCCTCACAGTATGTAACCTTCCGGCGCGCCCCGTCCCTTCGGCGGCAGCGGTCGGAAGCACTGCTCCGTAGAAGGACGAAACACCATGCTCTACCTTTCTCAAATGCTGGGAAAGCCCGTCGTGGACGCCTCTGGCGAGAAGATCGGCACCGTCGCCGACCTGGCCATCTCCACGGGCGAGGTGTTCCCGCGCATCACCAGCCTGGCCTTCCAGGGCCCGGGCAAGGTGCCGTTCATGATCTCGTGGCGCAAGTACGTGGCACAGTTCGACGACGACGGCATAGCCTTGGCCGTGCCCGCTCAGGACATCCGCTTCAGCTACCTCCAGCCTGACGAGGTGCTGCTGGCACGCGACCTGCTCAACCACCAGATCGTGGATACCCAGGGCATGAAGGTCGTTCGCGTGAACGACCTGAAGCTCTCCCAGTCGGGCTGCCAGCTGCGGCTCCTCGGCGCCGAGGTGGGAGCGCGTGGCATCCTGCGCGGGCTGCACCCGCTGCTGGAGCGGGTGGTGGTGGGGGGCGCCAAGCTCTTCCGCAAGCGGGTGGAGGAGCAGATCATCCCCTGGAACTACATGGACCTGCTGGACCGCGACCTGTCCGAGGTGCAGCTGTCGGTGACCCACCGGCGCCTGGACGAGCTGCACCCGGCCGACGTGGCCGACATCCTGGAGCGGCTCGACCCGCAGCAGCGCGCCAGCGTCTTCGAGCACCTGGACGAGGCCCGCGCCTCCGAGGCCATCTCCGAGATGGACGACGACAAGCAGGCGGAGTTCATCGACGACCTGGACGACGTGCGGGCCGCCCGACTCATCGGCAACATGGACCCCGACGACGCTGCCGACATCGTGCGCGACCTGCCCTACGAGAAGGCCGAGACGCTGCTGCGCCTGATGGGGGTCGAGGACGCCGCCGAGGTCCGCCAGCTGCTCGGCTACAAGGACGGCACGGCGGGCGGCATGATGACCACCCAGTTCGTCTCCGTGCCGGCCACCACCACCGTGCGCGAGGCCACCGAGGTGCTGCGCGAGCTGGACGACGACCATCCCACGGTGCACTACGTCTACGTGGCCGACGACTACGGCAAGCTGATCGGCGTGCTGTCCCTGCGCACCCTGGTGCTCAACGACGACGACAAGGTCATGCGCGACATCATGTACGACGACGTGCTCTCGGTGACGCCCGAGGTCACCGAGGAGGAGGTGGCGGCCGACATCTTCAAGTACGACCTGCCCGCCATGCCCGTGGTGGACGAGGCCGGCGCGATGATCGGCATCGTCACCGTGGATGACGCGTGGGACGTCATCGAAGAGGACGTCTCGGGCGACCGCAAGCGAGGGGGCGCTCTGAAGGCGGCGGGCATCGTGCTGGTGTCGCTGCTGGGCCTGGGGCTCTACACCCTGGTGCTGCTGCAGGTCGTCGCCCAGACCGGCTTCACCGGGTTCTCAGGCTAGGGGCGAGCCATGAGGGTGGGCAAGCGCAGCGAGAAGAGGGCGGCCGACGCCGCGACGGCCGAGCTGGCCACGACCGAGGAGGCGCGGGAGAAGGTACCCAGGCCGAAGCCCAAGTGGCTCCTGGTGCTGGCCGCCATGGGGCCAGGCATCGTCACCGCCATGGCCGGCAACGATGCCGGCGGCATATCCACCTACTCCACCGCCGGGGCCGAGTTCGGCTTCGGCACCCTGTGGGTCATCCCCATCATGTGCGTGCTGCTCATCATCGTGGAGACCACAGCCGGGCGCATGGGGGCGGTCACGGGCAAGGGGTTCGCGGCCCTCATCCGCGAGCGGTTCGGCATCCGCCTGACCGCCTTCGCCATGCTGGCGCTGCTGGTGGGCAACGTGGCTACCACCTTCTCGGAGTTCGCCGGCATCGCCAGCGGCATGGAGATGTTCGGCGTGTCGAAATACCTCTCGGTGCCGGTGGCGGCCGTGGCGGTGTGGGTGCTCATCGTGGGCGGCTCCTACCGGCGCGTGCAGCGGGTGTTTCTGGTGCTGTCGCTGGTGTTCCTCACCTACATCGTGGCGGCGTTCATGGCCGATCCGGACTGGGGGGCGGCGCTGCAGGCCACGGTCATGCCGAGCGCCCAGGCCAGCCCGAGCTTCATCGCCCTGGTCATCGCCATGGTCGGTACCACCATCGCCCCTTGGATGATGTTCTTCGCTCAGTCCAACGTGGTGGAGAAGGGCCTGACGCCCAAGGACCTGCTGCCCCAGCGGGTGGATGCGGTGTCGGGCACCATTGCTGCCTGCCTCGTGGCCTGGTTCATCATCGTCACCACCGGTGCGGTGCTCCACCCGGCCGGCATCGCCATCGAGAGCGCTGCGGACGCCGCGGCGGCCCTGGCTCCCTTCGCCGGCCAGTACGCCCAGGCGCTGTTCGCCATCGGACTGGTCGCGGCGTCGTTCCTGGCGGCATGCGTGCTGCCGCTGACCACGGCGTTCGTGGTGTGCGAGGCCTTCGGGTGGGAGGCCGGCGTGTCCTTCACCTGGAAGGAGGCGCCCACGTTCAAGGGCATCTTCACCGTGGTGATCGCGGCGTCGGCCGTGGTGGTGCTGCTGCCCGACATCAACCTGCTGTCGGTGATGCTGACGGCCCAGCTCGTCAACGGCATCATCCTGCCGGTGCTGCTGGCGTTCATGGCGATGATCGCTGCCGACAAGCGCATCATGGGCGGCTTCTGCGCGCGGATGGCCTCGCGGGTGCTGCTGTGGGCCACGGTGGGCATCGTCGCAGCCCTGACCTTGGCGCTGTTCGCCATGCAGGCCCTGGGCGTGGCCTAGGGCGTCGCCCAGGCACCCCGTGCGCTCGGTCGGGCCTTGGCTGTCGCCCTCTAGCGCACGGCCAGGTAGCTGGTCATGTCGGCGGGGGAGAGCGCGGCCACGGGCGCCTTGGCGAGAAGGCCCTTGTCGTTGGTGACCAGGAAGTCCACCTCCGCCAGCTCGCAGGCGGCCATCACCAGGCAGTCCTCGAAGTCGGGGCAGGCGGCTTCGAGCTGTCTTGCCATCCAGATGGTGCGCAGGTCGAGCGGCACCGGAGAGCTGACGTCCCGCATGGCGTCGATGCTCCGCAGGGCTATCTGGTTTATGGCTCGTGCGGTGCCCTCGGTGATTTCGATGCCGTCGGCGGCCAGGTTCCTCTTCTGCTCCATCGCGATGAGGTAGTGCACGTCCTTCAGGCATCCAGCCAGGTAGAGCAGGTTCGCTCCCTGCTCGATGGCCGCGTTCACCATCTGGAGCGCTGGGCCATGGTGGCTGCGGTACCCGCAGAAGTAGTCGATCCAGACGTTGGTGTCCACTAGGAGCTTCAGGGGAATCCGGGCGCTCATGGCAGGCACCGTTCCGCGTAGCGCTCCTCAAGCGCCTCGAAGAGGAGCTCCTTGTAGTCCCGATCGAAGAACTCGGTGCGCCTTTTGGCCTCCTCGGGGGAGGGGGTAGGGGGATTGTCGGACTCGTAGATCCTGCAGAGCATCTCGGCGCGCCAGTCCTCGAATTCGGCCAGGGCCCCCAGCCGCCGAACCCTCTCCCGCGCCTGCTCCTCGGCCTCCTCGGGGGCCTCCAGCACCTCCAGGGCCCGTTCGCGCGGGTTGCGCACGACGAACTCGTAGAGCCGCCGGACGGCTTGGGAAGGGGTGAGCCCCATCTCCGAGAGCCGCCGATCGCCCTCGCGCTTGAGCTCAGCGGGGATGCGCACGTTCATCTGCTGCACCGCTTCCATGGCGGCCTCCTTCATCAGTAGGCGCTATACAGTATAGCATCTGCTGGCAACATCAGGAAAAGCGCGAACCTAAATGCGGATTTGACGCCGCCATCACGGGGGGCTATGCGGGATAGAGGCTAATTGGTTTCGTACGTGTAGTTGAAATAGAGCCCTGACCATTTGTTCCAGAGCGAACTTCTCTACTTTACAGGGCACTATTCCTGATATCAAGTATTAAATTCTTTTTTTAAACCAAATACAATATGGATATAAATCAGAAAATAGAAAGGAGTGAGAACATGAGGAAGGAAAGATTAGCAAAGAGAGGGATAGCAGCTGGCGTGGTGGTCCTCTTGCTCTCTCTCCTAATGGGGACCCAGGCCTATGCCTATACCCTGCATTACTGGAAGATGGACACATCCATTTGGTATCGAGCAAGCTATCTATTCGGTGATGAGACGCGAGAGGGCTTTCGAAGTCGCATGAGCGCTTGGAACCAGTACTTGCCAGAATGGAGGCGCCTTTGCTATGACGCCAACGTCCACTATGACAGTGGGTATCCTTCCCGAGATGGCAGGAACCAGATTTACAAGGAGCCTATGGCCGCATCGAAAACCGGTGCCGAGAACAAGGTTTGGTACGACCAAATCGGGTCTATGCTGTATGTTAGGGAATCCGATATCAACCTGAACTGGAATGTAAGCTGGACCAATGGATACGATCCCTCACGCGTTGATACGCAAACGGTAATGGTACATGAACTGGGTCACACGGTCGGGTTGCATCATTCGGAGCATAGATGGGCGGTCATGTTCGAGGAGACCTATGCAGGGTATCTGAATCGAGACCTCACCAGCGATGATATAAACGGCGTTCGAAATCGGTATCTATAGGAGGGGGATCGAGCCATGAAGAGTTGCTTCAAAGAGCTTGAAATCCAGAAGAGCGCTCTTTTCGCCAGGGGCGTAACAATAGGGTTGGCCGGCCTCCTTTCTGCCTGCCTCTTGACGGGATGTGCAGCTTGCGAGGCGGATGGTGGCGTGAAGGCAGAAAGCAAGGGGCTGCCTGAATCCATTCGCCATGTACAGAGCTATAGTAGCGTGCTGATTGGTGGCCCGGCAGAGGAGTTCTGGGCTGAATCAGATGTGGTGTGCTGTGGGGTATACCGGGGGGAGTCTGCCCCCTTCCTCGTCGACCCGGTGGATGGCTCTGAGCCGTGCTACTACACTGACTACTTCTTCGAAGTCGACGAGGTCTTGAAGGGGATGCTCCCTGCCTCGGCAAGTGAGGGCGGCGAGATCGTGGCCGTTCGACAGCGTGGCGGGGTCGGCCAGACGATTGCTACAGTCGACGAGGATATCGCAGATCCGGAGCCAGGGGTTCGCTACATGCTGAACCTATATGCCATGGACACTGGAGCTGAGTACAATACCGCAGGAGACCACTATTACCTTCTCGGCAAGAGGCTCGGTCTTTGGAAAGAGGTCGAGGATGACGTCTTCTGCCGCCCAAACACCGGTGAGCTGATCAGCTCGGAGGCCATTAGGAATTTAGGGAATTCCGCCTCCGCTCAGGTGACGAACCATGAGGAGAAAACTGGTCTGGATGCCTACTTGCGGGATGTGGAGTCCCATTACCTGAGGGGGGATATTGCCAAAGATGTCTACGACCAAGAGGCTCGGCGCATTGAGAAGATGAAGTCAGAGCGGGCACGTATAGTGCCTGACGAAGAGATCGAAGAAGCTGAGCAACGAGCCCTACAGGGGGAATCGGTTAGCTAGATACAAGGGAGTCGAAGGGGCGTTCGCCTCCCTTCGACTCCCTTGACAGCTGGTCCTCTCGATTCGGCATCCTGCGCGACGTGTGCTCAGTGCGGCTTGTCGTCGTGCTTCTGAGTGCCGTGCTTGGCCTCCATGGCCTTGGCCACGCGGCTGTAGGCCAGCAAGGCCACGATGGCCACCAGGGCGGTGATGCCGAAGATCACGGCGCTCTCCAGGTAGTTGCCGCTCACCAGGCCAGCGGCGGCGTAGGTGGACAGCATGATGCCCGGCAGGCGCCCGACGTTGCTCAGCAGCACGAAGGTGCCGAGGCGCATGTCCGTCAGCGGCACCAGGTAGGTGAACACGTCCTTGGGCAGCCCGGGGATCAGGAACAGTATGAACACCAGCACGTTCAGCTTGCCCGTGCGCTCGAAGGCGCGGAACTTGCCCATGGCCCCCTCGGGCACCATGGCCTGCACGAAGGGCATGCCCAGCTTGTGCACCAGCACGAAGACGAAACTGGAGGAGATGACGCAGCCGACGAAGATGATGAGCGCGCCCAGCCAAGGCCCGTAGATCATGCCTGCGGCGATCTGCACCACCTCGCCGGGGATGAAGGCCACCACGATCTGCAGGAATTGCACGGCCAGCAGGATGAGGAACCCGGCAGGGCCGGCCTCGCGCACGTCGCGGGTCACGCGCTCGATGCCGCCTTCGGTGAATATCTCGCCGATGAGGGGCCACAACAGCACCACGGCCACGACCATCACGGCGAAGAAGGCGATCAGGCCGCCGAACTTCATCACGTCGGCCATGGGCATCTTGCGCGGCCCCACCGTGGCCTCCTTGCGGGCCTCGGCGCGCAGGGCCTCGGCGTCGTGGCGCAGTTCCTCCACGCCCTCGGCTGCCGCGCTCTCGGGCAGCGTCGCACCGGAGGCCTCGGGGTCGTGTGCCGGCTGGCGGCGGGGATGCCCCGTCGCAGCGCTCGACGCACCCTCCGCTGAGGGACTCGGGCTGGCTAGGGGCTGGTCGGTCAGGGAATCTGCGGGGTGGGAGGGGTTAGTCTTCGTCATGGCCTCTTCGCGCTCGGTCGTATTCTTCCTTGAAGGCAGCGAACATGCCGCTCGCGCGGCCCAGCTGGCGTCCGGTGGCATAGGCCGCCTTGCCGGCCGCGTCGCCTGCAGCCTGCGCTGCGGCGCTCGCCTTGGGCTTGGCGGTGCTGGCGACGCGCTTGGCCTTGGCGGCCACCACGGCAGTGGTCTTGCCAGCCGCCTCGGCGGCGCCGCCCTCGGCCGCGCGCTCCAGCGCTGCTGCGCTTACCAGGATAGCACCGGGAGCGCCCTCCGCTGGAATCTTACGAAATCCTAAGATATCCTCCGCAGCCACCACCCGCTGCCCCAGCAGCGCGTTGGCCGTGGCCCCCTGGGAGGCGCGCACCGCCTGCACTGCCCCGGTGCGGGCGTCGAGGTCCACCGACCCTACCAGCCCGAGCGCCGTGCCATCCTCGGCCACGAGCGGCATGCCCACCCACAGCACGCATTCGTCCAGGTCGATGCCGAGGGCCTTGCAGGCGCCCTCGTCCATGGCATCGGCGTCGTCGCTCACCAGCAGTGCGTCGCCCAAGCGCTCGCAGCGCCCCAGGGCCACGAAGGCGTCGCCCCGCTTGAACATCAGGGCCGCATCGGGCCGCTTCACCAAAAGGCCCACGCACCGCGCCTCCCGGGGATGGAAGACGCAGGCGTGGACCTTTCCGAGCTTCTTCACGGCGTCCGGCTCGCCCTTGCGCGGCCGGCGCCGGTAGGCGCGCAGCCCGATCAAGTCGTGGGTGCTCAGCGTAGGCGCAGGCGCGGTCATGATGGGGCTGCGATGGGGCGCTACTTGGATTTCACGGCGTCGGCCGCCTTGTCCACGGCCTTCTTGGCGGAGTCCACCACCTCGTTAGCCTTCTCGCCGGCCTTCTCGGCCGCATGGGAGGCCTTGTCGCCGATCTCCTTGGCGGCCTTGCTGGCGTCCTCGGCAGCCACCGGGATGACGTCGTCGGCCTGCTTGGCGGTCTCGTCGGCGTTCTTGGCCACCTGGGCGGCGATGCGGTCGCGGGCCGCGTCGATCTTCTCGCGCAGGGCATCGCCCTTCTCGTTCACCGCGGGCATCATGTTGCTGGCGGCGTCCTGGACGTTCTTCGCCACTTCCTGGCCCTTGGCCACGGCCTGGTCGGCGAACTCCTGGCCGCGCTCGGCCACCTGGCTCGCGAACTCCTGGCCGCGCTCGGCCACCTGGTCGGCAATCTCCTGGCCCTTGGCCACCGCCTGGTTGCCCCAGCTCTGGGCCTCGCTCGCTACGGTCGATGCCTTATCGGCCACCAGCGCCCGGGTCTCCTCGCCCGAACGGGGGGCCATGAACAGGGCGCCGATCGCACCGACGACGCCGCCCAAGATGAAGTATCCGATCCTTGCCATGATTAACTCCTTAGCTCCTAGGGGTTGACCTGATTGGCCCATTATAGATAACGCCCTTCGGCGCGCCAGGCCTGGGTCGCGGCGGTTGCCGTTTCGTCACCGTGGCGCTTGCGGCCTGCTGCCAAGGCCCTGCTCCTAGAAGGAGACGCCTCGCTCATAGGCATGCTGGACCAGCGTGTCCATCAGGGTCGGAAGGGCGATCCCGGCGGCCTCGCAGGCGATGGGGAACAGCGAGCGGCTGGTCATGCCAGGGCTCACGTCCACCTCGAAGCAGCGGGCGCTGCCGCCGTCCCAGATCATGTCCACGCGGCCGAAGTCGCGCACGCCGTAGGCGTGGTACACCTCCAGGGCCGCGCGCTCGATCTCGGCGCGCATGCCCTGGGCGTCGGCCTCGCTCGGCGAGAGGCTGTCCAGGCGCACGGGGCAGAAGAGGTCCACCCGGTCCTCGGCCATGCGGGCCTCGGCGTCGAAGAAGCCCTCCCGAGCCACGATCTCCACCGGGGGCAGCGCATGGGCGTCCCAGCCCGTGCCCAGGATGGACACCGACAGCTCCACACCCTCGATCCACTGCTCGATGTTCACGGCGTCGTCGTAGGACAGCGCGTCCAGCACCGCCTCGCCCAGGGCCTCCTGGTCGTCCACGCGATGGATGCCCAGGGCGCTGCCGCCGTGGGCGGGCTTCACGCATACCGGGTAGCCGCCGATGACGCGCTCGGGTACCATGTCCAGCGCCGAGGCGGCGCCCATCTCCTTGAATGCGTCCCGGGCGATGTAGACGCCCTGGGGCCAGCGGGCGATGCCCGCCTCGCCGGTGATGTCGCGGTACTTCTCCAGTGAGGAGTGCAGCGAGTCCTTGTTCCAGGCGCAGTGGCACACGTGGGCCGGCGACCCCACGAAGGGGATCCCCAGGAACTCCAGCAGGCTCTGGATGGTGCCGTCCTCGCCGTGCTTGCCGTGGAGCGCGTTGTACACCACCTGGGGCTTCTCGCTGCGCAGGGTGGGCACCAGCGCGTCGTTGGTGTCCAGCGGCACCACCTTGTAGCCCGCTTCCTCCAGCGCTGCGCACACGCGCTTGCCGCTCTCCAGCGACACCTCGCGCTCGAAGGACTGGCCGCCCATCAGCACTGCAACTTTAAGGCTCATCGTATCGGTTCCCTTCTCTCATATATATGGGCGCGCTGGCGGCGCTCCCGTTCGGGCATCCGGCCCTCGCCAGCCCGTCACTCTCCCTCTTCTGCGGCGGCCCCCGTCTTCTCGGCCCGCTCGCGGTAGGACTCGATGGCCGCGCGCGTCTCGGGGTCCACCTTGATGGCGCCCGCCTTGATGAACGCGCGGTACAGCTCCAAGCGCTCGTCGATGACGCCGGCCAGGCGGCGGATGGCCTCGGCTATGTTCTCGGGGCTCTCGTAGCTGAAGTTGATGCGCATGGAGTTACGCCCGGTCACGCCGTCAGGGAAGAAGGAGTTGCCCGGCACGTAGGTGACGCCCGCTTCGAGCGCCGCGCCCAGCATGGAGTCGGTGTCCACGTACTCGGGCAACGTCACCCACACGAAGAAGCCGCCTTCGGGGCGCGTCCAGCGGGCCTCGGGCGGGAAGTGCTCCTCCAGCGCCGCCAGCATGGCGTCGCGCCGCACGCGGTAGGTCTTGATGAACGTCTGCAGCGTGCGCTCCCAGGGCGTGTCGGTGAAGTAGTGGCGCACCACCGCCTGGTCCAGCGAGCTGCCGCACAAGTCGGCGCCCTGCTTCACCAGGTTCACGCGGCTCAGCACGTCGGCCGGCGCCACCATCCAGCCCAGGCGCAGGCCCGGGGCGAAGACCTTGGATACGGTGCCCAGGTAGACGACCCGGTCGTCCAGCACCTTCAGCGGGATCATATGGCCGCCGTCGTAGCGCAGGCGCCCGTAGGGGTCGTCCTCCAGCACCAGGAAGCCGTACTCGCGGGAGAGCTCCAGCAGGCGCTTGCGGCGCTCAGGCGCCATGGTCACGCCGCCGGGGTTCTGGAAGTTGGGTATGACGTAGCAGAACTTCAGGCGCGGGTTGCCCTTGCCGATGCGCTCCAGCTCGGCTTCGAGCAGGTCCATGCGCATGCCATCGTCATCGAAGTCGATGCAGCGCACGTCGGGCTCGTAGGCCGAGAACGCCTGGAGCGCGCCCAGGTAGGTGGGGCCTTCGGCCAGGATGATGTCGCCGGGGTCGATGAAGCACTTGGCTATGAGGTCGAGCGCCTCCTGGGCGCCCGAGGTGAGCAGCACGTCGTCGGGCTTGCAGCGCACGCCCAGGTCGCGCATGAGGTCGCAGACCACCTGGCGCGTGGCCACGTGGCCGTTGGTGGCACCGTATTGGAGCGCCACGGCCCGTTCGGCATCGTCGTCGAGGGCGTTGCGGGTGGCGGTGCGGATGGAGGCAGCAGGCAGCAGCGACACGTCGGGCATGCCGCCCGACAGCGATATGATGTCGGGGCGCACTGCGGCCGAGAACAGGTCGCGCACCTTGCTCGAGCGCATCTTGGTCACGCGGGTGGCGTTCTTGCCGCCGATCTCGTCGAAGACGATGTGGGCCGTTTGCATGAAAGGCTACCTCCTCAGAAGGTCATTCAAGCACGCGGCGGCGGTCTGCACCGCCTCAAGCGCGGTTAAATCATCAAAATAGCTTACCTCAATGTGGGCGAGGCCGGCCCCTTCGTCCAGCCATATGGTAATGCCGGAGAACGGGACGGCGTCAGGGGCCGTGTCGGCGCGCACCTGCTCGTCGAGGATGAGGTGCTCCAGCACGTGGGGGATGGCGGTGGTGGACATGACCGAGCCGAAGGTGGGGCCGGTGTCGTTGACGCAGGCGTGGGCCTTCAGGCTCGGGCGCTGGGCGTCCAGGCGCGCGGCCAGGCTGGCGTCCATGAAGTGCGGGGCGTCCGCTGCCAGGGACACCCGCAGCACCAGCCGGTCAGCCTGCACGGCGATGGAATCGATGGTCAGGGGCTGGTCGGGGCGGGAAGTGCTCGCGAGGGCAGTCATGGGCTACTCGGCCGGCAGGTCGTTGATGGCCCCGAGTAGCGCGTCCACGTCGGTGGCGCCCGACCCTTCGGAGCGGCTGCCTTCGGTGGGATCGGTCCCCTGGGCGTCCGGGTCGCCGCCCGCGCCGCCCGCGGCCCCGCCCTCGGCGCCAGCCCCCGACCCCTCGGCGTCCGGGGCGGACCACACCACGCGCGGCCCTTCGGAGGTAGCCACCACCGAGGCGCTCACGTCGCTCTCCTCCGCGGAGCTGCGCGAGAGCAGCGTCACGTTGTAGAACGCCCCTTGGGCCAGGTTGTTCGGGGTGCTCATGGCCTCGTCGGCCAGGGCCTTCAGCAGCCAGGACACGTCTGAGGACAGGGACTGCTCCCAGCTGTACTCGCCGTCGAAGATGACCAGGTACTGGCGGTCGAGGGAGAAGCGGTAGTGCCCCTGGCCCTTCAAGCGCCCGAAGGTGAAGGCGATGGTCTTGCTGGAGGGGTCCAGGGCGTAGTGGTAGGCCACCTCGGGCGTCAGCTCGATGGCGTCGCCCGTCACCTCGATGGGGGTGTTGGTGCCCGACACGTACCAGGTGCCCTGGATGTCCAGGGCGTCGTCGTAGGCGTACCAGCGGTGGTAGGACAGGGCGCCCACCGCCGCCCCGGCCACCAGGACCACGACTGCCACCAGCACGATGAGCAGCGTGCGCAGGAGCCGCAGGGCCCGCTGGAGGGGGGTCATGGCCGCGCGCTTGGCCGCCTTGGCCTCCTTGCGGGCCGCGCGGCGCTGCTTGCGCTTGGAGGGGCGCTTGGGGCGCTTGGTCTTCTCGGCGCCGGCGCCGCCCCCTTCGGCCTCGCCGCCCCTCCCTGCGCCATCAGCCGAAGGGGGCGTGCTCGATGTTGCGCCCTCGCCTTCGCCGATAGGGGCCGAGGCATCCTTCTTCCCTTTGGCCTTCTTGCGCTTCACGCTGCGGCGGGTGGGCTTGGAGCCGCCCCCTTCGGTCGGGGCCGGCTCCTCCTCGCCCTCGTCGGAGCCGTCGTCCACGGAGATGGACACGCCGGGCACCACCGGGCTGCCGGCGGCCGGTTTCGGCGCCGGGGCTGCGGCCGGCTTCGCTGCCGCAGCCGGCGCGATGGCACCCAGGGGCTGCGTCGCGCCGGCGGACAGGGCGTTGGCGGCGGCGCCCTCGGCGT
>CANOCK010000043.1 GCA_947564525.1 uncultured bacterium | reverse complement strand
GTCCGCCCCGCCCTCCGGGGCGCCCCCGGCCCGGCCCCGGCGGATGCCGCCGAAGCCACCGGAGGCCGCCGGGGCCCCCTGGAGGGCCTGGCTCAGGCGCTCGGAGCGCTTCTGGCGCAGCCGCTCGATGAGCGACGAGATGGAGAAGCCGATGACCGTGGCGCCGATGACCATGACCCCCACCAGGATGACCCCGGTGATCACCTTGCCGAACAGCGTGATGCCGCACCAGGCGATGGCCGCGCCGACGTAGCCGCCATGGCTCGTGAGCGCCGCCTGGCCGAACAGCAGCATGGGATCGTCCACCCCCAGGCTCGCTATGGGGGTGAGGGTCGCGATGAGGGCCAGCAGGGCCACGAAGATGATGGACAGCCCGATGGCCAAGCGCAGGGACACCCGCTCCCTGTCGAAGCGCACCAGGAAGGACACGCCCATGGCAGCCAGGAACAGCGGCAGGATGTAGGCGCCGATGCCGAGCACGGCATGGAGCGCCGTCGAGGCCGCCGAGGCGACCAGGGCGCCGTCGCCGACCGGCAGCACGGCGCACAGCATGAGCACCACGGCCGCCACGATGAGCCCCACCCCGGCGATGTCGCGGCGCACCTTCGCGTCGAGCACCCGGTCATCCGCCTCGACGGCCTGGGAGGCCCGCCGGCGTGTCGCCTTGCGCTCCGGCTCCTTGGCCGCTTCGGCGGCCTTGCGCCGCCCTCCCCGCTTCTTGGCCTCCTCCGACGAGCCCTTCCGCTGCGCCACCGGCTACACCTCGAGCACGTTCACGATCATCATGGGACGCTGCTTGGTGCGCTCCCACAGGAGCGAGAGCACGGCGTCCTTGGCCGAGCGGGTCAGCTCCTGGATGGTGGAGCCATGGGACAGGCCCCGCTTCAGGGCGTTGTTCACCACGGTCTCGGCGTCCTCGATCAGGTCGGCGTCGTCGCCGCCGGTGATGCCGTGCATCTCCACCTTCGCCTTGGCGCTGACCTGCTTCTTCTTGAGGGCCACGGCCGCCGCCACGGTGGCGAAGCCCTGGGCGCCCAGGGCCGAGCGCTCGTCGAGCACGTCCTGGGAGGTGTCCCCCACCGACAGGCCGTCCACGTAGACGATGCCGCTCACCACGCCCTCGCCGCGCTCGTAGCCGTCGGCGGACACCACGAGGGAGTCGCCGTTCTCCAGCACGAAGATGTTCTCCGGCTCCACGCCCGTGGCCTCGGCCAGGCGGGAGTGGGCGCGCAGATGCGTCGCCTCGCCATGGACCGGCATGAAGGCCCGCGGCTTCACCATGGAGAGCACCATCTTCAGCTCCTCGGCCCCGGCATGGCCCGACACGTGGACCCGGGCGCGGGACTTGTCGTAGACGTCGGCGCCGATCTTGGCCAGGGAGTTGATGACGCGGGTGACCGCCTTCTCGTTGCCCGGCACCGGCGTGGCGGAGATGATGACGGTGTCGCCCTCCTCGATCTCGATGGTCCGGTGCTCGCCGTTGGCGATGCGCGCCAGAGCGCTCAGGGGCTCGCCCTGGCTGCCGGTGCACATGATGACCACCTGCTCGGAGGGGATGTCCTTCAGCTCGTAGGCGTCGATGAGGTCGTCGTCGCTGATGTCGAGGTAGCCCAGGCGCCGCGCGATGTCGGTGTTCTGGATCATGGAGCGGCCCGTGACCACCACCTTGCGCCCGTTGGCCACGGCCGCGTCGCAGATCTGCTGCATGCGGTGGATGTGGCTGGCGAAGGACGCGATGATGACGCGGCCCTTGGCCTGGGAGATGATGGAGGCCAAGGTCTTGCCCACCTCGGCCTCGGAGGGGGTGAAGTTGGGGTTGGTGGCGTTGGTGGAGTCGCTCATCATGAGGTCGACCCCCATCTCGCCAAAGCGGGTGAGAGCGCCGAAGTCGGTGGTCACGCCGTCGATGGGCGTCTGGTCCAGCTTGAAGTCGCCCATGTGCAGCACGTTGCCCGCCGGGCTCTGGATGAACAGGCCCACGGCGCCCGGGATGGAGTGGTTCACGGCGAAGAAGTCCACGGTGAAGCACCCGAGGCGGATCTGGTCGCCGGGCTTGATCTCCACGAGCTTGGCGTTCTTGATCTTGTGCTCGGCGAACTTGCCCTCGATGAGCCCCAAGGTGAGCTTGGTGGCGTAGATGTTCACCGTGCGGTCCAGGTCCTTCAGCAGGTAGGGCAGCGTGCCCGTGTGGTCCTCGTGGCCGTGGGTGATGATGATGCCGCGCAGCTTGTCGGCGTTCTCCAGCACGTAGGTGTAGTCGGGCAGGATGAGGTCCACGCCCGGATGGCCGTCGTCGGGGAACATGAGGCCCGCGTCGTCGAGGATCATGTCGCCGTCGCACTCGAAGGCGGTCATGTTCTTGCCGATGGCGTCCAGGCCGCCGAGGGGGATGACCTCCAGGCGCGAGCGGGGGTCCTTGCGGGCCTGGCCGCCGCGCGGGCGCTTGGGGGCCTTGGCGCTCTGGGCGCCCTTGGCCTCGGACCCGTCGCGGGACAGCTGCGGCCGCTTGCGCTCCAGGTTCACGTGCTTGTAGGAGCTGGTCTTGGCCTTGGGCTTGGAGCGCTGGCCCGTTCCCTTCTTGCCCTCGGCGCCCTTGGCGCCCGCTCCCTCCTTGGGGCCCTTCGCGCCCTTGGCCCCTTGGCCGCTGCGCTGCCCCTTCGGGCGGTTGGCGGCCCCTTGGCCGCCCTGGCCCTTCCCGCGGGCCGAGGAGCCCGCCTTCTGGTTCTGGTCTTCCTTCTGGTTAGGCATAGGGTGTTCGTTTCCTTCTTGCTCGCTTGTCTCAGGCACGGGGCGCTATCGGAGCACCCCGGTCTCTCTCATGATGGCCTCCAGACGCGCCGACTGCTCCGGCGTCGCGTCGATGAGCGGCAGGCGCACGCCGCCCACGGGGAAGCCGACCAGGCGCAGCGCCTCCTTCACGAGGATCGGGTTCGAGGTCTCGAACAAGCCGTTCATCAGGGGAAGCAGGGCGTCGTTGGCCTGCTTGGCCGCCTCCAGGTCCCCCGCGGCGCACAGGTCGACGACCTGCTTCATGCGCTCGGGGGCCACGTTGGCGATGGTGGATATGACCCCGGCGCCGCCGGCGGCCATTATGTCGTAGGTGGCGGCGTCGTCGCCGGAGTAGACCCAGAAGCCCTCGGGGGCCCCGTCGATGATGGCGTGGATCTGGTCCATGCGGCCCGAGGCCTCCTTGACGGCCACGACGTTGCCGCAGTCCCGTGCCAGGCGCAAGGTGGTCTCCGCCTCCATGTTGATGACGCAGCGGCCGGGGATGTTGTACAGGATGATGGGCAGGCCCACGGACCCGGCGATGGTGCGGAAGTGCTGGTAGAGCCCCTCTTGGGGAGGCTTGTTGTAGTAGGGCACCACGCACATGAGCCCGTCGACGCCCAAGGGCTCCACGTCCCTTGCGAAGCTCACGGTGTCGGCGGTGCAGTTGTCGCCGACGTTGGCGATGACGGGCACGCGGCCGGCCACGGCCTCCACCACCGCTCGGAACAGGTCCATCTTCTGGGGGTAGAACACCGTCGGGCTCTCGCCGGTGGTGCCGTTGACGATGATGGCGTCGTTGCCGCCGACCACCAGGCGGTCGGCGAACTCCTGGACGCGGTCGAGGTCCAGCTCCCGCTCCTCGTCGAAGGGGGTGACCATGGCCACGATCTGGCGGCCAAAGGGTGGGGTTGTCTGCGCCATGGAAGCTCCTTTTGGTGTCGTCGCGCGCCCAGCAGCCAGGCCCGAGGGGCTGGCACGCGGGCTCCCGCCCGGCCAGCCGCCGCGGCGCCCCAAGGCGCACGCTATGCATTATGCCATGGAACCGCCGGTCCGGCAGTCCCTAGACCATGAAGTTCTCCAAACCCACAACCAGGCCCTCGCGCTCGCCCACGCTGCGGATGCCCAGCAGCACGCCGGGCATGTAGGACTCGCGGTCCCAGGAGTCGTGGCGGATGGAGAGCGTCTGGCCCATGGAGCCGAATACGACCTCCTGGCTGGCCACGAAGCCCGAGGAGCGCACGGAGTGGACCGGCACATCCTCCACCAGGGCCCCTCGGGCGCCGCGAGCCCCCTCCACCTCGGTCTCGGCGCCGGGGGCGCTCGGGACGAAGGGGGCGCGGGCCTCGGCGATGAGCTGGGCGGTGCGCAGGGCGGTGCCCGAGGGAGCGTCCTTCTTCCTGCAGTGGTGGAACTCGATGACCTCCGCCTCGGGGAAGTACGGCGCCGCCGCCTGGGCGAACTGCATCATGAGCACCGCGCCGGTGGTGAAGTTGGGCGCGTAGAACAGGCACGTCCCCGCGGGCGCGCCCGCGGCCAGCTCCTCCAACCGCCGCTCCGTGAGGCCGGTGGTGCCCACCACGCAGTCGATGCCGCGGGCCAGGGCCTCCTCGACGTTGCGGGCCACGGCCGTGGGCTGGGTGAAGTCCACCAGCACGTCGAAGCCCTCGGCCGAAGCAGCCTCGGCCACGCTGCCGTGCACCGGGAACGGGGCGCCCTCCGGCGCTCCGACAGGGTCGATGCCGCAGGCCAGCTCCATGTCCGGGGCTGCCTGCACCGCTGCCACCACGGCAGCGCCCATGCGGCCGCCGCAGCCGGCCACCGCCACTCTGATCTCGTCCATGGATGACCCCTTCTCTCGACGGACCGAGGCTCCTGGCCCCAAGGACCCAGGAGCCTCGGGATGGAGGGCGCGGACGCCCTCCCGAAGGTGCCCGCCGGGCGTTGGGCCATGGTCGGCCTCGGGCCCGGCGGGCTGGCGCCTCCCCTGCCTACCGGCGGCCGCGAGCCGCTCGGCGGTCAGGAACGGCGCGCCCTAGGCGTTGTGGGAGCGCCGCGGGGTGCGGTTCGCGCGGCCGGGGCGGTTGTCCGCATGCTTGCGGTCCCCGTTGCGGTCGTCGCGCCGATGGTCGCGGTCGCCCGTGCCCTCGCGGCGATGGCCCATGCCGGCGGGGGCACGGGGCGCCTCGGGCTTGTCGATGCGGTCCAGCGAGATCTTGCCCGTCTTCGGATCCACCTCGAGCACCTCGACCTTCACGGTGTCGCCGAGGGAGAGCACGTCCTCAACCGAAGCCACGCGGCCCTGCGCGACGCGCGAGATGTGCAGCAGGCCGTCCTTGGACGGGGTGAGCTTCACGAAGGCGCCGAAGTCCTTGATGCCAACGACCTCGCCCTCGTAGACTTCGCCCACCTCGGGCTCCTTCACGATGTCGAGGATCATCTGGCGGGCGGCGGCCATGGAGGCGCCGTCCACCGCGCCCACATGGATGGTGCCGTCCTCCTGGATGTCGATGGAGGCGCCGGTCTCGTCCTGGATGCCGCGGACCACCTTGCCGCCGCTGCCGATGACGTCGCGGATCTTGTCCACGGGGATGTGGATGGTCTCGATGCGCGGCGCCGTCTCCTTCAGCTCCTCGCGCGGCGCCGGGATGGTCTCCAGCATGGCGTCAAGGATGAAGGCGCGGCCCTCGCGGGCCTGGGTCAGGGCGCGGGAGAGGATGTCCACCGACAGGCCCTTGGCCTTGTTGTCCATCTGGAGCGCGGTGATGCCCTTGGCGGTGCCGCACACCTTGAAGTCCATGTCGCCGAGGAAGTCCTCCAGGCCCTGGATGTCCGTGAGGATGACGACGTCGTCGCCTTCCTTGATCAGGCCCATGGCCACGCCGGACACCGGCGCCTTGATCGGCACGCCCGCATCCATGAGGGCCAGGGTCGAGCCGCAGGCCGAGGCCATGGACGAGGAGCCGTTGGACTCCAGGATCTCGCTCACCACGCGGATGGCGTAGGGGAACTCGTCCTCGTCGGGCAGCACGGGCAGGATCGCGCGCTCAGCCAAGGCGCCATGGCCGATCTCGCGGCGCTTGGGAGCGCCCATGCGGCCGGTCTCGCCCGTGGAGTACGGCGGGAAGTTGTACTGGTGCATGTAGCGCTTGCCCTCGGCCGGGTCGATGGTGTCGAGGCGCTGCCACTCGTTGAGCATGCCGAGGGTGCACACCGACAGGGCCTGGGTCTGGCCGCGCTGGAACAGGCCGGAGCCGTGGACGCGGGGCAGGTAGCCCGGGGCTATGTGGAGCGGGCGGATCTCGGTGGGCGTGCGGCCGTCGGCGCGCTCGCCGGTCTCCAGGATCATGGTGCGCATGGCGCGCTTCTCCAGGGCCTTGAGGGCGGCGTTGACGTCGCTGCCCCACTCCTGGAGCTCCTCTTCGGTGAAGTCCTGCTCCCTGATGGCCTCCTTGAGCTCCTCCACCTTGGCGATGCGGCCCTTCTTGTCCGCGTCCTTGAGGGCGGCGGCCATCTCGTCGTAATGGGCGTCCACGCGCTCGGCGACGACAGGGTCGGCCTCGCGGATGGAGTACTCCAGCGGCTCCGGGGCCACCTTGGCGATGAACTCGGCCTGCTTCTCGCAGAAGGCGGCGATGGCCTCCTGGCCGAAGGCCATGGCGGCGAGCATGTCCTCCTCGGTCACCTCGTCGGCGCCGGCCTCCACCATGGAGATGTAGTCGGCGGTGCCGGCGATGGTCAGCTCCAGGTCGGAGTTGGCCTGCTCCTCGTAGGTGGGGTTCACCACGAACTCGCCGGTCTCGACGTCACGGGCGATGCGCACGCAGGCCGCGGGCCCGTCGAAGGGGGCGCCGCCCACGAGCAGCGCCGCCGAGGCACCGCCCACGCAGATGGTGTCCGGGGGGTTCTGGCCGTCCACCACCAGGGTGGTGGCCACGATGTGGACCTCGTTCTTGAAGCCGTCCGGGAAGCCCGGGCGGATGGGCCGGTCCACCATGCGCGCGGTGAGGGTGCCCTTGTCCGAAGGCTTGGCCTCGCGCTTCAGGTAGCCGCCGGGGATGCGGCCGACCGCGTACATCTTCTCCATGAAGTCCACGGTCAGGGGGAAGAAGTCGTAGTCGCGCTGCTGCGACGACACCACGGCGGTGACGAGCACGCTCGTCTCGCCGCAGGTGCACAGCACCGCTCCCGTGGCCTGCTTGGCCAGCTCGCCGGTCTCCCAGCGGTAGCTCTTCCCGTACAGCTCGAACTCTTCGACGATCTTCGTCATGCTTTCTTTTCCTTCTCTTCTGCCTCTTTTGAACGTATTGCTCCATACAGCAAGGCCCGCGTCGCTCCGCGGGCCTTGTCGATGCTGAAACCCTTAGATGTTGTCGCGGATGCCCAGCTTCTTGATGAGCGCGCGGTAGTCCTCGATGTCGCGCTCCTTGATGTACTTCAGCAGGCCGCGGCGCTTGCCGATGAGCATCATGAGCCCTCGGCGGGTGTGGTTGTCCTTCTTGTGCACCTTGAGGTGCTCGGTCAGGTTGCGGATGCGCTCGGAGAGGATCGCCACCTGGACCTCGGCGCTGCCGGAGTCGTTGGCGCCCTTGCCGAACTCGCTGATGAGCTCCTGGGTGCGCTCCTTGCTGATGCTTTCCTTGGCTGCCATGGCTCCACCTTTCGTCGTCGGGCGCGGCCGGATGCCGCGTCTCCTTGCGGGTTCGTCCGCTCTGAGCGGCCAAGGAGGTGGTCCATGGGGGCTGAGGGCGGACTGCTGCGCATGGGCACAGCCTACTTATTGTACGCCACCTCAGAACAGGGCGCAAGAGAACAGGAACTCGCAGGACCTGAGCCGCACGCCGACGTGCTCGCGGACCAGGCCCTGGACGATGCGCAGGGCGCCGAAGGCCTCGCCGAGCGGCGGCGGCTCCTGGGCGATGGCGGCGAAGGGCGTGGCCAGCAGCCAGGCTGCCGCGGCCACGGCTGGCCCGTCCACCGGCTGGCACTCCACCAGGCGCCGGCATCGGGGGCACACCACCCCGCCCTCGGCGAAGGAGAGGTGCCGCGCCGGGGCGCCCGGGCCCACCGGCGCGCCGCAGACGGCGCAGGAGGCCAGCTGGGGGCGCAGGCCGCCGAGGGCCAGGGACTTCAGCAGGTGGGCGGCGCAGAGGGCGGGGGCGGCTGGCACCGAGGCGCCCTCCAGCACGCCCAGGGCCACGGAGGTGCACTGGAACAGCCGGGGCTGGGCCAGGTCCTCCTGGGCCAGGCGCCCCAGGAGCTCGGCCATGGGCGCGGCGGCCGAGGCCAGCTCCAGGGAGTCGCGCAGCGGGGCGTGGGCCGCCGCCACGCGCGCCTCCTTCAGCACGTCGAGGCTGCGGCCCTCGGCGCAGAGCACGTCCACCTCGCAGAACAGCTCCATGCGGCTGGCGAAGGAGCTCGTGGGCTTGCGGGCGCCCTTGGCCACCACCCGGCGCTGGGCGCCGGACTCGTCGAGGAGGGTGCAGATGAGGTCGCTCTCCTTGAGCTTGGTCTTGCGCAGGACGATGGCGCGGGTGGCGTAGGTGGGCGATGCCATGGGCCGGGCAGAGGGGCCTAGCTGAAGGAAATCGCGCCCGCGGCGCACTTGGCGCCGGTGACGCGGTTGGCGTCGTTCCAGGTCACCGTGCCCTTGATGGTCTCGTCGGCGCCGTACTCGGTGCGCGAGCCGCCCCCGAGGAACCACGGTACCGACACCACCTCGAAGGGGCGCGCGGTGACGGTGAAGGAGCAATCGCTGCCGCCGGCGAAGCTGACGTCGCCCACGGAGCGCACCTCGTAGGTGCCGCCGTTGATGGTCATGGAGCCGGCGTCGGCGAGCAGCTTGCGGGTGAGGTCGACGAGCTCGGTGGAGCGGTTGTGGGCCAGGTACAGGGTCACCGGGGAGCCGGTGCCGAGCTTGGTGCCCCCCGGCGGCTCCGTGGTCACGGCGGTGCCCTCGGGGTGCTCCTCGGTGTTCACCGGGGCCGTGGTCACCTGGTAGCCCTCGGCCTCCAGGGCCGCCACGGCCTCGTCGCGGCCCTGGCCGGCCACGTCGGGCACCGTGAAGGGCTGGGCCACCTTCACCTTGATGGCGGTGCCGGCCTGGCCCTTGGTGCCCGCCGGCGGCTCCACCGACAGCACGGTGCCCTCGGCCTCGTTGGACTTCTCGGGCTCGTAGGTCACGTTGGAGAAGCCCTCCTCGGCCATGAGCGCCTCGGCCTCGGCCTGGGGCACGCCCACCACCTCGGGCACCACCCGCGCCGTGGCCACGTGGAGGCTGACCGTGGAGCCCTCCGCCGCGCGGATGCCGGCGGCCGGGTCGCTCAGCAGCACGGTGTTCTCGGTGTCGTCGGACTTGACCTCCAGCACCGTGGCCCCGAAGCCGGCCTGGCCCAGGGTCTCCTGGGCCTTGGCCTGGGTCATGCCCACCACGTCCGGCACGCTGTGGCCGCCCCAGAGCTCCAAGGCGTAGGTGACGCCCGCAGCGGCGCAGCCGAGGGCGACCAGCACCGCCGCGATGACGATGGCCGTCACCTGCTTCCTGGTCAGGCGTCGCTCGCCATCGGGCTGCGAGAGCTGGGAGGCGGGGCCGGGCCCGGAGGAGAACACGGAGCGCTGGCCCTCGGCCGCCGCGGCGAGGGGGCTCGCGAAGCGCTCGGTGCCGCTGGTGTCGGCCTCGGAGCCGACCGGCGCCATGGCCGCGGTGCCCTCGCGACGGTCCTCGGCGGAGAAGGCCAGGGTCTGCCCCGCCGCTCCGCCGCCCAAGGGCACCGTGGGCACGGAGCCGCCCTCGGCGCCAGCCCCTGAGGGCGCAGGTGCGACGACGGTTGGGAACACGGGCAGCACGCCGGTCTGGGCGCGCAGGTCGCAGCCGCACTCGCTGCAGAACTTGGCGGCATCGGGGTTGGGGGTGTGGCACAGGGGGCATATCATCGGCGTTCGTCCACCTTACTTATATATATGTGGGATGCGCCGGAGCGCTTCGCGCGGGCGCAGCCGCCATTGTAGCGCATGGCCGGCCGGGACGCAGCGCGCAGAGGCTCAGGCGCCCTCGCCGTAGCCGAACCGTCGGATCTGGGCCGCGTCGCGCCGCCAGTTCTTCCTCACCTTCACCGACAGGTCCAGGAACACCCGGGTGCCCAGGAGCAGCTCCAGGTCGGCCCGGGCCTCGATGCCCACCTGCTTGATGGCCGCGCCGCGCTTGCCGATGATGATGCCCTTCTGGCTGTCGCGCTCCACGTAGATGATGGCGTAAATGCGGGTCAAGCCGCGCTTGGGCGAGGGCTCCATCTCCTCCACCACCACCCCGATGGCGTGGGGCACCTCGTCATGGAAGCTGCGCAGGATCTTCTCGCGGATGAACTCGGCCACCATCACCTCCAGCGGCTGATCGGTGGCCATGTCCGGCGGGAACCAGGCCGGCCCCTCGGGCAGGAAGCCCACCGCCTCCTCCACGAAGGCCTCGACGTTGTAGCCGCTCACCGCCGACAGCGCCACCATGGCGTTCCACGGGCCCAGGGCCTCGGCGGCCTCGCGCTGGGCCGACACCTGGGCGTCGGAGGCCAGGTCGACCTTGGACAGCACGCAGACCTTCGGGCAGCGGGTCCGGGCCAGCTCGGCGGCCACCCACTCGTCGCCACGGCCCACGGGGCTCGTGGAGTCGATGAGCATGGCGGCCACGTCCACCCCTTCCAGGGCCTTGGACGCGCTCGTGTTCAGCTCGTCGCCTAGGGCGTCGTGGGGCTTGTGGATGCCCGGGGTGTCCACGATGACCAGCTGGAAGCCCTCGCGCGTGAGCACGCCGCGGAACCGGTGGCGCGTGGTCTGGGCCGTGTCCGAGGTGATGGCCACCTTCTTGCCCAGCACGGCGTTGAGCAGGGTTGACTTGCCAGCGTTCGGGCGCCCCACCAGGGCCAGGAAGCCCGAGCGGAACCCCTCGGGCACCGGGGGCGCCACGGGGTCCCCCATGGGGTGCTCGTCGAAGAAGGCGTCCAGGTCCATGGCGATGTCCTCTCTCTAGAGCGCCGCCGCCACCAGCGCGGCGATGGGCGGCGCGAACACCACGGCCCCCACGGCCACCGAGCCGAGGGCGCACAGGTACACCGCGCCCGCAGCGCAGTCCTTGGCGGTGCGGGCCAGGTCGTGGTAGTCGTCGGTGACCAGGTCCACCACCGCCTCCAGGGCGGTGTTGGCGCACTCGGCGGCCAACACGAGGGTGGTGCACAGGATGATGGCGCACCACGAGGCCGGCCCCACCTGCAGCGCCGCCGCCAGGGCCACGGCGACCACGGCCACGGCGGCGTGGATCTTCATGTTGCGCTGGGTGCGGAAGGCATGGGCCACGCCGCATCGGGCGCAGCGGAAGGCATGGTCGAGGGTGAAGCGGGCATCCACGGCCTTGTCATGGCTGTTGCGGATGAAGCGCCGCTTCCCGCAGCACGGCTCCTGTCCTGCCATCGGGCGCTCCCTCACGGCCGTTGGGCGCGGAAGGCAGCCAGCAGCTCGCGCTCCCGGGCCTCCATGGCCTCGGCCTCGGCGTCGACCAAGTGGTCGTAGCCGCACAGGTGCAGCAGCCCGTGGACCAGCAAGAGCTCCATCTCCTCAGCGAAGCCGTTGCCGAACTGGGCGCACTGGCGCTCGGCCACGTCCGGCGCGATCACCACGTCGCCGAGCTCGTAGGCCCCCTCAGCCCCCTCCCCTGCGGCCGGGAAGCCGTCGTCGAGGGAGTCGCACTCGAAGGAGAGCACGTCGGTAGGGCCCTCCTTGCCGCGGAACCCCTCGTTGAGAGCGGCCATGGCCTCGTCGTCGACGAAGCTCACGGACACCTCGGCCGAGGCGGGCTTGCCCTCGGCGGCCATGACCAGCTCGGCCAGCTCCCGCACGGCCAGGGCCTCGCAGTCCTCCCGGCGGTGGGCGTAGTCTATGAGCACCTCCACTGAGCGCTCCCTTCCCTAGGGCCGGCTCGGGGCAGCGGCCTGGTCGGCGCGGTCGTAGGCCTCCACGATGGCGGCCACCAGGCTGTGGCGCACCACGTCGGCGGCAGCGAAGTCGCAGAAGGCGATGTCGGCCACCCCCTCCAGGATGGAGCGCACCCGGCCGAAGCCCGAGGCGCCCCGCGGCAGGTCGGTCTGGCTGGCGTCGCCGGTGACGACCATCCTGGAGCCGAACCCGAGGCGGGTCAAGAACATCTTCAACTGCTCGGGAGTGGCGTTCTGGGCCTCGTCCAGGATGACGAAGCTGTCGTTCAGGGTGCGCCCGCGCATGAAGGCCAGGGGCGCCACCTCGATGGTGCCGTCCTCGACGAGCTGGTTGACGCGCAGGTTGTCGCTCATGGCGTAGAGGGCGTCATAGAGGGGGCGGATGTAGGGGTCCACCTTCTCGAACAGGGTGCCGGGCAGGAAGCCCAGGCTCTCCCCCGCCTCGACGATGGGCCGGGTCAGCACGATGCGCTTGACCCGCTGGTCCTGCAGGGCCGCCAGGGCCATGGCGATGGCCAGGTAGGTCTTGCCGGTGCCCGCGGGCCCCATGCCGAAGGTGATGGTGTGGGAGCGGATGGCGTCGACGTAGCGCTTCTGCCCCGCCGTCTTCGGGCGGACGGCCTGGCCGCGGTAGGTGAGCAGCACGTCCTGCCGCAGGTCGGCGGGGGCGCAGTCGGCGCTGCGGGTGAGGTCGAGGGTGCGGCGCACGTAGCCGGCGTCCAGGGCCTCCCCCGCGCGGATGCGGGCGATCATGTCGCCGAGCAGGGCCGTCACCTGCTGGACCTCGGTCTCGTCCCCCGCCACCTCGACGATGTCGCCCCGCACGGTGATGCGGGCGGCCACGGCATCCTGCATGAGGCGCAACAGCTCGTCGTTGACGCCGCAGATCTCGGCTGCGGCCACGTCGTCGGGGATGGTCAGGGCTGTGGTCTTTCGGGATTCCATAGGGGCCATTGTAGCAGCATTGGCCCCGGCGAGGGGCCCTGGCGGCTCCCAAGGGGCCAGGGAGCGGCCAGGGCCTGGGCTCGCCTAGGCGTCCTTGGCCCGGCGCAGGAGGCTCAGGCCGGCGCTCAGCAGGCCGAGGGCCACAGTCGAGAGCGCCATGCCGCCCAGGGCGGTGCCATCGCCCGCCTGGGCGAGGGCCGTGCCGTTCGCGCCCGAGGAGGCGTCCGGGCCGCGCTCGGTCTTGGGCGTGCCGCCCGTGGTGACGGTCTTCTTCCCGCCGTCCTCGTCGAGGGCGTCGGCCAGGGGGTCGTCATGGTCGGAGCCGTCAGCGCCGCCGCCGTCGGGGTCGACGTCAGGGTCGGGGTCCGGCTCAGGCTCAGGTTCTGGCTCGGGTTCGGGTTCCGGCTCTGGCTCCACGCCGTCGCCAGGAGGGTCGCCAGGGTCCTCGTCCTCGCGGTCGGACCCCTCGTCCTCCTTCTCCTTGGAGAACTCTATGAAGACCATGCCGTCCTCGAACTCGTCGCCGTCCTCCCCGTCGAAGCGGAGCACGAAGCGGTCGTCCTCCACCACGATGATCTTGAAGGGCCTCGTGCGCTCGTCGGTGGCCTCGTCCTTCACGTAGTAGTCCGAGCCATCGTCCACCGGCACCCGCTCGAACTCGGCGAAGCCCTCCTCGGGCACCGCCGTGTCGACCAGCTCGTCGTCGGCGTAGATCCCGTACTCGTCGTCGTTGGGCACCTTCACCTTGATGTCGACCTCGACCGGGGGCGCCTCGTCGTCGGGGCCGTCAGGGCCAGGTGGGTCGACCGGGTCCGTGGGCGGGCCGATGGGGTCGGTCGGCGGGTCCACAGGGCCCGTTGGAGGGTCGACCGGGTCCGTCGGCGGGTCCACAGGGCCCGTTGGAGGGTCCACGGGGTCTG
>CANOCK010000042.1 GCA_947564525.1 uncultured bacterium | reverse complement strand
GCCGCCAGCTCGCCGCGCGCCCAGCCCGCAAGCCGCCCGGCCCAGCCAAGGCTGCGCGGCCGTGCCCGCAGCCCAAGCCCATGCAGGAAGCGCCCAGCATCGTGCTCGACGCCGGGCGCTCCGCAAGCGCACGCGATCTCTATTCCCATGCCAGCGCAGGCCCCAAGCCGCTGCCCGACCGCGCAGGTCGGCCGCAGCCAGCTACCGCAAGGCCCACGCGCCAGACATGCCAGTCAAGCGTGCGCGCCTACAGCACGCTCAGTCCCACGGACATCTGCATGGCATAGAAGGCCAAGCGCATCAGCAGGATGCCTATCACCGCCAGCACCACAGCGCCAGTGGTCACCTTCAGGGCAACGCTGCCGTCCATCCCGCGGATGGCGAAGGTATCGCACACGCCGGTGCCCACCAGGCACGCCACGCCGCAGACGATGGCAATCGCTGCGCCGGCCAGCAGGTCAGCGCCGCTGTACAGGCCATTCTCCATGCCGCTGGCGCCAAACGCCTGCACGGCGAATCCACCTAGGCCCAGCACCAGGCCCACGGCCAGCACTACCAGCGTGCCGGTCTTCAGCGAGCCGCCCTTCAGCGCGTCGGCGCTCCCAGCCAGGGTCAGCACCAACACGCCCACAGCCGCGCCGCCCAGCAGCGAGAACCCGACCATCTGCACCGGGCCGGCCATGGTGTTCCACGACGGGATCGTGTCGATCATGTAGGCCATGCCGGTGAAGAAGGCGAACACCACGCCCAGCACGGCCACCACTGCCACCAGGCCCTTGCGAGCGCCCTCGGGCATCTTGCCCAGGAAGGCCCACAGCCAGTAGGCGAGCATGGCCACGGTGAACACCACGCCCACGACCACCTCGTTGGACAGCGGCGAGCCGCCCAGGCCACCGAACACGGCGAAGGCGTTCAGCGGGTTGGCCAGATGGAAGAACGCGGCGATGAAGCCGACGACCACCAGGCCCACCGGGATGGCGGTGAAGCGGTCGATGCGGCGCAGCGCATCGTCGTCGAACTTGCCCGTGAAGAAGGCGATGGCCAGGATGACGAACGCACCAGCGCCCATGGGCGCCAACGTGCTGAACAGGGCAAGGGGCATCTCTGCGAATGCGGCCTCCATGCTACATCACCTCCAAGGGGTTGACAACCTTCGCGGACGCGTCGCTCGCCGGCTTGGCGTCCTTGGAAGGCTTGATATAGAAGTTCGGGTTGGTGTAGGTCTTCTCCGGCAGGGGCGCGATGTTGGCCTGGTCGCCGGTCTTCTTCATCTCCTCCACGGTGCCGAAGTCCAGGGCGCGGGCCGGGCAGGCCTCGACGCACACCGGCTTCTGGCCCGCCGCCAGGCGCTCGGCGCAGCCGTCGCACTTGACCGAGTGGCCCTTGGCGCGGTCCACCTTCGGAGCGTTGTAGGGGCAAGCCATGTGGCAGTAGCCGCAGCCGATGCACTTGTCCTTGTCCACCGACACCAGGCCGGTCTCGGCGTCCTTGTGCATGGCGCCGGTCGGGCACACCTTGGTGCAGGACGGGTCGTCGCAGTGGTTGCAGGCCATGGAAAGCGGATAGCTCACGCAGTCGGTGGTGAAGGTGCCGTCGTCGGCCTTCTTCGTCTCGCCGAGCGTGACCTCGTACACCTTGCGGTAGGCGATGCCCACGCTCAGGTCCTTGTAGTCCTTGCAGGACATCTCGCAGGTCTTGCAGCCGGTGCAGCGAGTGCCGTCGAAATGGAATGCGTACTGGGTCATCTATCTCTCCTCCTCTCGCTGCTAAGCGCGCTTGACGTCGCAGATGTTGGTGTGCTGCGGGTTGCCCTTCGCCAGGGGCGAGGGACGCTGGGTGGTCAGGGTGTTGATGGAGCCGCCCTTGTCCACGCCGTCTTTGCCGGACTTCTTGTCGCCATCCCACCAGGCGCCTTGGGACACCGCCACGGTGCCGGGCACCACGCGCGGGGTCACCTTGGCCAGCAGCTCGATCTTGCCGCGGTCGTTGTGCACCTGAACCTTGTCGCCGTGCTTGATGCCGCGCGGCTCGGCGTCAGCCGGGTTGATCCAGGCCTCCTGCGGGTTGACCTCTTTGAGCTCGGGGATGAAGCCCCAGCTGGAGTGGATGCGCCCACGGTAGTGGAAGCCCGAGAGCATCAGCGGGTGCTCCTTGGTGGTGCTCTCCACGCCCTCCCACTCGGGAATGTAGGCGGGGATACCAGGCAGGGTGTCCATGCCGGCCAGGGTATCGCCCTCGGTCAGCTTCCATCCCTCGGTGTCCTTCAGCAGCTTCTCGGAGAAGATCTCGATCTTGCCCGACGGGGTGACCAGCGGGTTGCCGGCTGGATCCTCGCGGAACTTCTGCAGGGCCACGGTGTGCGGGTAGGCGCGAGTGTAGACGCCCATCTCCTGCATCTCCTCATAGGACGGCAGCTTGGGATCCTTCTCGCGGGACTTGTCGTAGAGCTCGCGAATCCACTGCTCCTCGGTCTTGCCCTCGGTGAACTTGTCCTTCACGCCAAAGCGCTCGGCCATCATGGAGGCCATCTCGTAGGCGGACTTGCGCTCGAACTTGGGCGTCGTGGCCGGCGTGCCGGTGATGACGTAGCCCCAGTCGGAGCCTGTGGCGATCTGGGAGTGCTGCTCGAAGCGGAACAGGTCGGGCAGCACGATGTCGGAATAGTTCATGGAGTCGCACATGACAGTGTCGATGCCGAGGATGAACTCGCACTTGCTCTCGTCGGAGAGGATCTCGTGGGCCTTGTTGATGTCGGAGTGCTGGTTGGTCAGGCAGTTGCCAGCGTAGTTGATCATGTACTTGATGTTGGACTTCAGCTTGTCGGTGTTGCGCACGCCCCAGTCCTTGGCGCCCATGTCCTCGCCGTGCTCGATGGCGTCGGTCCACACGAAGCAGGAGATGGAGTCCTTGATCGGATTGGTGCCGGCAGGCAAGGACTGCAGCGTCGGGCTATTGCGCGCCTCACGGCAGCCGTTGCTGGTGCCCGGAAGACCCACCTGGCCCACCAGGCACGGCAGGGCCATGATCGACCATGCGGCCCACTCGCCGTTGCTACGGCGCTGCGGGCCCCAGCCCTGCACCACGTAGAGCGGCTTGGTGGTGGCGATTTCGTCCGCTAGGCTGCGGATGCGCTCGGCAGAGATGCCGGTGATCGGCGCAGCCCACTCGGGCGTCTTCTCCACCTTGTCGTAGCCGGTGCCCATGATGTAGTCCTTGTAGGACAGGTTCTTGCCCTTGTGGGCCTCGGGCATGGTCTCCTCGTCGTAGCCGACGCAATAGGTGTGCAGGAAGTCCTCGTCGGTCTGGCCGTTCTTGATGAGCTCGTGGCCCAGGGCCGCCACCAGCGCCGCATCGGTGCCGGGGTTGATGGGCAGCCACTCCTCGGAATGGCCCATGGCCGAGTCGTTCAGGCGCGGGTCGATGATGTAGATCTTCGCAGGGGTGCGCTCGCGCATGTGCACCCAGTCGTAGTGGGTGGTCAGGCCGCCCTGGCGCGTCTCGGTGGGGCTGGAGCCGAAGCACAGGATGAGCTTGGCGTCCTCGCCGGAGGACAGGGAGCTGCCGCTGCCGCCCTTGGCGCCGTACATATAGGGGGTGATGGCCGTGATCTGGGCCGTCGAGTAGTCGCCGTAGCGGTTCAGGAAGCCGCCCACCAGGTTCAGGAAGCGGTTGAACGGGCGTGCCGTGGTGGCGGACACGCCGGTGGCGTAGGGCACGTAGACGGCCTCGTTGCCGTGCTTCTCGATGACCTCCTTGAGCTTGCTGGCAGCCGTGTCGATGGCCTCGTCCCAGCTGATGCGCTCGTACTTGCCCTCACCGCGGGCCCCGACGCGCTTCATGGGGTAGTTGATGCGGTCGGGACTGTTCATCCAGCGGCGGTAGCTGCGGCCGCGCAGGCAGGCGCGGGCCTGGGGGTCGTCGAAGCCAGCATCCGGGCTGGTGTGAGTGTCGACCCAGGTCACCTCGTCGTCTTTCACGTGAAACTTCAGCGCGCAACGGCCAGGGCAGTTGATGGCGCAGTGGCCCCACGTGGTGGTCTCCTCGGTCTCGGCGAGGGCCGCGGGCACGTCCGCGCCGAACAGCGAGTCGGCTGCCGCGACGCTGCCTCCCGCTGCCGCAAGCGCGCCCAAGGCCCCGGTGGTCTTGAGGAACGTGCGGCGGCTCAGCTTCGTGTCAAGCATGCGAATCCTCCTTCTTCTCGCACAGCGGGAAGAAGCGCGGCCTTCGGCGGGGATGCGTGCAGGGGCCAGCCAACGGCCGCCGCGCGGGTCCCCTCCTTGAAGGCGCGATGCCCCAAACCCGCTTCTGCCCGGCAGCCCTCTCGTCAAACTGCCGGACACCATGGGCAGATTCTATCCCCTTCATAGGGGAGCCCTTGTCACATAAACCATGTGATTTTAGAAAAAGACCTGTTGAGGGCTTTATCCCTTCGAGGCATTCCGCCAAAGAAAGGCGCAACGGCCAGGCCCTTGCCGCACGGTTTGTCTATACTCTTATATATGGAAAGGCGCGCGGATAAGCCGAACATCGTGGCACTGCTCACTCCTAACCTGGAGTCGATCGGCTACGCGCTGTTCCTGGCCATCAACGCCGCGGGGGTGTGGGGCGGCGTGTTCCCGTTCTTGCCCATGGAGTTCCAGACGCCCTCCATCGTGTTCTGGTTCTTCCTCTCGCAGTCGGTGGTGTTCTCGCTGAGCTACGCGGGCAGCTGCGTCGGCGCCTACTTCCGGCCGGCGCCCACCCGGGCGTTCCTGGTGAAGCTGACCAGCGCGCCCTACTTCGTGGGCTGGTGCTGCCTGATCGGGGCCATCTACGTGAGCGAGGCGGCCCTGGGGCTGGTGATGCTGGGCGGGGCGTTCCTGGGGCTCGGCTCGGCCGGGTTCTACATGCTATGGCAGCGCCTGTTCGCCAGCCAGGACTCCGACGCCGGCAACCGCGACCTCCTGGTGGGCACCGCTTGGGGCGCGCTGCTGTACTTCGCGCTGTACCTGATCCCCCAGGCCATCACCGCCTATCTGATCCCGCTGGTGTTCCTTCCCCTGTTCGGGCTGTGCGTGACGCTGAAGAGCCGCACCATCAACCGGGCCCAGCCCATGTTCGAGGACGTGCCGCGCGAGCACCCGCAGGTGTACCTCCAGGTGCTGCGCGACTACTGGCGCAGCGCGCTGTGCGTGGGAGCGGTGGGGTTCTGCGCGGGCATCATGCGGTCGGTGGCGGTGGCGGAACCGAGCCTGGGCATCTACGTGAACGCGCTGTCCATGGCGGGGATGCTGGCGGCGGCGCTGATCGTCATCTGGCTGTGGCGGCTGAAGGGCCTGCGCCTTTCCCTGACCGAGAGCTATCGGGTGGTGTTCCCGTTCCTGATCACGTCGTTCCTCGGGCTGCCGGTGCTGTCGGCGGAGTACGCGCGCTGGCTTGCGGCCATCCTGTACGCGGTGTACAGCGCCGTCATCATGCTGATGATGATGCAGTGCGCCCAGGCCTCGCGCGACCGCGGCATCAACCCGGTGTTCGTCTACGGGTTCTTCGGGGCCATCGTGTACACCCTGCACAGCGTGGGGTTCCTGGGCGGTACCCTTGCCGAGGACGTGCGCGTCATGGCCATGGCGCCGCTGGCCGTGGTGGCCATGGTGGCGGTGTGGGCGCTGGGGATTATGCACTTCGTCGGGTCGGGCGGCTTCGGGCCGGCCCTGCGGGGAAGCGGCGCGCGGGCCGTAGACATCGAGCTGATGGCGCTGCCGTCCATGGCCACCGCAGCCGCTGCGCCTGCAGCGGCTGCGGTGGCGGCAGATGCGGAAGCGGGCGAGGGCTCAGGCGAGCGGGCAGCGGCCGAGGGCGAAGCTGGGCGCGAGGCCAGGCACGAGGCGTCCAAGGTCGGGTCCGAACCTGGAGCGCGAGCGCCGATGGCCAGGGAAGACGCCAGCGGCCCAGACCGCATAGCGGCCCAGGCGGCGCGGGTGCGCGAGCGCTACCGCCTGTCAGCCCGCGAAGCCGAGGTGATGGAGCTGCTGGCCCGCGGGCATTCCGTGGCGCGCATCGCCGAGATGCTGGTGGTGTCCGAGAACACCATCCGCACCCACTCCAAGCGCATCTACGCCAAGTTGGACATCCACAAGAAGCAGGAGCTGGTGGACCTGATCGAGGGCTTCTGAGGGCTGGCGGCGCCCCGGCTGAGCTGCCGCTCGCCACACCTCCCAGGCTGAGCTGCCCGATCGCCGCGAAGCCGGCCCGCTGCCCCGGTGCTAAAAATTGTAAAGGAAGCTAAAAGCTGTAAAAATGGCTAAAAGCGCCAAAACCGACCGAGGAGCCCTTCCATGGCACTTCTTGGCAAGCGCCCAGAGAAGCGTCCCTCCCGCCCTCTCTGGCGAAGGGGCAAGGGCCGATCGAGGTGGATGACGTTCGCGCAGCGACCCGCATCGCCCAAGGTGACCTGCGGCGGCAGGTGCTCGAAAGCACCTACAACGAGCTTTCCGATGGCGACGTGGCCTTCCTGCTGGCCATGCTGCAGGACGAGAGGGCTTCCGAGCCGGCAGCCCTCGACAAGCGGCTGGGGAAGCCGAGCGGCCATGTGTCCACGTACAAGCGCCGCCTTCTAGAGAGCGGCGTGATCGAGGAAGCGCTGCGCGGGCGCGTGCGGTTCAGCCTTCCCGGCTTTCGCGAGTACCTCGCCGAATTGGAGCAGGAAGCGTAGGCCGATGTCCGAAGGGCTGCGGAGAATGCTGGCTGCCCGCAGGCTCCCTTGGCGCTCGGCGCAGGCGCAGCCCAGCTGCGGAGGGAGTCGCGCCTCCGCAGCCGGGCTGCGAGCCTTGTGCCTCCCCGGGGCGGGTGCCCGGGAGCGGCGCGGCCTAGGCCGTCGGGTCAGCCAGGGCCACCGTGTAGGTCAGGCGTGCTATGGGGGTGGACTCCACCCAGGGCACGATGTCCTCGAGCCCGAGCTCCGCCACGTCCAGGCCGTAGCGCACGGGCAGCTCGGGGCCGCTCGAGCTGCCCACGGCAGGCACGACCAGGCCAGCCAGGGCCGACGTAGCGCCGATCGAGCCGCCGAAGGGCACCCGGTGGGCCGGGGAGCCCTCGGCAGCAGCCGCCACGGTGATGCCCGTGGAGCCCACCTTGTCCTTGAAGACGGCCGCCGCTGCGAGCTCGTCGCCCTCGTAGACGCCCTCGTCGGCGATAGCGGTCACCGCCACGTCGGCGGTGGTGCGCGAGACGAGCCTGAGGTTGTCGCCCCCGCTCACCTCGATGCGGTCATTGGCCCAGTCGGTGAGCGCCACCAGGTTCACCTGGGCGGGCACGTCCACCCGCACGGCCGCCTCCCACTTGGCTACCAGCGTCGCCTCGCCGCCAGGCTCGGCGGTCAGGTTCAGCGGCAGCCGCTCGCCATCGAGCGGGCCGTAAGCCACGCCAGCCTCGTACTCGTGCTCGACCGGCTGTTCGCCTTCGCTCTCGGTGAAGGACCAGCCCGCGAACACGTGCCCGGCGCGCTTGGGGGCCGGCAGCGTCACCTCGCCGTCGTAGGTGGCGGCGAGACCAGCCGTGCCGTCCTCCAGCGTGGGCTCGCCCTCCGGCCAGGAGGTCTGGCCCTCGCCCAGGTCGAAGCGGATGACGTAGTCGTTGGCCTTCCAATGGGCCGTGAAGGAGCGGTCGCCCGTTGAGCCGGCTGGAATCTCAGCCACGTAGCCGGAATCCGGATGCTCGTCGTCGGTCCAGCCTAGGAACGCATAGCCTCGCTTGGTCGGAGCGGGCAGCGTCACCTGCGTGTCGTAGTCGTAGGACCACTCCACTTCCTCGGGGCTCTCGAAGATGCCGCCATCAAGGTTGTAGTGGATGTCGTAGGGATCGAGCGACCACTGAGCATAGTAGGTGCGATCGCCCGTGGAGCCCGTCGGCAACGTGCCGCCGAAGGCCTCGCCTGAGCCGTCAGGCTCGGTGTTCCAGCCCTCGAAGCCGTGACCGTCCCAGGTAGGCTGGCTCAGCTCGATGGGGGCGGACTCCACCGTGAACGACGTCACGTAGCGCTCGGACTCGCCCTGGGGCTTGTTCGCGAAGCTGCCCCCGTTGGCGTCGATGGTGAGGTCGTACGGGATCGTTGAGCCAGCGTAGAAGTAGTATTTGTTCCCCGTCGTTGTCACCTCAAAGCTGACCTGGTTAGTCACCTCGTCAGACCCACCAACTCCCCAGCCCCACCAAGGAGTCACCTGATAGCCAGGATTGGGCATCACGGGATACACCGTGAAGGGAAGGTCATTCACGGTAAATTCCGTCAGATTGCGAGAATCGACCGTGCCGTGCTTGCAGAAGAGCTCGCCGGTGTAGCAGTTGTCACATTGATAGGTTACCGTGTACCTCTCCAGGTCCCACCGAGCATGCACCACCGGAGGGATGGTCGTGGACGTGCACTCTGCCGTGCGTGCGCCCGAGGCGTCGAACATCTTGGTGCCGCCCTCGGCCGCCGTGAAGTACCCGGTGAGGACGCGCCCGTCCCAAGCGGAGACCGAGGAGAGCGCGGCCGGGCTTTCGCCCATCCTCACCGTGAAGCTCTTCGGGTCCACCCCCGCGCCGCCGCGCTCCTCCACGGACACCGTGCGCGTCCAAACCGCATAGAGGGTATCGGGCGGCATGTTGGCCGAGGTCATCGGCTCGTCAAGCGCCCAGCTGCCATCGGCGCGGACGTAGAGGGTCTCACCGCTGCTGCCACCACCGGCGCTAGCGATGCTGTAGCCGCCGAAGTCCCAGATCGCCTCGGCTGGCGAGTCTGTCGGACCCGTGGGCGGGTCGATGAAGCCGGCATCGGTGCTCAGCGCCTCGCCGTAGGTGAGCGCCAGCGAGTCATCGCCGCCCGAGCCGCCGTTCTTGTCGAGCTCGATCTCCTTGACCCATTTGGCGTAGAGCGCCGTGGGCGTGTCCTTGCTGACGATGTGCGTGCTCGTCCCCTCGCGCGCGTAGTAGCAGGTGCTGCCCGTGCCGCTCTCGTAGAAGCCGGCGAAGTCCCAGCCCTCCTTGGTGGGCGTCCAATCGGCACCTGCTGCCGTGAGGGGGCGCAAGGGCTCGCCTCTGTAGACCTTCCACCAGCGTCCAGATATGTTGGCGCCCATGCTGGAGCCGAGCTTGGCATTCGTCTCGTTGCCAGCCTTCGTGTCGTTGGCGTAGATGCCGACGTCGCGGGTCCATAGCGCGTAGAGCGTCTGGCTGACGGCGCCGAAGTTGCGCGCGATGGTGGCCGTGCTGTCGTTGACCTTAAGCGTCACGCCCGCGGTGCTGGTGGAGGTGCCCGCGTTCACCATGGCCGAGTTCGCTGACGTGTACACGGAGTCGGTGTACCAGCCAGCGAAGGTGAACCCTTCGGGAGCAGCCGGCGCAGCCGGCACGTTCAGCGTGCTGTTCACGTTAGAGAGGGTGGCCTGCACCGTCGGGTCGCTCGTGCCCCCGTTGGCGTCGAAGTAGTGCGTGATGACGCCAGTCGCGTACTCGGGCGTGAGAGCCGTATTCACGAAGTAGCAGTAGATTTTCTCCGTCGAAACGCTACAGCCGCCCTCGCGATACTCTGGCAGCCTGAACGTGAAGTCGAGCGAACGGCTCTGGCACAGGTCCGTGAGCCTTATGAAGTCGCCCGTGTTGGTTCTGAAGCCTAGCAGAAGCCGACCATCAGCTCCGAGGTACTGCTCGGCGTTGCTCCTCATCAGCGCTTCGGTGTTATGAGTCGCTTCCGCCAGATACCCTCCATCGGTCGTTATCCTCACGGTGCTGCCCGCCGCTTGGGCCAACGAGCTGTTCACCGTCCACTGCGCAGAGCCCCCCTTCAGCTGTCCTTGGACAGCATTGCCTCGGTCGTCATACGCAGTATAGGTGTTGCCCGCGCACCCCAAGATAATGCGCGCAGGATCGTTCAGCGCGCACTCGGTGGTCACATACTGCGCCGTCAGCACGGCCGATGCCCCATAGACGAAGATGCTATAGGGGTTCGTCCCGCCCGAACCCAAGGTGAAGAACTCATCACGCGTGTAAGCAGGGGCCCTGAACGTAAAGGAGAAGGGCTTGCCTGAGTAGATCTCGTCCAGCGTGAGGTAGTCGCCAGCGTTGGTTGTAAAGCCCATCAGCTGGTACCCGCTTGCTCCGCCTAGATGCTGGTTGGCATAAACAATCATCTTCTCCTTGGTATCCACATCAGCAACGGGGTTGTAATCCGTCACATTCAGGGTCACAAGGCTTCCTTGCGCAGGAAACTTAGGCGCGTCTCCGTTGTTTTCCCAACTCATGGACCCGCGCCAGGACGCAGAGTAGAGGCCTAGATCGCTGCGGTCTGTCGAAGAGGTGTTGTTAGTCGTCCCGAATCGCAGCTCGCAGCTCGTCCCATCGAGGCTTGTAACTATGTCATCAGCATACTCAGCCGTGAACAGGCCGTATTCACCACGCCACCAAAGACGGCTTGAGTCAGCGGCGCAATCGTCAGCAGAATAGTGGGTGTCGTAGCGGAACGTGAACGTAAACGCCTTGCCCGAATAGAGGTCGTCTACGCTGACAAAGCTGCCCGTGTTCGACCGGAAGCCCACAAGATGCCTCCCGTGGCCGTCGAAGAGCTGGCTGGCCTTGGCCCTCAGGGCTGCCTCATCGGGCACGTAGGCAGAACTGGAGTTGGGCACGTACCCCCCTTCCGACACCTCAATGGTAACCAGCGAGTCTCGGTTAGCTGTTCTGTGCAGCTGGCGGCTTCCGTTTTCCCAACTCATCTTGCCCGTGATGGAGCCATACATGAACGCGTGCTCGGCGGAGGCGTTTTTGTCCTGCGTCGCTCCAAGGTGCACAGGCAGACTGCTAAAGTTTGCCTCCCCCTCCTCCCCATAGACAGCGGCGAAGGCCGCATACTCAGCGGTCCCGCTGGGACGATCCCAATGCTGGTTCACAATTTTCCCAGTAGAGAAGTAGTTGTAGGAGGTATGCCAGTCGTCGATGCGATAGGTTACCCGGAAGCTCTTCTTGCCGACGATGTCGTCCACGCTCAAAAAGTCGCCGGTGTTGGAGCGGAAGCCGAGCAGCGTGCGGCCATTGCTCCCCCAGCGAGATTGGGCCCGAGCCTCCAGCTCGGCAACGGTGTCGATGCTCGCGTCAGGACGGTAGTCACGCACGTCCAAAGCCACCA
Source organism: uncultured bacterium (assembly GCA_947564525.1). Lineage (GTDB taxonomy): Bacteria > Actinomycetota > Coriobacteriia > Coriobacteriales > Eggerthellaceae > D16-63. The sequence goes on along the minus strand of CANOCK010000042.1, from coordinate 2,521 downwards.
CGATGCCCGGGGTCTGCGGGCCATTGGCCGTCGGACGATCGCCTGACCAGCTGACCGTCCCATCGACAGCGCCGTAAAGGAAGGCGACCGAAGTCTCCACATAGGACGATCCCTGCATAGGAGTCATGTGCACCTGGGCCCCGCTGAGCGCATAGGCGTTGGTCTGGCGCCAGATGCAATAGAGGGTGCCGGTGCCGCTTGCCGTGGTGGTCAGGTTGGGGCTGATGGCCTGGGTCTCCTCGGTCAGGGATAGCGGGAACCACGTCCCCGTGCCGTCGGCCTTGGTGTTCCAGCCCACAGCCGTCCAGCCCGGCGCGATGAAGCCGCAGGGAGGCAGGTCGACGTTGGCGTCGTAGGTCGCGGGAACCGAAGCCATCGAGCCCGTCGTGCCCGTGGCGCCAGAGGGCCAGTTGGCGCTGAAGCTGATGGCGTATGAGATTGGCTTCCACTTGGCATACCAGGTGGTGGGCCCGGTAAGGGCCGGGGCGTTCGAGGTGAGCTTGCCATCGGCATCCACCATCTGCTTCCCCGCGCCATAGGCATCGTCGTAGTAGCCCTGCAATGTATAGCCGGTCAGCGCATGCTTGCCGTTGAGAATTGTGCTCCCGGGACCGATGACGCTATCCGGTGTGTTTGGCTGAAGATAGCCCTGCCCAGGCCAGTAGTAGGCGTACATAGGACCGCCCGCCCCAGATGCGTCGATTTTTATGGAGTATGTGCCTGCGCGCTCCAGATTAGCTGTATAGCTCCTGTCCCCCGTTGATCCTTTTGAAATGGTCACGCTATTCTGAGGGGTTACCCCGTTTAATCCGGTCCATCCCTGGAAGGTATACCCAGCCGGCACAGACAGGTTAGGCAGATTAAACGATTCGCTGGCGATGTTATACCGCTTCGTGTAGGTATGCGCTGAATTGCTAGAGCCTTTATCTAGGGTGTAACCCGAGTCATTGACCGTAGCAACCCCCGTGTTCAAGGTTATAGAGTAGTCGATGAGGTCCCAGTGCGCTTCCCAAGTTGTATCTTCGGTAACTTTCGGCGCCTTGTAAGTTAACAATCCATCCGAGTCAATGTAAGGCCCCTGTCCGCCTAATGAATAGAAGCCTGTGAAAGAGCGGCCTGCCCACTCAGGCAAGTCTTCGAGAAGCCTCTCCCCTGTATTCGTGTGTTGCGTAGCTTCAGATGAAGTGTAGTACCCCATGTCTTCCCAGTAGAAAACCTCATACGATCGGATAGTGTTGTTATTATGCGAGAGCGTAATAGTGTGCGTGGGCTTTTTTACCCAGTGCGCAAAAAGCTCCCCTCCGCTATCGTTGGGCCATTTCCAGTTGTTCGTTCCTGAGTTAGTTATAAGTTGAGTTCCAGTCTCCTTGCCGGTCCAATAACCAGCAAAGGTGTATCCAGGCCGTGTAGGTGTAGTTATATCGGGTATTGGCTGAAAAGTCGTACAGGTGACGGATGTCGCACCGGGCGTTCCGCCCTGGTCGCTATGGTTTACGTTCAACGCAACTTGGTTGTTCTCTTTGTAACGAGCATAAATCGTTCCATCGGTTGCAGTAAAACGATATCCATTGGGCAGTAATTCTCCCCCCACAGGGTCCCTAGACCAACCGATGCAATATATACCGCTTTTGTACCCGGTCCAACGCATCTTGTTACTGGAATCGTGATGGCGTATCCAAGACCCGTCGATGTAAAAGCTCTGCCAAGAAGACTCAGTGAACGGTTCTTCAATCCCCTTCTTGTCAAAGTCATTTATACTCGGATCCCAACGCCAAAGAGCACCCCCGTTAGGATGCACCGAAGTAGTCCCTGCCTCCATTACAGACCCTGACTGCACCTCCGTCACCAGCGTTTCTTGGGAGAGGATTTCAGAAGCACTGCCTCCCTCAACGCGTGGTGGGGTCCAGAAAAGCACTTCACCGATCTTGTCATAAAGAGCCCCATTGCGAGAGGAATAAGATGGATTGCCCTCTGCAACCTCAATGGCGACCAGGTTATCTGCATGCAAGAAAGAGTCGGGCGAAAGATTGGTCACCCCCGATGAAACAACAAGGGACTCTATGCTTGACCCCTCAAAAGCTCCACTCGCTATGCGAACAACCCGATAGCTACTGCCATCCGTATCTCGCACAGCATCAGGAATGACGAGAGTCCCATCCAGCTCCGGAACCACACTTACCAAAGCCGTAGTCTCGCCATCAGGCTCAACAGCATAGGCACAGCCGTCCACCACAAAAGAGGCCACAATGATGGAGAACGGCGGCAGCGTCTCGGCACTTTGACCGACACCGGCGCCCTCAACAGAGACGGCCCCTTCGGACGGGCCGGTCGCCGCCTCGGCGACGGGCGCGAGCGCCACGTCGGCGCTCAGCACCGGCACGCTCCTGCCTCCCCCGACCGAGGCCGCCAGCAGGTAGCGGGGCTGGGCGATGGAGGAGGCCACGGGCTGCAGGGCCTGGTCGCCCTCGGCGAGAGATCGGAAGAGCACACGTCTGAACTCCAGTCACATCACGATCTCGTA
>CANOCK010000041.1 GCA_947564525.1 uncultured bacterium | reverse complement strand
CCCTACGACTACCCGACCTACTACGCCCACTGGAGCCAGCCGACGGTGTGGTACTACCTCGACCCCAACGGAGGGGCCTTCTCCAACAACCAGGCGACCAAGCTGTGCTCCAAGCACGTCACCTACGACGGCGAGACGACGCTCGGGCAGGTCACGTGGCTGGGCGCCTGGCGCTCCGGCTACGACCTCGAGGGCTGGTTCACGGCCGCCTCCGGCGGCTCGGAGGTCACCAGCGACACGGTCGTGCCCTACGACTACCCGACCTACTACGCGCACTGGAAGGGGCGGGACAACGCCATATCCTACGAGCTGGGCGGTGGAGAGCTCGACGACCCGCCTCGCAGCTACACCATAGAGGACGCCGACTTCGACCTGCCGACGCCGACGCGCTACGGCTACCGGTTCGACGGGTGGGACGTGGAAGGGGCCCAGGGCGCGGGCGTGGAGGACGTGATAGCTGAGGACGGCTCGAAATCTATACGTGTCAAGCAAGGCACCTACGGCGACCTGTCGTGCACCGCGCGCTGGACGCTCCGCTACGACCTGGACGTGCCGGTGGCGGACCCGGGCTCCGTCACCTTCGAGGCGGACTCGCTCACAGGGCAGGTGCGCGTCAAGCCCGGCACCTCGGCCGAAGGGGCAATACTCTCCTACATGGCGGTGCCGGTGGCCCTGGACGAGGTTTCCTGCGAGGGGCTGGGCGTGGACGGCTCGCCTGACGACGCAGGCGGCGCTCCCGAGCTGGAGGCCGTCTTCGGGACGGGCTCCGCTGCCAAGGTGCGCTTCACCGCCACGCTCGGGGAGGGAGATGCGGCCCTCACGGCCAAGGTCACGGCAGGGGGCGCGGCCAGCTCCGCCTCGCTCGCGGGCCTCTCCATCCCAGCGGCTGCCTCCAAGGACGCCCCGGGCCGCCTCCCCGTGGCCTACGGCCTGGAGCTCGATCCGGACCTGGCCATCCCGCCGATGCGCGACGCCGCCCCCGTGGCCAGGCTCACCTACACGATGAGCCTGCCCGGGGCCGGCGCATGAGGGCGCAGCGTGCGGTTCGGACGGGTCGACGGGGCGCGCCTGCTGGAGCCAGACGGCGATAGGTGGTCGGACCTGCTGGAGCCGACTGGCGGCAAGGGGATGAATCTGCTGGAATCAGGGGTCGATCCTGCTGGCAATCTGCTGGGTCGAGGGGGTGCCGAAGACGGCGAACAATGGCGATGGCCTAGTTAAAAAAATCAATCTTGACCTGGGGAAATGCTAACTAAGATATGCTAAGATGATCAGCGAGGGCGCAGAGCCCACCGAGAAGCCTCCTTCACAACATGCTAGCTGAAGGGAGGAGGTGAACGATGGGCGACGCACTGGTTATGATCCAGGCTTTGATTGGGCTAGCTTCTCTCGTGGTGGCGATTCTGTCCTACAAGAGAAGCGGCCCGCCGAAAGGCGGGCCCCAAGAAAACCGTGAGGATTAACCACCCTCACCGGGCGCCGGCTCCCTCATGGGGGTCGGCGTCCTAACCGTTACGGAGTATAGCATCTTTTAAGCCTAGCCGTCTCCCGCCTTCTCGCCTGCCTCTCGTCTGTGAGCTCGATGCCGCTCGGCGTCCATGGTGAGCCTGTCCAGGACTGGTGCCTGAACGCGGCATGCAGTTTGGGACAGGTGGATCGCCAGAGTGTGAACAGCGCCACGCCTTCTGCCTACGTCTACGGCAAGCCTGCCTGGGGCCGGCGTCTGAGAGCGCGACGCGCGGTTCGCACGAACAGGGGACGTGGGGGTGCGGACGATTTCTGGGACGCCCATCAGGCGGCCTGCTTTGGAGTGGTCAAGATACCTTGGACAATTATTTAAGAACCTTTAAGCCGCATCGCGCTCTAAGTCGCAAGGGGCATGGTAGCCGATACTGGAATGCATCCTTTGCCTGTTGCAATAGAGCTCGATGTACTTGAAGATATCCTGCCTTGCCTCATCTCTCGTCTTGTATTCTTTTCCCCTCACCAGCTCTCGCTTCAGGGTCTTGAAGAAGGATTCGGCGAGCGCGTTGTCCCATGGGCTGCCGGGCCTCGACATCGACTGGGCTATCCCATGGGATTCCAGGCAGCGCTGGAATGCACGGGATGTGCACTGGGCACCCTGGTCATCGTGGAACACGAGGCTGAAGTCGGCAGGGGGATCCTCTCTGCCTACTGCCTGATCAAGGGCGTCTACGGCAAGCTTCTCGGTGATGCGCTCGGACATCGACCAACCAACGACCTCGCGATGCCATGCATCGATGACGACTGCAAGGTAGAGCCAGCCTTCAGAGGCGTCGATGTATGCGATGTCGCCCACCCAGAGGCGGTTGCGCGCATCCACCTCGAATATGCGGTTGACGAGGTTGACGCGCGGATCTCCCATCTCGACCGCCTTCGCCCTGCGGTGCTTCCTCGTCGTGCCCTTGGCCTGGAGCCCCGACTTCCGCATGACGTTCAGCACGCGCCTCTCGCTGACCACGATGCCGTCTCCCCTGAGCTCGCGGTTGATGCGGCGATATCCGTAGCGACCCTTGTGGAGCTCGAGCTTCTCCACGACGAACCCCTCCAGCGCCTCGCGCTCTATCTGGGCATTCGATTTCCTACGCTTGATATAGCCATAGTATTCGGATCTCGAGACCTCGAGGACCTTGCATGCCTTCCTGATGGAGTCGAACTCGCTCCTATGCGCTTTGAGGAGCTCACATCTCACGCATGGCCTTGACTCAAGAAGGCCCGGAATTCTTTTAGCATTTCGTTCTCGAATTCGAGCTCCTCGACTTTTTTCCTGAGCTTCACGATCTCGTAGCCTTTGCTGACCTTAGGGCTGCCGTTGCCGGGGAATGCCGCCTCTCCCATCTCCTCGTACTCTTGCGCCCAACGCCTGAGCGTCGAATCCTTGATGTCCAGCTCTTTCGCAAGGTCAACGACTCTCACTTCTCCGCTCAAGACGGTCTTCGCCGCCGCTATCTTGAACTGCCTGTCGTACCGCTTCCTTCTTCGGGTCATATCGAACACCTCTCACCCTTAACTTGGTGTCCAATTTACCTTGCCCCCTCCAACATGCGGACTCCCTTCGTTGTCTAACTTTGAGTCCGCACCTCCCGTAGCACTGCTCACGCGGTGCGACCCGCCCGCGCCTTCCGGCTTGGCCTTTGCATGAACAGCGCTACGTTCCGCGCCCCTGTCATCACGTGAGGCGCGCGGCGTGCGATTTGGAACGTCCCGATTGCACGCCGGTGCGCGACGCCACCCCCGTCGCCAGGCTCACCTACACGGTGAGCCTGCCCGGGGCCGGTGCATGAGGGCGCAGCGTGCGATGTGCAATTTGGAACGTCCCGATTGCGCCTGATTGCACCCCGATTGCACGCCGCACGCGCTCGCGGCGGGGCGGACGGGAAGGCTGCTTGCCGATGGGTGGCCCATCGTGGGCTGCGGGGCGCGGCCGGCGGCGTACCATGGAGGCAATGCGGTTCGCGCTAGGCCGAGCCGCAGCGACCTCTCCCGCCTCATGAAAAGGAACCGCCGTGAGCAAGCTTGCCGACCATCCAAGCGCCGGGGCCCCCAAGGCCGACCGGCCCATTCCCACCATGGGGGCGGCTGACGCCCCTGACGTCATCCGCGATGCGCGATCGCTCGGAACACCTAAGATGCTGCTCTTCGGGTTGCAGCACATGTTCGCCATGTTCGGCGCCACCATATTGGTGCCGGTGCTCACAGGGCTCTCGGTCTCGGCCACGCTGCTGTTCGCAGGGCTGGGCACGCTGCTGTTCCACCTGGTCACGCGTGGCAAGGTGCCGGCGTTCCTGGGGTCCTCCTTCGCGTTCATCGCTGGCTACGCCGCCATCGCGCCCAACGGCCAGGCCGACCTGCTTCCCTATGCGTGCCTGGGCGTCGCGTTCGCTAGCCTGCTGTACTTCGTGCTGGCCGCGCTGTTCCGCGTGTTCGGCACCCAGCGCGTCATGCGGTTCTTCCCGCCCATCGTCACCGGCCCCATCGTCATCTGCATCGGGCTGATCCTGGCCAGCTCGGCCATCGCCAACTGCGAGACCAACTGGCTGGTGGCCGTCGTGGCCATCGCCGTGATAATCGGCTGCAACATCTGGGGTCGCGGCATGGTGAAGATCATCCCCATCCTGCTGGCCGTGGTGGTGTCCTATGCCCTGGCGGCGGCCCTGGGCGAGTGCGACTTCTCGAAGGTGGCCGACGCGCCTTGGGTGGGCCTGCCGGTGCTGTGGGACAACACGGTGTTCTCGCTGGCAGGGCCCGGGTTCGACCCGGGGCTGGTCCTGACGGCCATCATCACCATCATGCCGCTGGCCTTCGCCACCATGATCGAGCACATCGGCGACGTGTCGGCCATATCCTCCACGGTGAACCGCAACTTCATCGCGAGCCCCGGCCTGCATCGCACGCTGCTGGGTGACGGCCTGGCCACGCTGGTGGCCTCGCTGTTCGGCGCGCCGGCCAACACCACCTATGGCGAGAACACCGGCGTGCTGGCGCTCACTCGCGTGCACGACCCGCGCGTGGTGCGGCTGGCGGCCCTGTTCGCCATCGTGTTCTCGTTCTGCCCGAAGTTCGCGGCGGTCATCTCGTCCATGCCGGCGTGCGTCATCGGCGGCGTGTCGCTGGTGCTCTACGGCATGATCTCGTCGGTGGGCATCCGCAATCTGGTGGACAACCGCGTGGACTTCATGAAGAGCCGCAACGTGCTGGTGTGCGCCATCGTCATGGTGCTGTCGCTGGGCATCTCCTACAGCGCGGCGGGCGCCATCCTCGTACCGCTGGGGTCGATCACGCTCTCGCTCTCAGGGCTGGCCATCGGCTCGGTGGCGGGCATCCTGCTCAACGCCGTGCTGCCCGATGCCGACGACACCGAGGAGCGCGTGGCGGGCCAGCCGCCTGACGAGCCCGAGATGCGGTTCCCGTTGGAGGCAGAGCCCTTGCAGGAAGGTAAGCTGCCCGCGGCTTAGGGAACGGGGCTGCGTCGCGGCTGGCTCGCACAGGGCGGGCTGGATGCCGGCGGCCATGTCCGCCTCTTCCGCGGCTGCGGGCCAGCCACTATATAATGGTTGCGAAGCGGTGATGGGTCGACCCGAGCGGAGGATGATGGCGATGGCCTTGGCGCATTACGTGCTCATGAACAAGAATGCGCCGGTGCTCGCGTTCGAGTACGACTTGGACGCGCACAAGGCCGTTCGCATAACGCGCGTCGAGAACGAGGACGCCGCGCCGCTCGGCATGATTGACCGCCATGGAAGCATATCCAAGCACGAGCTGAACTATTGGTGGCACAACCGCGCCATTCCTGCATCACGTGCCCAAGTGGAGCGGCTGCTCGAGAACCTGAAGCTGGAAAGCACGCTCGTGCTGGCCGAGAAGAGCTTCGGTCTTTCGCTCTCCGACCGCTACTGGCTCAACGACGAAGACGACCCCAAGACGTGGGCCGACATCAACTTCTTCGACAACGACTTCACCGATGACCTGGGGTTCCTGACGCTCGGCCAGGATTCGGCGGGGTCGTCGCCCGACGCGCCCGACTATGCCGCGGTCAGCCTCTCGTCTCCGAACAGCACGTTGGGGGGCGACCTGCTGAAGAAGTGGAAGATCGTCGATGGCAGGCGCGTGCTGCTGAAGGCGGGCGTAGGCGCGTTCAACCAGGAGCCGTACAACGAGGTGATCGCCACGGAGCTGCACCGCCGTCTCATGGAGCCGGACGAGCACGTGCCCTACCGGCTGTTCGAGGACGGCCGTCGCGTCTACTCAGCGTGCGACAACATGCTGGGCCCCGACGAGGAGCTGGTGGCGGCGTGGGACCTCATCCGCAACGTGAAGCAGCCGAACAACCTTTCCGACCTGCAATTCTATGTGCGGCGGTGCGAGGACGTGGGGCTGGACGGCACCGCGGTCATGGAAGCGTTGGCCAAGATGTTCGCCTGCGACTTCGTGCTGGCCAACCGCGACCGGCACTACCGCAACTTCGGCGTCATCCGCAACGTCGAGACGCTTCAGGTGGTGCGGCTTGCGCCGGTGTTCGACTCCGGGTCGTGCCTGTGGTCGAACGCCTCGCTGCTGGAGGCGCCCATCGACTTCGAGTACAAGGCCAAGCCGTTCAAGCATGGCGGCATGAAGCCGGGCGACCAGGTGCGGCTGTTCGACGGGTGCTTCGGGTGGTTCGACGACGCGGCTCTCGACGGCTTCGCGGGGTGCGTGGCCGAGCTGCTGGGGCGCAACCCCAACATCCCGGAGCGGCGCATCGGTCTGGTGGTCGACCAGGTGAAGCGTAACCTGGAGGCGCTGCAGCGCATAGCGCGGTAGCGCCTCCGTCGTTGGCTCCCCGAGCTAGCGGGTCGGGTCGGTTGGCCTGGACGGCTCGGCTGGGCTCTCGGTGGACTCAGCTGGCTCGGCTGAGCCAGCGGCGGCTGCGGTCGGCTCGATTGGCGCAGCCGCGGGAGCCTGCGCCCCCGGCCCATCCAGCTTGACCGGCGCCTCCCCCTCGCCCAGCTTGACCGGCTCGGCCGCCCGGGCTGACGTGGACGGTTCGTCGAGGGCGCGGATGCTGCGCGGCACGAGCACCAGGCAGCCCAGCGCCAGGCACGCCAGCCCGTCTACCAGGAAGAACGGCGCCACGCCGATGGCCTCGGCCAGCGCGCCGCCCGCAGCCACGCCCACCGGCGCCGCCACGCCCGTGACGGCGGTGAACAGGCCGATGGCGCGGCCGAGCTTCTCTTCGGGCACATGGCGCTGGATGAGCGTCATCATGGGGCCGTTGAACCAGGCGCACGCTATGGCCATGACCGCCACCAACGCCACGAACGCCCAGAACATGGTCGGGGGCAGCAGGCCGCAGGCGGCAGTCGACGCGCCCACGACGATGGCGGCCAGCGCGATGAGGTGCGCCAGCCGGTTTGCCTTCTGCATGGCCATGAGCACGCCGCTGCCCACCAGCATTCCCACGCCGAAGCTGGCCTCGGTGAGGGAGGCCGCGTAGCCGTCGCCGCCGAAGTGCTCGAAGGTCATCAGCGGGAACACGGCCGAGAGCGGGCCGAACACGAACATGCCGAACGCAACGCCGCCCATGAGCAGCGCGAGCCCGCGGTTGGCGCCCACGGCGCGCACGCCGTCGCGCAGGTTGGCCAGCACGTTCTCGCGAGAGGCCTTCTCGTCGCGCACGGTGGGTATCTTCGCGAAGGCCAGCCCTGCCACGGCGATGCAGGCGCCCGCGAAGTCGAGGAACATGACCGCTGGGAAGCCCAAGGTGGTGTACAGGAAGATGCCGAAGGCTGGCGCGCCGATGCTCGCGACCGAGGCCAGCGCCTGGTCGAGGGTGTTCACGCGCAGCAGATGGCGCTCGGGCACCAGCAGCGGCATGGCGGCCATCATGGCCGGGCCGTGGAACGCCTGGCCCACGGCGCGCACCGCGGCGATGAGCGCGATGAGCCACAGCGACAGGCCGCCGCCCATGATGACGAAGGCGAACACGAGCGATACCAGGCCGATGCCCAGGTCGGCGCCGATCATGATGGCCTTGCGGTTCACGCGGTCGGCCAGCACGCCGCCAAGTGGCGACACCAGGCCGATGGGCAGCATGGCGCAGATGGTCATGGCGGCCAGCATGAGCGCGCTGCCGGTGGTCTCGGTGACGTACCACACCATGGCGTAGCCGGCGGCGTAGCTGGTGACCATGGATGCAGCCTGACCGGCCCAGATGAGCGTGATGGCGGCGAGCCAGTTCTTGGGCAGGGGCTGGCCTGCGGCGCTGAGCTCGGGCGTGCGGGAATCAGGGTTGGCCTTGGGATGGGACATGAGCATCTCCTTCGATGGGCCGCCTTCAGGGCGGCGGCGCGGGTATCTGCCAGTGTGGGGTTGCGCGATGCGATGCGCCACCGCCTTTGGGTGGCGGGAGCGGTTGCGGATGGGCTCGACCGCAGGTTGCGCGCGGGCCGAGCGGCTACAGATACAGCTGGAACATCGAAGGTCCTTCTGGTCGGAGGAGGCCGAAGTCTGCCCAGTATAGGCGAGGTGCCTGGCGGGCGCAACCGTCGGCGGCCACCGACGGTTGCCGCTCGTGGCGGCGTCTCCGTGGCGGCTGTGGGGCTGGCGGGGAGGTGCGGCAGCTGCGGAGGAGGGGTGCAGCGGGGCCGCGCGGCTGCGCTGCGTCAGCCGTCCTCGCCGTCGTCCGGAGCGTCCAGGAGCTGCTCCAAGCGGCTCGCCGGCACGGCGCCGACGACGCGCCGGACGGGCACGCCCCCTTCGAAGAGCACGACCGTCGGCACGGAGAGCACGTCGAAGGCCCAGGCTACGTTGGGGAAGGCTCCTACGTCCAGCTTGGCGACGCGCACCTCGGGCCTGCGGGCCGCCACCTCCTGGAGGATGCGCTCCATGGCGGCGCAGGGGCCGCAGCCCCTTCCCCAGAAGTCCACGAGCACCGGGCCGGGGGCGTCGGTGACCACCTCGTCGAAGTTGCGCTCGTCGAGCTCGACCATCGGGTCCTCCTTGGCTGGCGTGGCGGTGCGCGCGGCGCTGGAGCGCGGCGTCCAGGTGGCGCGGGTCGTGATGCCTCCCACCCATGGTAGCCGCCTGCCGCCACCTGGAGGGCCGGGCGGCCCATCCGTTGCACGGCTGTCACGAGCGAGCGCGCCGCCGCCCGGCGCCCGCTCCCGCACCGCTTTTCCGTTTGCTTACAGAACGGCGGCGCCGGCCCCGGGCAGCCCGGCATCGCGGTATACCGACCCTAAGGCAAGGCGACGGCCCCGTGCGGGCCGTGCGCGCAAGACTAAGGAGACCATCCCATGGCATGCACGACATTGCTAGTGGGCCGCTTGGCTACCAACGACGGCTCTACCCTCATCGCTCGCAACGAGGACTGCGAGAACGGCACCTTCAACGCCAAGAGCATGGTGGCCGTGGAGCCGGCCGACCAGCCGCGCACCTACACTGGCGTGAACAGTCACCTGACCATGCCGCTGCCCGATGACCCGCTGCGCTACGTGTGCGTCCCCAACACCGATCGCACCGAGGGCGTGTGGGGCGAGGCGGGCATCAACGCAGCCAACGTGACCATGACCGCCACCGAGACCATCTCCACCAATGCCCGCGTCCTCGGCGCCGACCCTCTGGTGACTTACCAGCCGGCCAAGGACGGCAAGCCCGAGCGCCCTGGCGGCATCGGCGAGGAGGACCTGGTCACCATCGTGCTGCCCTACATCCGCTCCGCCAAGGAGGGCGTGCAGCGCATGGGCCAGCTCCTAGAGCAGTACGGCACCTATGAGATGAACGGCGTGGCCTTCGGCGACGAGAAGGACATCTGGTACATCGAGACCATCGGCGGCCACCACTGGATCGCCCGGCGCGTCCCTGACGACTGCTATGTGCCCCAGCCCAACCGCCAGGGCATCGACAAGCTGGACCTGCGCGACGCCCTGGGTGCCCAGCGCGACTACATGTGCAGCGCCGACCTGCCCGAGTGGATGGCGGCGAACCACCTGGACGTCACCATGGGCCGCAGCGGCGTGGTGGAGGAGGCGGAAGGCGAGCTGGTGGGCGGCGTCCCCGCGGTGTTCAACCCGCGCGAGGCCTTCAGCAGCTTCACCTGGCTGGACATCGTGTACAACAACCCGCGGGCCTGGTACATGGCCAGCGTGCTGAACCGCCGCAGCGCCGACTTCATCGGGCCTGACGCCACGTTCGGCCCCGAGTCCTTCGACATCCCCTGGTGCCTGGTGCCCGATGCGAAGCTGTCCGTCATGGACGTGAAGAACGTGCTGTCCTCCACCTACGACGGCACCATCTACGACCCCTACGGGCTGCAGGGCACCGACGAGAGCCGCAACCGCTTCCGCGACATCGGCATCAACCGCACCTGCGAGTGCTGCATCCTGCAGGTGCGCCCCTACGCGCCAGCCGCGTGCCGCAGCGTGCAGTGGACCGCCTTCGGCAGCGGCCCCTTCAACACCGCCATAGCCCTGTACGCCAACGTGAAGGCGGTGCCGGCGTACCTGGATACGCCCGAGAAGGTGCGCACCGACAGCTTCTACTGGACGAACCGCCTGGTGGCAGCGTTGGCTGACCCGGAGTACTTCGAGAACTTCGAGGCCCTGTCGAGCTATCAGCAGCAGACCCTGGCCGCCGGCTACGCATCCCTGCGGGAGACCGACGCCGCCCTGGAGCAGCTGGCGAAGGAGGGCAAGGCCGACCTGAGCGCCATGGATGACGCCGCGGCCATCAAGGTGATGGAGGAGGCGAACCAGGCGCTCTGCGACCTGGTGCAGGAGGCCAACAACGACCTGCTGGCCACCACGCTGTTCAACCGCAGCCTGGCCATGAGGAACGCCTTCGGCAGCAACGACCACTAGGCTGCGCCTCCGCTGGCGCGAGAACGGAGCGGGGCTGCCGCTGAGAGGCTGCGGATGCGCGGGCATCTGCGCTTCGGGGCTTCCCTTCGCGGCTAGGGTCCGGGCGCTGGGCTCGCAGGCCCTTGACGTGTGGGTCTGCGGTTGGGCGCGATGCCACGGTGGGGCTGCGGATGCGCGGGCGTCCGCAGCCCCACGGAGCGTCAGGGCTGGCCAGCGCCCTGTTGGCCTACAGCTGCTTGGCCTTCCTGACGCAGGCGTCCACGGCGCCCATGAGGGCGGCGCGCATGCCACCCTCCTCGAGCGCGCGCACGCCCTCGATGGTGGTGCCGCCGGGGGAGCACACCATGTCCTTCAGCGCGCCGGGGTGCTGGCCGGTCTCCAACAGCAGCTTGGCGCTGCCGAGGGTGGCCTGGGCGGCGAACTCGTAGGCCTGGGCGCGGGGCATGCCGGCCGCGACGGCGCCGTCGGCCAGGGCTTCGATGAACATGAAGGCGAAGGCCGGCGAGCTGCCGGCCACGGCGCTGGCGGCATCCATCAGGCGCTCGGGCACCACCATGGCCGTGCCGAAGCTCTCCATGAGCTGCAGGGCCAGCGCCTCGTCCTCGGCGCTGGCACGAGGGCCGGGGCACACGGCGGTGCAGCCGGCTCCGACCAGGGCCGGGGTGTTGGGCATGCAGCGCACGAGGCGCACCGGCTTGCCGAAGGCGCCCTCGATGGCAGCCAGGGTCAGGCCCGCGGCGATGCTGATAACCAGCGTGCCCTCGCGCACGGCGTCGCGCACCTCGGCGATCACCTCGTCGAAGAACACGGGCTTCACCGCCAGCACCAGCACGTCGGCCGCCTCGGCCACCTCGCGGTTGCTCGGCGTGACGGCGATGCCCAGCTCGGCGGCCTTGGCGGTACGGGTGGCCTCGGTCTTGGCGGAGCCGATGACGTCGGCAGGGGCCACCACCCCCTTCGCCAGCAGGCCGCCGATGATGGCGCTCGCCATGTTGCCCAAGCCGATGAACCCGATCCTCATGCTGCGCGCTCCTCTCGCCTGCGGTGCCCAAGCCCTTGCCAGGGTGCGCCGCGGGGCGATCGCGGTGGTGCGGCTGGGTCCCCGGGGCGCCTTTCCTTCGGGCACCTATTATAGTGCGAGGACGCTGGGCGAGCCGCCGCGCTCCCGGGCCGCGCTCGGCTCCCGGGGCGGCTGCGGCTCGCGGCGCGCTGCTGGCGGTCGTCAGCTGCTCGGCTGCGCGATGCCTCGCCGGCGGCTGTGTCGCGCCGCTGGCTGGCGGCTTCGCCCGTTGCTGCGCCGCGTCGATGGCTGGTGGCTTCGTTGGCGGCCGCGTCACCCGTGGCCTTGCAGCCGTGCTATGCTGACGCCATGCATGCCTTCCAAGCCATAGGGACGTTCTTGTTCGACCGCGCTGGTTGGGAGGCGGTGTGTGACCGCTGCGGCCGCTGCTGCTTCGAGCGCGAGATAGACCCCGATGGAGAGGTGGTCATCGACTATGCGGCCCCGTGCGAGTTCCTGGAGGTGAGCACGCGCTCGTGCCGGGAGTACCATCGGCGCTTCCGCGTGTGCAACCGCTGCCGGCGCCTGACGCCGTTTCACGCCCTGGTCGGCCGCTATCTGCCGCCCGACTGCGCCTACGTCCGCCGCTTCCGGGGGCAGGGCTAGCCGCTCGGGCGCGCCCCTTCCCCTCAGAGGGCCCGCACCGGGATCGCCTGCACGCTCTCTGCGACCAGGTAGGGCCGCTCGGTTTGGCAGACGACCGCGCCGAAGCCCACTTGGAACCCGGCGAGGCCCTCGAGAGCGGCGAAGTTCTTGAGGGCGTCACGGGTCACCGATGCCGCCATCTTCACCTCTACGGGATGCAGCACGTCCTCCTCTTGTATGACGAGGTCGATTTCGCGCTTGCGCGAATCGCGATAGAAGCTGACGTTTCGCAGGTCCTTGCCGGAGTTCAGGTACGACTTCAGCACCTCGCTCACCACGAACGTCTCGAACATGTGGCCCGCCATCGCGCCCCTGCGGAGCGTCTCAGCAGAGCTCCAGGCGGTGAGGTGGCAGGCGAGGCCCGTATCGAAGAAATAGAGCTTTGGCGTCTTCGCAAGGCGCTTGCTCGTGTTCGTGAAGAAGGGCCGCAGGATGTGGATGATCCCGGATGCCTGGAGGACCGACACCCAGCCTTGGATGGTGGTCGTGTCCGCCCCTACGGTGCTGGCGATGTCTGACAGGTTCAGGAGCTGGCCCGTCCTGGCTGCGCAAGCGACCATGAAGTCGTAGAACTTGCGCTCGTCATGGACCTTCACCAGGTCGCGGACGTCCCTTTCGATATAGGTCCGAATGTAGGACGAGTAGTAGGCGTACGGGTCTATCTGGGGATCGGCGAGCTCGGGCATGGAGCCGCGCTGGATGTGCCGCCACAGGTCGATGCCGTCGCCGCCGAGCTCGCGCTCGCTCACCTTGTGGGGAACAAAGGGGCGATGCTTCAGCTGTCCCATGACCTCCCTCAAGGAGAGGGAGCTGAGCTCCAGGATGCCGACGCGTCCTGCTAGGGACTCGGAAACGCCCTTCATGAGCTGATAGGTTTGCGACCCTGTGAGGACGACGCCTCCCTTGGCCTGCGTGTCGTCCACCACGCGCTTTATCCTCATGAACAGCTCGGGGGCGTATTGGATCTCGTCGATTGCCAGGGGAAGCTCGTTCTCCATGAAGAAGAGCGCCGAATCATCCTGTATGCGTGCGAGTAGCTCAAGGTCGTCGAGGGACACGTACGAGAAGTCGTCTGGCAGCGTATGCCTGAGCATGGTGGTCTTACCGACCTGCCGCGCACCCGTGACGAGGACGACCTTGAATTGGTCGCGGTAGGAGTCGAGGATTGGCTGCATCTCGCGCTCTATGTACATGTACCACCTCCTTGGTTGTGACAAATTGTAGGTCTTAACAGCTATTTTGTAAAATATTGAATTCGATTCAATATTTTCACATATGGAGGGCGCGCCCTGCCGTCGGACGGGGCAGCGGTGCGGTTCGTCGTGGGACGATGGCTCCTTGCAGCGGGTCGTCCACAGCTCCGTGTCGAGGGGGCAACGGGCTGCAGAGCCCGCCAAACGAGACGTGCATCTGGGGTTATGGTGGCCCCGTTCCCCTGAGGCAAAGTGTGAGTTAACTTTGTCCGGATTCCGGGTCGCTCCCCTGTGCCACAGGAAGAGGGCCCCTCCTGTATCCTCTCGGGTTGTCTAGGCCGGAGACGGAGAGGAAGGACCCTCCATGCGCGATCATACCATGGCCCAGGCCGCTGCGGCGGCCCTGGCCGACTGCTTCCTGCCCGACCTGGAGGCCACCGAG
>CANOCK010000040.1 GCA_947564525.1 uncultured bacterium | reverse complement strand
GGCATCGAGGAGCATGCTGGGCCTGGGCCTGGGCCTGGGCCTGGGCCTGGGCCTGGGCCTGAATCCCGCCCTTTGCCTCGCGCCCGAGAGGCGCTAGAATGCTGGACGTTGGCTCCGTCGGATTGCGTTGGGTGCGCAAGGCGGCAAGCGCCTCGGGGAATGCGGGTGAGAATCCCGCGCTATGCCAGTAACCGTAAGGACGCACGGGCATCGTGCGCGAAGTCGGAACACCGAGCCGAGAGAACCGGGAGCCCTGGAAGAAAGAGGTGTCCTCATGCAGACCCCCCACCCCACCTTTGCCCTGACCGACTCCTGCCGCAAGGCACTGGCCTGCGCCTTGGCGGCAGCCCTGGTGTCCCTGGCGGCCCTCACCGGCTGCTCGGCACCGGCCGAAGCGCCTGACGCGGCAAGCTCGTCGGCGTCGGTGGCCGAAGCGCCCGAGATGATCGTGACCATGGCCGTCACGAGCCCTGGCGCCGACGGCCAAGTGGCGTACTCCGGCGAGCTGGCGCTGCCCGCAGGGGCCACGGCCCTGGAAGCGCTGCAGGCCACCGGCCTGGTCGTGACCTCCGCCGACTCCGAGTACGGCGCCTTCGTCGAGGCCGTGGAGGGCCTTGCCAACGAGGGCATGAAGGGCTGGACCTACACCGTCAATGGCGAGCAGGTGCAAGCCTCGGCCGACAAGACGGAGCTGGCTCCGGGCGACGCCGTCGAGTGGTCCTACATAGAGATGTAGCGCCGAGCGCCATCGCCGCCATGGGCCAAGCCAAGCCAAGCGCCTCGGGCATCCCCGCGGGCCGTCCCTGCGCGCTTGGCCGGTTGCACCCGGCGGTGGCGCTCGGGTTCTTCGCCGCCGCCATCGCCATGACCATCCTGGTGCAGGGCCCGCTGTTCTCCGCCGTGGCCCTCGGGGCGGCAGCCGCGCTCTACCGCAGCCTGCGCGGTCGGGGCGCGTGGCGGCTCATCGCGGCCATGGCGCCCCTCATGGCACTGCTGACCCTGGTGAACCCCCTGTTCAACACCGCGGGAGACACGGTGCTGCTCACCTGGCTCGGCCACCCCTACACCCTGGAGGCGCTGGCCGCGGGCCTGCAGACGGCCGCCATGTTCGCCGCCGTGCTGCTCTGGTTCGCCAGCTTCAACCGCGTGCTGACCGCCGACAAGCTCACCTAC
This sequence comes from uncultured bacterium, assembly GCA_947564525.1. Taxonomy (GTDB): domain Bacteria; phylum Actinomycetota; class Coriobacteriia; order Coriobacteriales; family Eggerthellaceae; genus D16-63. The sequence goes on along the minus strand of CANOCK010000040.1, from coordinate 12,945 downwards.
CTGTTCGGCGGGGCGGCGCCGGCGCTCTCGCTGGTGCTCACCATGACCCTGCGGCTCGTGCCCACCTATCAGCGCAAGGCCGCCCAGATCGCCACGGCCCGCGCCGGGGTGGGCAAGGCGCCCCGCGGCAACGGGCTGCGGGCCGGCCTGCGCCATGGGACGCAGCTGCTCTCGGCCTTGGGCACCTGGGCGACGGAAGGCGCCGTGACCACCGCCGACTCCATGGCCAGCCGCGGCTACGGCTGCGGCCCGCGCACCCGCTACGGCCGCTATCCCATGGGGCGCGGCGAAGGGGCCGTGGCGGTGGCCCTGGTGGTGCTGGGGACCGCAGCCCTGGCGGCCATCCTCGCCGGTGGCGCGTCGGCCCAGTTCTTCCCCCAGGTAGCGCTGGCGCCCCTCACGCCGCTTCGCGCCCTCGGCCTGGTGGCCCTCGCAGGGTTCCTGGGGCTGCCGGCGCTGCTCGACGCTTGGGAGGAGGTCGCATGGCGCTGCTCGACATCGAGGATCTGACGTTCGTCTACCCCGGCGCCGCCCGGCCGGCCCTCGACAGGGTGAGCCTGCACGTGGAGGCCGGCAGCTTCCTGTGCCTCTGCGGCCTGAGCGGCAGCGGGAAGACCACGCTGCTGCGGCACCTGAAGGGCACGCTGGCACCCCACGGCCAGCGCTCGGGACGGGTGCTGCTGGAGGGGCGGCCGCTGGAGGAGGTCAGCGCCGTCGAGCAAGCGCGGCGCATCGGCTTCGTCATGCAGGACCCGACGGACCAGATCGTGGCCGACCGCATGGACCATGAGCTGGCCTTCGGCCTGGAGAACCTGGGCTGCGACCCACGGACCATGGCCCAGCGCGTGGCGGAGACGGCGGCCTGGCTCGGCCTGGAGCCGTGGCTCCACTGGCCGACGAATGCCCTGTCCGGCGGCCAGAAGCAGCGGATGAACCTGGCAGCGGCCCTGGCGCTGCAGCCCGCGCTGCTGGTGCTGGACGAGCCGGCGAGCGCGCTGGACCCCCTGGCGGCGGCCGACTTCCTCACCACGGTGCGCAAGGCCAACCGCGAGCTGGGCATGACCGTGCTGCTGGCCGAGCACCGGCTGGAGGAGGCCTACGCCGAAGCGGACCAGGTGGTGGCCTTGGAGGCGGGGCGCATAGTGGCCGCAGGCACGCCGCGGGAGGCGGCGCGGTCGCTGCGGCGGGCTGGCAGCGGGCTGGTCCGCTCGCTGCCGGCACCGCTGCGCATCTACCAGGGCGTGGAGCAGGGGGACGCCGGCTGCGCGAGCGCGGGGGACGACCCGGCCGTGACGGCCGGCCCCCTCCTCCCGCCGCTCACGGTCGGCGAGGGCCGGCGCTGGCTTTGCTCCTACGCCCAGTCCCACGCCGTGGCCCGCAGGGCCTTCCCTGACGAGCCGCCCGCCCCCAGCCCGGAAGCCATCGTGCTGCGCGCCCAGGACCTGTGGCTGCGCTACGAGCGCGACGGCACGGACGTGCTGCGCGGCGCGAGCCTGGCCGTGCCCCACGGGGCGGTGCTCGCCCTGATGGGGGGCAACGGCGCGGGGAAGTCCACCCTGCTGCGCGCCCTGTGCGGGCTGGAGCGGCCCTACCGCGGCCGCATCGAGGCCCTGGGGCGCCCCCTCAGGGCCTGGAAGGGCCAGAGCCTCTTCCATGGCGGCGTGGCGCTGCTGCCCCAGGACCCTCGGGAGCTCTTCGTGGAGGACACCGTGGCCGCCGAGCTGGAGGAGATGCTGGCAGGGCCGCGCGACGGCGAAGGCGCTAGCGCCACCCCCTTCCCTCCCACGGAGAGGCTGGCCGAGGCTGCGGCCCTCTGCGGCCTCGACGGGCTGCTCGACCGCCACCCCTTCGACCTCTCCTGCGGCGAGCAGCAGCGGGTGGCCCTGGCCAAGGTGCTGCTGCTCGACCCGCAGGTGCTGCTGCTCGACGAGCCCACCCGCGGGCTGGACGCCCTGCGCAAGGACGAGCTGGCCGCCCTGCTGGGCCACCTCGTCGCCCGAGGCGTCACGGTGGTCATGGCCTCCCATGACACGGAATTCTGCGCCCAGCACGCCACCCAGGTGGCCCTGCTGTTCGACGGCGCCATCGCCGCGATCGGCGCGCCCCGGCGCTTCTTCTCCGAGAGCCTGTTCTACGCGCCTGCGGCCAGCCGCATGAGCCGTGGCACGCTCCCGAACGCCATCACCCCCCAGGAGGTGGTCGCCCTATGCCGAGGGAGCGACGCCGAGTGAGCCGCCGCCCCACGGCAGCCGCCTGGCTGGCCACGGCGCTGGGAGCCCTCGGCACCGTGGCCGCGGCCGCCCTGGTCGGCGGCAAGGGCTACGTGGTGGCCAGCGTGCTGATGGTGCTGTGGTGCATGGTGCCCTTCTTCGCGTCCTTCGAGCAGCGGCGCCCCTCGGCCCGGGAGCTGGTCGTCATCGCGGTGATGGCCGCCCTGGCCGTGGCCTCGCGGGCGGCGTTCCTGTGGGTGCCCCACTTCAAGCCTATGGCTGCAGTCGTCATGGTCGCCGGCATCGGCCTGGGCGCCTCGTCGGGGTTCATGGTCGGGTCGCTCGCGGCGCTGGTCAGCAACTTCATCTTCGGCCAGGGACCCTGGACCCCATGGCAGATGCTCGCCTTCGGGCTCTGCGGCTTCGCCTTCGGGGCCCTGGCAGACCGCGACGTGGTGCCCCGCAGCCATTGGACGGCGCGGCAGCGGGTGGCGGTGGCCCTGGGCGGCGGCGCCTTCGTGGTGCTGGTGGCGGGGCCCGTGCTGGACACCAGCTCGGTGTTCCTCATGCTCTCGCGCCTGACCCCCGAGGGCGTGGCGGCCGTGTACCTGGCGGGACTGCCCGTGAACGCCCTGCACGGCACCGCCACGGCCGCTACCCTGCTGCTGGCCGGCAGCCCCTTGCTGGGCAAGCTGGACCGGGTGCGGCGCAAGCACGGCGTCGGCGCCGGCTTGCCGCCCACGCCGACGCCGTCGCTTCGCTATGATGGCCAGATGAGCCGTGGAGCACCCCACGAGGAAGGAGGCGCCTTGGAGATCGCCGTCGCCCGGCCTGCGCACCTGGACGCCCTGGTCGCCCTCGCCGAACGGGCCCAGGCCGCCATGGCCGACCTGGGCATCGACCAATGGCAGAGCGGCTACCCCAACCGCACCACCTGGGAAGCGGACGTAGCCGCCGGCAGGGCCTACGTCGCCCTGGATGAGGAAGGCGTGGCCGGGGTCCTGTGCTACTGCCCGGGTCCCGAGGCCGCCTACGAGGCCCTGGACGGCGCATGGGTCGCCGAAGGCCCCTACGCCGCCCTCCATCGCTGCGCCGTCGACCCGCGCCGTCGCGGCCGCGGCATCGTCGGGCAGCTGTTCGCCTTCGCCTGCGCCAAGGCCGTCGAGGACGGCATGGCCTCGGTGCGCATCGACACCCACGCCGACAACGCGCCCATGCGCCGCGCCGTGGAGAAGGCCGGGTTCGCCCCCTGCGGGACCATCACGCTGACGGAAGGCCCCGAGGCCGGCACCACGCGCCTCGCCTTCGAGAAGCCCCTGGCAAGCTAGGGGCGGAAAGGAGCAGCTCATCAGCCCTCCCCGGCAGAGAGGGACCGCACCGACGGCCCCGTAGGCCCTGGCCCACCGACCGCTCATCCGGCACGGGGGACGGCTCGCTGCCGCTCCGCCCGGCCCTAGGCGCCCAGAGCCGCGGACCAGGCATCCTCCTTGAAGCCCGGGATCGCCGTGGCCTCGGTCACGAGCAGCGGGCGCTTCACCAGCATGCCATCGGTGGCCAGCAGGTCGTACTGGGCGGCCTCGTCCATGGCCGACAGCCTCTTCGAGAGCCCCATCTCGCGGTAGGCCATGCCGCTCGTGTTGAAGAAGCGCCTGAGCGGCAGCCCGCTGAGCTCGTGCCATTGGCGCAGCTCGTCAGCTGTGGGGTTGTCCTCCACGATATGGCGCGCGGCGTAGGCCACGCCATGCTCGTCCAGCCACCGCTTGGCCTTCTGGCATGTCGAGCACTTCGGGTATTCCAGGAACAGCACGCTGCCAGCCATGGGGCCTCCTTCAATCGGCGAGCACGAACGGCGGCCCGAAGCCGCCACCAGACCATTATAGGGAGCAGCGAGCGGCGCTCGCCCCGCTTCTTGGCCCTCTAGGACAACAGCCAGTCGATGGCGTTGGCCACCTGGATTCCGCCATCGTCCCCCAAGCCCAGCCGGTCCAGCGTGACGACCAGGCGCTCGCCCTTCCCTGGAGGCAGCCGTCGCAAGGGCTCCATCTCCTGCTTCCGCGTTGCCTCGTCGAGCAGCGACGCGCTCACCTGGATGTAGCTCGCCTTCCCTTCGCGCGTGGCGACGAAGTCCACCTCGATGGAGTCGAGCTTGCCCACCCGCACCTCGTATCCTCGCACGACCAGCTCGTTGTAGACGACCCCCTCGAGCACGTGCCCGTAGTCGCCCGAGGGAAATCCCAGCAGCATGTTTCTTATCCCCAGGTCAGAAGCATAGTACTTCTCTAGTCCCTGGAGGATGCTGCCGCCTTTGAGGTCGATGCGCTTGGCCCGGTAGAAGAGGAAGGAGTCCACCAGCGCCTGGATGTAGCGCTCGATGGTCTCGCCCGAGGTCTTGCGATGGGCGCTGGCCAGGCGCTTCTCTATGCGCGAGACCGACACGCGCGAGCCCGAGGTGTCGGCCAGATACCGGGCTATGTCCGAGAACACCGGCTGGTTGCGCACCTGGATGTGCTGGGTGACGTCCTTCACGAACACCGTGTCGTAGATCCCCGAGAGGACCGTCTTGGCAAGCGCCTGGACCTCGCCCTGCTCCACCACCGGCGGCAAGCCGCCGTAGGCCATGTAACGAGCGAGCAGCGCCTCGTCGGGATGGTCGCAGTCGACGAAGGCGGCCAGCTCCCGGAAGGAGAGCGGGTACACGTCCACCTCGACGTACCGCCCTGACAGGAGCGTGGCCAGCTGGCTCGACAGCAGATAGGCGTTCGAGCCGGTGAGGTAGATGTCGAAGTCGCCACGGACCCGCAGCGCGTTCACCGCCTTCTCCCACTGGGCGACGAGCTGCACCTCGTTCAGCATGAGGTAGAAGCGCCCCTCGGCTGGCGCTGCCGCGGCGGCCCTCTGCTCGACCCGGTCGAGCAGGCTAGCGCAGTCGCTCACGTCGAGGTACTCCGCGGCCTCGAAGTTCATCTCGATGATGCGGTCGCAGGGAACGCCTTCGTCGACGAGATGCTGGGAGAAGAGCTGCAAGAGGGAGGACTTCCCGCAGCGACGCATCCCCACGAGCACCTTGATGAACTCGGTGTCCTTGAAGGCGAGCAGCTTGTCGAGGTACAGGGGCCGGGGCTTGAGGTCCATCGGATTCCCCCTTCGTCGGGTTCGGAACTTTCCCGAGTATAACCGGAAAAGTTCAAAAACTCACCCACTTTTCCGGTTATAACCGGAAAAGTGCGCACGCAACAGGACCGCCCTTCGCCGCTTCCTCCCGACGTTCCCCTGCGAGCCATGCAACTCGACGTCCTCCCCGTGCAACTGGCTTCCGCTCACATTGTGGCGCCACTGCGCCTTTGCCATACTCGCCCCATGAAAGGAGGGATACCGATGAGAATCAGCGTGAAAGAAGACCCTGCCCTGACCGACATCGAGGTGGCCATCTCATGCCCCCGCATCGACCCACGAGTGCGCAGGCTGGTCGCCGCAGCCGAGATCGAGGGCATGCGGATAGCGGGCATGTCAGACGGCTTCCTGTGCACCGTCGGAGCCAACGACGTGCTGTACGCGGAGACCGTGGACGCCAAGACCTTCCTCTACACCGCAGACAAGGTGATCGAGTCGGGGCTGACCCTGGCAGGGCTCGAAGCCAGCCTGGCGCGTGCCGAGTTCATGCGCGCCTCACGGCAGCTGCTCGTGAACCTTGCCCACGTGCAGGGGCTGCGGCCATACCTCAACGCGCGGCTCGAGCTCGTGCTGGACAACGGCGAGCACGTCATCGCTTCGCGGCAGTTCTCGGCCGCCATCAAGAAGAGGATCGGCCTGTAGCGGCGCAGATGCGCGGACTCGCGGAGCCGGGCCCAGGGCGCGGGATGCGCCAGCCCGAGGGCGAATCGCCTGCCCCTCGCAACGCGCGGCGGAAGGCCGCAAGGAAGCCCGACCGTGCAAGCAGCACGGCTATGAGAAAGGAGCTCTACCATGAAGGATTTCGGAAAGAGGATCGTGCTCTCGGCCTGCGCCATGTTCACGTTGTTCATGGCCGTCGGGAGCGTGGTGGCGATGGCGGCCACTGGCCCCCAGTACGGGCTGGTGATGACGTTGACCCTGCTGCTGACGGCAGCGGCGCTTGCCGTGCTGCAAGGCGTCTGGTTCACCGACAAGGTCATCCACAGCCTGCCCTACCCAGGGCGCATCCTCGGGTTCGGCATCACGGCGTTCGCCGCGATCGCCGCCTGCGCCTGGCTGGGCGGCTGGCTCCCCCCGAACAACCCCTGGGCGTGGATGACGTTCAGCCTCATCTTCCTGGTCACGCTGGCCGCCTTCTGCATCGGCTACCAGATCCACTTCAAGCGGACCGCCGGGAGCTTCGACGCCGCGCTGCGCGCCTACCACCAGAAGATGGGGCGATGACGACAGCGGGCGCGCACTGCCCCAACAGGCCCGGGCAGGGCGCGCCCGCGAGCTCGACCCTCGGGCCCATCGGAGCGGCAGCCGCCCCAACGCCGCCCAAAGGGAAGCGGCCGAGGCCAGGATCGCCCCGGCCTCGGCCGCTTCCTCGCGCCGCTCGATGCAGGCCGCGCCCGACGTTCCCCAGCGCCTAGCGGTTCTCCTCCACGACGCGCTCGTAGGGCTTCGTGCCGACGTAGATCTGGTCCTTCAGCGGGTTCAGCTTCAGCTTGCGGATCCGATAGAGCTGATAGCCCGCCACGGCCACGTTCGAGGCCAGGGCGATCAGGCTCACCACAAAGAACGCCGTGGGGTTGTGCGTGGTGGGAATGGGCGCCAGCACGTCAGCGAACTGCGGCACCGTCATGACGAACATGATCCACAGCGCCAGCGTCTGGGCCCGGTGCTGCAGCCATGCGCCCCGCTTGATGAAGAAGGTGGGGATGGTGCAGGCCAGCAGCAGAGCCAGGCCGCAGTAGGCCGAGTGGTCCGATATGCAGTTGTAGGTGTAAGCGAAGTTCCATAGGTCGTAGGCGATGATCCACGGCCAGATCATGTCAGGCCAGATCATGTCCTTCGACGAGTCCTTCGAGATGAAGATGCCGAACCAGCCGCAGATGGTGACGATGTTCAGGATGCCCGCGATGCCGTTCATGATGTTCCACGGCCCGGAGATGGTCCAGAGGTTCTCCACCACGCCGCCCTCCCACAGGGCGAAGCTGAACACCTGGAAGTCCCGGATGACCGCCTCGGCGATGTTGATGGCAAGGATGAGCGGCGGGAAGCACAGTGCCCACTTCTTCTCGTAGAGGTAGTGGGTCTTGCCGTCCTTGCCGCGCCACTTCACGAAGCGCAGGGCGATGAACCCGAGGCACCCCGCCAGCGCCGAGTAGGTCTTGACCCAGTTGAACCAGGTGCCGGTGCCGTACTCGTTGCCGGGGGCGGCGGTCTCGGGCCACACGAAGATGGTCAGCGCGATGGGCACCACGGCGAACAGCGCCAAGCCCGCCCAGAGCTTCACGCGTCCCAGCTCGTTGAACGCCATGAGCGCGAACAGCACGAACAGCCAGATGGCCCAATAGATCGGGTCGGCAGCTTGATAGAGAATCCCCATGTCCAGTCCTTTCCCTGGGATCGCCCGTGCGGCCTCGGGGCTGCGCCCCGAGCGAACGGGCGCCCCACTCGTCCGCTACGAGAGAGGCCCATGGGCTCACCAGGGCCTCCCCGGCACCGATCAGCCCCTCCTCGCGGCCCGGGACGCGCCCCTCGCGAACCCACGCCGCACCAATGAGGCGGAGTGTACCATGGGGCGATAGGGTAGAATTTCACAGAAGATGACCATTTGTGAAAGACACGGGGCTGCCCTTGGGCATCGGGCCCGAGGCGCCCCTCGGCCAGGGACGGAGGGATGTGATGGCGACGACGCGCGACTACGGCGACCGCACGCCGCGCGAGGCGGCATCCCACGTGCGGGCGCCCCGGAAGAGCCTGGCCGAGACGCGTCGGCTCAGCGGGACGCCAGGGACCATCGTCGCCACGGCTCGGCAGCTCTTCGAGCGCGACGGCGTGCGGGCCACCACGGTCACGGCCATCGCCCGGGAGGCCAACGTGACGCGCGAGCTGGTCTACTACCACTTCCGCAACAAGAACGGGGTGATCGAGGCGGTCATCGACGACTACGTGGAGGACCTGGTGGAGAGCCTCATCGCCTGGAACGAGCTGCGGGTGTTCGGGGACACCGCCGGCTCGCTGGCGGCGTGCGTCCGAACCTTCCGCTACGCCCTCTACGATGCCGAGGGCAGCCCCCGCCCGATGATAGGCGTGCTGGAGGAGCTCGGGGTGCGGGACGCCTTCGACGTGCGGGCGACCCAGGAGACCGTCGACTGCCTCCATAGCCACATCGCCACCGAGTACGCCGCCCATCACCAGGTGGAGATCGAGCTCGTCTACGAGATGTTCTGCGTGGCGATCTTCGGGCTGGTGGGGCTCGTCAAGGTGCGGCCCGCCATCAGCGACGAGGAGCTGATGAAGGTGGTGGAGCAGACCCTGCGCCTGGACATGGCGCCCCTCGCTTGACGCAGGCCGCGCGAACGGGGCACCGTTCACGCTGCGCCAGGGAGCCAGGGGGCGGTTCTCCTGGCTCCTGGCTCCGGCCGTCGTGGGCAGGGCGGGAGCGCGCCCCGCCCACGGTACAGCCCCTATCGCGCGCTCACTCGACGACCAGCTCGCGCACGCTGATGGTGCGGATGGAGCGGGAGAACCCGTAGGCGGAGAGGGCGAACACGGCGGCGAGGCCCGCGGTCAGGAGCGCCGCCTGCCAGACGGGCAGCACGATGGTGAACGCCCCGGCGCCGGACGGCTCTCTTGGCTCGCTCGCCCCGCGGGCCAGCCTCAGCGGATGCCCGCATCCAGGTAGTAGCCCTCCTTGGAGAAGCGCCGGCGAAACGTCAGGAAGCAGATGAGCACGATGGCCAGCGTCGTGGCCGCCGACATCATGAGCAGCACCACGATCTGGTACTTCGCCGCCACGACAGGGTCGGCCCCGGCCAGGATCTGGCCGCTCATCATGCCGGGGATCTGCACGATGCCCGCCGCGCCCATGGTGGCGAGCGTGGGCAGGATGCCCGCCCCTACCGCCGCCTTGATGGAGGGGAACGCCGCCTCCCGCGGGGTGGCGCCAAGGGCGATCAGCGCGAACATCTCGTCGGCGCGGCTGTCCAGGTCGGCGAACAGGCGGTCGATGGCCACCGCCGTGGCCGACATGGTGTTGCCCAGCGCCATGCCCGCGATGGGCACCAGCTGCCGCGCGCTGTACCAGGGGTCGGGCTGGATCACACCCTCCACCACCACGAACGCGATCACCATCGACGACGACAGCAGCGACGCGAAGATGGGCAGGTGCAGCCCGCCGACCTTCTGCTTCACCCGGCTCACGGCTATCTGGGTGGCGCAGAGCGCCATGGCGAGCAGCACCGCCAGCACGAGCCACCAGCTCTGGTAGCGAAACAGGTAGACCAGCAGGAACCCCATGGCCAGCAGCTGGACGAAGGCGCGCACTGTCGCTATGGCGATGTCCCTTTCCTGCCCAAGCGACAGCCGCCACGACACGATGCCAGCCACCAGCATGAGCCCGCTGGCCGCGAAGAGCTCGACGGTGCCGATGTCGATGACGCCGCCCTCCATCAGGACTCGCCCCCTTCGGTCGGCGCGGAGGCCGAAGGCCTCTCGGGCGCTCGGGTCGACGAAGCCGCTGGCGAGCCGTCGAGGCCCGAGCCTGGCGAAGCCGCTGGCGAGCGGCCGAGGCCAGAGTTCGGTGAAGCCGCCACCGGCCCCTCGGATGCCGGAACCGCCTCGGGCATCCGCCCCCGGCCGCCCTCGGCGTAGGACAGGCAGCCGCCTTCTAGATGGAAGGTCCCGAACGCCCTGCCATCGGGCGACCGATGGCGGATGCGCAGGCAGGTGGCCTCCTGGCCCACCACCTCCGCGGTGAGCGCGCCCACGGCCTGGGCCGAGGCGTCGTCGAGCGCAGCGTCCACCTCGTCGAGCAGCAGCACCTCGGGCTTCGTGGCGAACACGCGCAAGAGCGCCACCCGCGCCGCCTGGCCGCCCGAGAGCTTGGCGCCGTCCCGGTCGAGGGACACGTCGAGCAGCGCAGCATCCAGGAGCGCCCTGAGCTCGCCATCGGTCGGCAGCGGCCGGCTGCGATTGACCTTGAGCGTCCAGGGCAGCAGCAGGTTGTCGCGCACGGTGCCCGCTACGAGCGAGGCGTGCTGGGGCACCAGGCAGACGCGACGGCGCCACTCCTGGACGGCCATGGCGCCGCTGGCCACCCCATCGAGCAGCAGGCAGCCGCCCTCGACGGCCATCATCTGCGCGCAGGCACGGATCAGCATCGACTTCCCCGCGCCGGAGGGCCCGGTCAGGTCGTAGATGCGCCCGCGCTCCAAGCTGAAGGACACGGCGTCGAGCCGCATCGGCGCAGCACCCGGGTCATCGGCGGCCCCGTAGGCCACGCTGAGGCCCCTCGCTTCGAACAAGCCCAACGCGCCTCCTCTGCTTATATATAGGTACGATACGGCAAGTCACCGCCGTCGTGCCCATGGTAGCCCTCCGTGCCCGAGGGCGCAAAGAGCGGGAGGGAGCGCCGGTCGCGCATCCCGGCGAGACGAGAGGGCGCTGCGACCCCGCTTGCGCGCTCGATGCCTTCACCAAGGGCATGGGCGGTCTGGAGCATCCCTTGCGCGCCCTCCAGATGTCGGCCAGGCAACGATACGGCTATGGGCCGGTGATGGAGCCGGCGCGCCCCGCCGCCGCAGCCCCGCACGGCCTAAGGTAGGAACCGGCTTCTCCTCGGACGAGCCCCCGGCCACCTCTCGGAATCGCGGCAAGATCACCATGGGAACCACAACGAGCACAGCGGCGAAGGCATCGCCCCAGCGCACCGAATGGAAGGTGATCGTCTTCCTGTTCGCATGCAACCTGCTGGCCTCGTTCATGCAGTCCATCATGAACATAGCGCTTGACCAGGTGTCCACCGACTTCCACGTGCGGCTGGCCGAGGCGAACCTGGTCATCATCGTGTTCGCCATCGTGGCGGGCACCGTCATCACCACGGCGGCGTCGGTCATGCGGCGGTTCGGCCTGCGCAAGGTGATGCTGTTCGGCCTGGTCACCGGTCTGGTCGGGTCATTCCTGGGGTTCATCGCCTGGTGCTTCCCCGTCATGGTGGCGGCGCGCGTGGTGCAGGCGTTCACCACGGGGCTGTACTTCCCCGTCATCAACGAGGCGCTGCTCATGATCGCGCCGAAGGGCAAGGCGGGCATGCTGCTCTCGGTGAACAGCGGCGTCATCGGCATCGGGCTGGCCTTCGCGCCGCCCATCGCCGGCCTGCTCATAACCTACGCGGGCCTGCGCGCGCTGTTCCTGGTGCCCACGGTGCTCTCGGCGCTGCTGCTGGTGGCGGGCTTCTTCGTCATCCACGACATCACGTCGCGGGAGGACCGCCCCATCGACGCGGCGAGCATCGTGCTGAGCTTCGTCGGGTTGGGCGCCTTCATGGTCGGCCTGAACGAGGTGACCCACTACGGCGCCGTCGCGGTCGGTGTCATGGTGGCGGGGCTGGCGGTCCTCGCCCTGTTCGTGTGGCGCCAGATGCGCATCGCCCACCCGCTGCTGGATATGCGCCCCTTCAAGGTCGGGGCGTTCACCGCCGGCGAGGTGCTCATCGTGCTGGCCTACATGGGCAGCGTCTACCTGAGCCTGCTCGTGCCACTGTACCTGGAAGGCGCCGCCGGGTTCAGCGCGTTCGTGGCCGGCTGCATCTTGGCGGTGCCCATCCTGTGCTACGCCCTCACCTGCTTCGCCAGCGGGAAGATGCTCGGCAGGCACGGCGTATGGCCGCTCGTGCCGGCGGGGCTCGGCGTGGTGCTGGTCGGGTTCGCGGTGATGCTGGCCACTATGTCCCTGGCGAGCGCGCTGCTCGTGGCGGCGTGCACGGCGCTCGTGTACGCCGGCATCGGCGCCGTCTACCCGGCCATCAAGAGCGTCGACCTGGAGGTGCTGCCGCAGGAGCTGTCATCCGACGGGTCGGCCATCCACTCCACGCTGGTGCAGGTGGCGGGGTGCATATCGTCGGCGCTGTACGTGGGCATCATGTCCGGCATGGTGGAGTCCCAGATGGCCGCCGGCGCGACCAAGACCCAGGCCTACGCCTTCGGGTTCGCCCACACGCTGCCCATCGAGATAGGGCTCATCGTGGCCGCCATCGCGGTGTCGCTGGCATACGTGCGGATCGTGCGCAAGTTCGCCGCCACCCACCGCAGCGACGCATCGAGCGAGTCCGCCCGGGAATAGCGTCCCCTGCCACGACCCGCAATCGCGCGCAATAGCGTGCAATGGGGCGAACGGTGCTGCGTCCTCTGTTCACGCCTGGGCGTGCAATGACCGCTTGACTCGATCCATTCCAAATTGCACGCCCATTGCTCAGCCTGGGCGGCCCGCCCGCCCTGAACCATGCGCTGCGCGCCTCACGCGCCGGCCCCGGGCAGGCTCACCGTGTAGGCGAGCCTGGCCACGGGGGCGGCGTCGCGCACGGGCGGGATGGCGAGGTCTGAGTCGAGCTCGAGGCCGTAGGCCACGGCGAGGCGGCCGGGATCGGCCTTGGAGGCAGCCGCCGGGACGGAGAGGCCCGCGAGCGAGGCGGTGGCGGAGGAGCCGCCTGCCGTGAGCTTGGCCGTGCGGGCCGCGTCGCCCTCGCCGAGCGTGGCGGCGAACCTGACCTTGGAGGCCGACCCCGCCCCGAAGA
>CANOCK010000039.1 GCA_947564525.1 uncultured bacterium | reverse complement strand
ACCGGGCGGGCCGGCGTGAACAGAGTCGGTGACGCAGGACGGGGATAACGTCATCCCCTCCGGCGGCCCCGAGGGCGGGAGCGGGCGCCAGCCCGCTCCCGCCACAGCATGCGATCGGGACGTTCCGAACCGCACGCCATGGGGCGCTCGCTACCACAGCCCCTTGACCGTGAACACGATCCTCGCGAGCGAGGCGTCGACCTCCCCTGCGAGCGTGGTCACAGGGTCCTGCACCTCGATGTCGTAGCGCAGGGGCTTGGAGGCGAGGGGCGCAAGGGCGTTTCCATCCCCGAACCCGAGCGCGCCCAGATCGTAGGGGTCGACCCTCTCGGGGGCCGAGGTGGTGGGCAGCGGCACCCAGCCCGTCCACGGGTCGGGCAAGGACGCGTCCATCACCCGCAGCTGCACCTTGGAGCGGTCGGAGACGATGGCATCCGGGTCGGCGCCTGCGACGTCCACGGCGACGTCGGCCACGGCGAGCTGGCCCAGGGAGAGCGAGCGCATCTCCACCCCGTCTCCCGACACCACGTGCACGGGGCCGTGAGGGGCGTCGACGAAGGCGTCGTCGTCGGCGAGGTCGAACCTGAAGCCCACGGCCGAGGGCACCTCGAACCTGAGGGCGAAGGACCACACGGCGCGGTAGTGCCTGTCACCATGGGAGCCGACCGGAAGGACGACCTCCATGGAGGGGACCAGGTCAGGGTCGAAGCTGCCGTCCTCGGCGCACTCGACCCAGCCGACGAACGACATCCCCTCGCGCACGGGCTTGGGCACCGTGGGGTCGTCGGTCACGGTCGGAAGGCGCACCTCGTCCTCCACCGTGTAGGGCATGTCGAAGTGGCCGTCAGGGGCGAGCGGCAGCGCCTGCCCGCTCTGCTCTATGTGGGCCTTGTGCTCGCCGTAGGCGTCGTCGTCGCCCAGGTGCAGGTGGACGACGTACTCGATGGGCGACCACCTCGCGTAGAAGGTGGAGTCGGACTCCAGGAGGTAGTCGCCGGCTTCCACCCTCTCCCCTCCCTCGCGCTCGGTGAACCAGCCCTCGAAGGCATAGTGGTCGCGGGCGGGGTCGGCGACGCTCGGGCGCGAGGGGAAGGCGATGGGAGAGCCGTAAGCCTGGCTCGACGTCGCGGACTGCTGGCCGTCGACCACCTGGCCTGAGTAGTGCCACGTGACGGAGTAGCTCCTCGCCTGCCAGACGGCCCGGTAGCTCCTGTCGCCGACGGTGCCCTTGGGGACGGTGACGCTCGCGGCGGGGCTGCCCAGCGAGCCGTCAGGGGCCACGAGCGCCCAGCCCTGGAAGTCGTGGCCCGCGCGCTTGGGCGTGGGCAGCTCGAACGCGTCGGACTCGACGGTGAACCCGCGGGTCCACGAGCCACCTGCCTCCGACCACCCGTCAGGCGCGCTCGCAAACGAGCCGCCGGCGAGGTCGAGCGACGCCACGTAGGAGGCCGTCGCCCACTTGGCGGTGGCGTGCAGGTCTCCCCAGGTGCCCTGCTTGACGGTCGTCACCACCCCTTGCTGGGACAGCCCGGCGCCGTTGGCCCCTGTCACCTCCCATCCCTGGAAGGAGTAGCCCTCCCGGGTGGGGACGGGCAGCTCGAAGTCGGGGTCCTCCTTGGTGTAGGAGGTGCGCTGGCCCGACATCGTGCCGCCAGCGAGCTCGTAGGAGATGTTGTACTCGATGGCCCTCCACGCGGCCCTCCAGGAGCGGTCGCCCCACGACCCCTTGGGGACGGTGACGTCCCTCTCAGGCGTCCCGAGCGAGCCGTCGGCCGCCACGGCCGCCCAGCCCTCGAACGAGTAGCCGTCGCGCGAGGGGGCAGGCAGGCTGAACGCGTCGCTCTCCACGGTGAACGAGCGGCTCCATGCGTCGCCCGACCCCGCCCAGCCCTCAGGGGCGGGGTCGAAGCGGCCCCCTGCCAGGTCCAGCGTGGCAGCGTAGGCAGCAACCCCTGAGAACGCTCCGGCGTAGGCCCTGTCCGCGAGCTCCCAGGGCTGGACGATGACGCTCTTGGAGGGCTTGGCGATGCCGCCTCCCGTCCAGCCGTCGAAGGTGGCGTAGCCGGGCTTGGTCGCAGGGACCGGGAGCTGTATGCGAAGGGAGCCTCCCGACTCCTCCACCCACTCTATGGAGTAGCTGAGGCGATAGAGGCCGGAGTCGCCCGCGTCCCGCACCCACCCGCGGCCTGGGGCGCTCGGCACCTCGCCGTTGCCGACGTCGAGCGTCAGCTCGTGGCGCTCGACCGACCAGCGGGCGTGGAGGGTGGCCGCACCCGGCTTGTCCCAGGTGCGCGCAGACGACCCGTCGGCATTGTAGTAGCAGGTGCCCGCGTCGTCGAAGTACCCCTCGAACCTGTAGCCCGTGGCGCGCGGCATGGTGGCGGAGGGCATGGCCGAGTCGTAGGTCGCGGTCACGCTCGCGGTCCCTGCGTCCTTGGACATCCCATGGGGCCCGTAGCCCTCGTAGGTCGGTCCTTGCGCGAACGCAGGGAAGGCGGCGTCGAGCGTCACCGAGTAGCTGTTCGGCACCTCTGCCAGGTAGAAGTCCGCGTTGCCCGAGGTGGCGAGGTTGGAGACCGACTGGCCGAAGGAGTGGGAGGCCGTGGACTGGCCCGCGCTCCTGGCCCACCCGATGGCCGTGTAGCCAGGGGTCGTGCGCCCGGGGTCCCCCCTCAGGGCGAAGGTGGCGCCGTAGGACTTGGCGTCGGTGGCTATGTGGGCGCCCGCCTTGGTGAAGTACCTCACCGAGTACGGGTTGGCCGTCCACCTCGCGTACAGGGTGGCGTTGGAGGTCTTGTTCCACGTCCGCGCGCTCGCGCAGGCGGAGGTGTAGTACTGGGTGCCGCCGGATGCGGCGCTCGTGTCGTACCAGCCGCCGAACGCGTAGCCGGTCCTGGCTGGCTTCGTGGTGGATATCCCCGGCATGGCGCTGCCGTAGGTGGCGGTGACGTTGGTCGACTGGCCTCCCGTCCCTCCATTGGCGTTGAAGCTCACTGCGTACCTGTTGGCCGTCTCGGCCACGTAGAAGTCGACGTTGGCCCCCTGAGCCGAGGACAGGTTGGACACCGACTGGGAGAACGAGTGGGACTTCGCGGACTGGCCCTTGGAGCGCGCCCAGCCCTGGGCGGTGTAGCCCGCGGCCGTCCAGCCGGGGTTGGCCCGAAGGCTGAACGTGGCGCCGTAGCTCTTCGTGTCCGTGGCCTTGAGGTTGCCCGCGTGGTCGAAGTAGCGCACGTTGTAGGTGATGGGGGACCATTGGGCGTAGTAGGTGACGTTGGACGTAATCGCGCCGGTCGTTCCCCCAGGAGCACACACCTTGGTGCCGCCTGCCGCAGCCGTCCACCAGCCGGTGCAGGTATAGCCGGTACGAGAGGGAACAGGGGAGAGTACGGTGTGTCCAGCGGTTGTGGAGGATGAGGCGGGGTCGCAGGTGCCTCCGTTCGGGTTCCAAGCAGCCGTTACATAGTTAGGATTGTCTCTTGAATCACACCAAACGTAAGAAGCCACAGCATCGCCGACCGAGGTCTCATAAGGTAGGTAAGGCCCGTCAGGCGACGTGCTAAGCCCCCTCACTTCAACAATCCTGTCGCCTTGGTCGAACGCGACATAATCGCTCGTGTGCCGCCAGGTGGCCCGCAGGCGACCAACTCCTCCCAAATAACCGTTCTCTCTCGCAATATTCAGCTGTGCTCCGTTATGTTCGTCAGGTGCGTGAACCATATCAATGAACATAAGGATCTCACCCCAGGTGTCGTGCGAGTGTGATTCGCAAGAGGTGGTTGTGCCAGGCCAATCGTTTTCGACTAAGTGTTTTCCGTTGTAGGTGATAACGCGTCCTAGTGTGTCAGTAAACGTGTGGTTGGTGTATTGTGTATAGGATCTGCGAGAGCTAGTCGCGAGGGGCAGCACAGCAGACGAAACGCCAGATTCCGGTCGACAAATGCCAAGCCGCCAAGCATCCCATTGTGTTCGTTGGATCATGGCGTGCGACAGCGATTGAGCTGCTGGAGGCCCCCCGATTCCCTCCGGCGCCATCCACAGCGTCTCGCCCGACTTGTCGTAGAGGCAGCCTCCCTTGGAGGAGTATACGGGCGAGTCCTCGGATATCTCCACGTAGCGCAGGGTCTCGCAGCCCTCTAGCGCGTAGTCGAGGTAGGTGGCCGAGGCCGGTATCCAGAGGCGCTCTATGCCGGAGCCTCGGAACGCCCCCTTGGCTATGCGCGTGAGCGGATAGGACCACTGGCCGTCATCGACGTAGTCTGGGAGTATCAGCGTGGTCGGGTCCTCCACGCACTCCGCCAGGCGCTTGGGGTCCACGGCCACGAGGGCAGCCCCTCCCTCAGGGTCTATCACATAGAGGCAGCCCTCGTAGAGGAACGAGGCCGTCGCCTGGGAGTCCTCGGGGAGGTCAGCGAGCTTGGAGGCGAGCGTCGGCTCGCCCTCACCTGTGCCGGCGGCATCGGCTGCCGTGCCGTCGCCGGCGCTCGCGTCGGAGCCATCAGCCCCATCAGCGCCGTCCGAGCCGCCATTGGCAGCAGGCCCGGAGCCTGCGGGGGCGCCTTCGCCTCCTGCAGCCGCCTCGCCCTCCATGAGCTCCTCGGCGGTGAGGGGCTGGAGCTTGAGGACGGCGTCTATCTTGGGGGTCGCTCGCTCGTAGGCGCCGTCGGCGCTGGAGCGCTCGTTGGCGTAGCCGTAGCCGATGGTCACCTCGTCGACGGTGACGGGGCCGTCGGAGGAGGCGCCGTCAGGCTCGCCGGCATCGTGGTCACGAGCAGCCTCGGGGACGGGGCCGTCCAGCGGCTCGCCCTCGACGGGCTCGGCATCATCAGCCCCATCGGATGGGGCGACCTCGACCCCGAAGCCGACGGCCTCCCAGGGGGCTGGGTCGGCCCCCTCGGGGATGCGCACGATGATGGATGCAGGGTCGACCTTAAGAAGATCGTCGCCCACAGCTGCGAGCGCGACCAGGGAGGTCAGCTGAGCAGGGTTTGCATCGTCGTCATCGTCAGGCGCCTCGGCCTCGGCAGAGGGCTCGCCGCCCTCGCCGTCAGAGGAGGCCCAAGAGCCTTCAGCCGAGCTGTCCTCGACGACGGGGGCATCGCCCACGACGGCGACCTGGCCGCCATCGTCGCCCGCAGCGGCAGCCAGCCCGCCACCTTCGTCAGCGATCTGGCCGAGCGAGCTGACGGCGGCCACCGGAACGCTGCCGCTAGCGGCCCCGAGCACGTCGGGGCTCACCTCGACCACGCTGGCAGGGGCCTGGATGGAGCGCAGCTTCACGCAGCCCTCCAGAGCGCCGGCAGCCACGGTGGTGCAGCCGTCGGCTATCTCAATCTCGGTAGCCCCGGCAGGGACGCGCAGGAGCGTCTCGCCGGAGGCGTCGTATAAGGAACCATTCCGCGAGAGATAGGCTGCGCCGCCCGCATCCACGGAAATCGATGTCACCAGCACGCAATGCGAGAACGCACTGGGAGGGACCGCCTCCGCTGTCGATGGGATGCGGGCAGCGCCCTGCTTGCCCTCGGG
This sequence comes from uncultured bacterium, assembly GCA_947564525.1. Taxonomy (GTDB): domain Bacteria; phylum Actinomycetota; class Coriobacteriia; order Coriobacteriales; family Eggerthellaceae; genus D16-63. Next base: position 9,053 of record CANOCK010000039.1, on the reverse strand, counting down.
AATGAGCAAGAGGCTTATTCCTTCGGCATCGAAGAGCATGCCGTCGTAGGAGGAGAGGTGAGAGTTGCCGTCATCGACCTCAACAGAGGCGACGGCAGAGCCGCGGAACGCCAGCCCGTCGACGGACCCGACGGCAGCGGGGATGGTAACGACGTCGGCATCGCAGCCAGCGAAGGCGCGAGGGCCGAAAGAGGTGACGGAGTAGGTGACACCGTCGAACTCGACGGACTCAGGGATTGCAAGAACCACAGGCTCAGGAGCATCCTCGCCCTCGACACCATCGGAAGACGCCCCCTCCGGAGAGGGCGAAGGCGAAGTTGGCACCCCTGAGCCGGAGTCCTCTCCGGAGGGGGCGCCGTCAGAGCCCGCAAGCGGCCCTGCGTCAGTCCCAGCGGGACCAGCGGCAAGAGCAGCGGCGTCAGAGCCGACGGATACGAGCGCGACCTCGCCCTCGCTGACGATGGCGTAGGTCAGGCCACCCACAGTGAACGAGCCCACGACGGGCTCGGGGTCGTCCTCAAGGGCAACGGCCGCGCTGATGTGCCCGGCGCCGCTGGCCATGAGGCTCGCCAGCATAGGGGCATCCGCAGCGGCGGCGACGTCGGCTTCGACGCCACCAGCGGTGGGATCGACCTGGGATTCGTCGGCCATAGCGACCGGCCCTAACGTGCAGGCCAGCACCAGCGCCAAGGCAGCAGCGGATGGCTTGGAGGTTCGAGAAACAGCAAGGGCTCGCATTGCGCCTGCTCCTTCCGGCAAAGTGGTTATTCCCTCTGCGGAGGAGCCCTGTTGACTGACGTGCACGATTGCTTTGACGAAATGAGGAGGGCATCCACCACAGTTTCGCCAAAAACAGCAAGACTACGGAAAACTGGGATCCACCGAGCTATCGACTTACCCAACTACGAATCTTGATAGGCAGATGCCCTCTTCATTTCGTGTTAAGCAAGAAGTAGCTCAGAAACTCGATATTTTGTTTTCCGTAACTTCTCTGTTACGAGAAGCACTGTTTTTGGCACCCTGGACTATAGCAAGCGCCCCCTCGATGCGCAAGGAGGATGTTGGACAGCTCGTGGAGTCGCCAGTTCAGCGCAGCGAAAGCGCGAACCGCGCACGAGGCCGCGCCGTCGCCACGCCCACCCATGGGCCCACCTGCCACCGGCGCGCCGGCCCCTCCAGCGCCGCTGCGCGGCCCTCAGCCGCCGCCCGCGCTGCCGCAAGGCGATTGCTGGGGCTCCCGGCGCAAGCGGCAGGGTCGGGGCGAGGCCCGTTGTGATTTAATGGTTGCTCGTACAGGGGGCGCGGGCCGAAGCCGAGGCCGCGCCCGCGGACGCACGCGAGGAGACGGGGGCTTCCACCATGGCCGACAAGCTGAACCGCACCGACAACCCAGGGGCCAACCGCTACATCGACACCCGGGGCGCTTGCGCCGAGCCGGTGCCGTTCACCCGCGCCGTGGTTGACGGCCTGGCCCAGGGCGGTGGCCTGTACGTGCCCGAGGAGCTGCCGCGCCTGTCCCTGGCCGACATCGAGGCCCTGGCCGAGCTGCCCTACGCGCAGCGGGCGGCCCGCGCCTACGAGCTGTTCAACGTCGACCTGCCCGACGAGCGCATCGCCGAGCTGATGGGCCGCTCCTACGGCTCCAACTTCGACGACGAGGCCATCGCGCCGATCGTGTCGCTGGGCGAGGGCACCCACGTGCTGGAGCTCTGGCACGGCCCCACCAGCGCCTTCAAGGACATGGCGCTGCAGTGCCTGCCGCAGTTCTTCTCGGCCAGCGCGCGCGAGCTGCGCGAGCGCGGCGAGCTCGACCACGAGTTCTGCATCCTGGTGGCCACCTCCGGCGACACGGGCAAGGCCGCCCTGGAGGGCTTCAAGGGGGTCGAGGGGGTGCGCATCGGCGTGCTGTTCCCCGACGGCGGCGTGAGCGACATCCAGCGCAAGCAGATGGTCACCACCACGGGCGGCAACGTGCAGGTGTGGGCCGTGCGCGGCAACTTCGACGACTGCCAGACCGGCGTGAAGCGCGTGTTCGGCGACGAGGCCTTCGCCGCCGAGCTCATGGAGGGCTGCTCGGTGGCGCTCTCCAGCGCGAACTCCATCAACTGGGGGCGCCTCATGCCCCAGATCGTCTACTACATCTCCAGCTACGCCGAGCTGGTGCGCGCCGGGAAGCTGGAAGCCGGCCGGCTGCTGGACGTCTGCGTGCCCACGGGCAACTTCGGCAACATCCTGGCGGCCTGGTACGCCAAGCAGATGGGCACGCCCATCGGCACGCTGCTCTGCGCGAGCAACGAGAACCGCGTGCTCGCGGACTTCATCGGCACCGGCATCTACGACATCGCCGAGCGCGGCTTCGTGCTGACGCCGTCGCCGTCCATGGACATCCTGGTGTCGTCCAACCTAGAGCGCCAGCTCTTCGAGCTGACCGGCCGCGACGCAGGCGCCATCCGCGGTTGGATGGCCGACCTCAGCGAGAAGGGCCGCTTCGAGGTGGACGAGGCCACCCTGGCCAAGCTCCAGGAGGGCTTCAAGGGCGGCTCCGTGAGCAACGAGGAGTGCCTGGCCACCATCAAGGCGGTGCTCGACGAGCACGGCTACCTCATCGACCCGCATACCGCCGTGGCCTACGCCATCGCCCAGCGCCAGCGCGGCGACAACCCGGTGCTCGTGGCCAGCACCGCTCACTGGGCGAAGTTCGGCGACAACGTGTACCGAGCCCTCCACGGCATCGCCCCGGGCGCCCCCCTGCCCGAAGACGTGGCGGCGCTCACGGGCTGCGAGCTGAACGCGCTCATAGCCCGCGAGACCGGCCAGGGCTTCATCCCCGCCGGCCTGGCGCAGCTCGACGAGCTGCCCGTGCGCTTCACCGAGGTCATCGACCGCGACGAGGCGGCAATCGAGGCCGCCGTGGAGGAGATGCTGCGCCGCTGAGGCGCCCCACGTGCGATAATGGCCCAGCAACCCACGCTTCCGCTCACGGAGGAGGAGCCACCATGGCCCAGATGAGGACCCTCAAGCCGCACGTGCGGCTCTCCATATGCAACCCCAAGTCCGGCAGCGACTCGGAATTCGGCCGAGGCGTGGCCGAGCTCTGCCGCGGCGTGGACGAGCTCGGCTCGCTCAACGCCGCGGCCAAGGCCATGGGCATGGCCTACAGCAAGGCCTGGCGCATCATGCGCGACACCGAGGAGGCCCTGGGCATCAAGCTGCTCAACCGCGACGGCGCCCACGGCTCCACGCTCACGAAGCAGGCCCATGCCCTGCTGGGCGTCTACAGCTCCCTGAGCGAGCGCCTGGAGGAGGAGGCCCGCAGCGCCTACCGCGAGCTGATCTGAGTCTGACAGGCCGCCGCGGCGCGGCGCCCTGCAGACAGCAGCTCCATGGACCAGGTGGTCCTCGGGTCGTCGTCGGAGCGCATCTCCAGGCGGATGGTCCATGGCGCCTCCTCGGGCAGCCGGCCCGGCGCCGGCTCCGACAGCATCGCGACGTCGCGGCGCATGAACGCCGGGCGGCTGTCGGCCCCAAGGCCCGCGGAAGGGCCCTCGGCGCCGTCCTGCACGCCCAGCCCCCATGGGCCCTCGGCCACGGCCGGTCCCGCATCCGAGGCCGTGCCGAGCTCGGCCTCGGCCACCGCCTGGCGCTCCAGCTCGGGCCTGCTGCCGAACTCGTACATGCAGCCGTAGCACACGGGCATGTCCTCGAACAGGGCGGTCTTGCAAACAGGGCAGGTCTTCATAGCCCCTCTCCTTCCTCCTGGGGCGCCGGGCGCCCCGCCATCACCATCGCCTCACCGGCAGCGCCGGCAAGCGGCGCCTCCAAGCCGATGACGTCCCCCACCTCGAGCCAGGGCTCTGCCCGGGAGAACCGCTCCGCCGTCATGGCCGCCTGGCGGCAGCGCCTCCGCCGGCGCGCCCCTACGCAGCGGTGCACCTCGAGCACGCGCCCACGGTCATCGGCGAACGCGATGTCTATGGGGTGGCGCATGCCGAAGGTGTGCACGTCGTTGCAGGGCAGCAGCAGCCGCGTGACCCCATCCGGGCGGCGGAACAGCAGCCCCCGCAGGCGCTCGGACGCGCTCGTCAACAGCTCGATCGGCGCAGCTGCAGCACCACGCTGGCCGACGTGCCGGCGTCCACGCATTGCATCGTCATCCATCGGACCTCCCCTCCTTCCTTGACCAGGGTGGCCGCGTTGGCCACGCCGCTGTCGTAGGCGCGCCATCCGCGCCCGGCCAGCTCCGTCACCAGGGCGGAGAAGGCCTCGTCGGCCGGCTCCTGGCGGGAGAGCCCCACCACCGACCAGTCTGACGCCGCGAAGGCGCCTTGGCACCTATCGGCGGCCAGCACCTCCTCGGCGAACCAGGGCGGCGGTCCCTCGGGCCCCATGGCCTCGTATCCCTCTGACCCCAGGGCCTCAGCGATCGAGGAGCCCCCGGCCAGGGCCTCCCCCACGGCCGCAGCGCCCCCTTCGGCCTCAGGCGGCCCCTCGTCGCGGGGGCCAGGGCCCGCCAGCGCGCAAGCGGCCGCCAGGGCAACGGCCAGGGCCGCTACCACGGCAGCGCCCCGGCGGCTGCGCCGGGCCATCACGTCCTCCGTCGTCCCTTCCATGGCGCCTCCTCTCAGCAAAGCGGGTTGTACACGAACGTGCTCAGCGCCACGGTGTGGCGCAGCGGCGGCAGGGCCACCCCCAGCACCTCGCTGCGCACCCCGAGGCCGAACAGCGTGGGGTGGTAGGCCAGCGAGCAGGTGAAGGTGGCGGGGGCCAGGTGCGGCAGGCTGGCCTCCACGGTGCTCTCCGCCGTGGGGCAGCCCAGGTTCGCCTCGATGGCCGCCGACACCTCCCCGGCCGCCTCCGCCCCCTCCAGCGAGGTGGGGGCCGCTGCGTAGACCCGCACCGCGTTGCGCGCCACCCGGTCGTACTCCGCGCACAGGCCGAAGAACGTCAGCGCATTGAAGGCGATCAGGGCGATCACCACCATCACCGGCAGCGCCACCATCAGCTCCACGGTCATCTGCCCGCCCTCGCCGCGGACGGCGCGCCCGAGCCGCCGGGCCCAGCGGGGCGGCCCCGACGGCAGCCGCAGCAGCAGCCCCCTCGCCCAGTGCCTCGTCGCGGTGCGGCCCGCGCCCGCCCGCGCCCTCCAGCGGCCCATCACTGCCACGCCCTCAAGCCCACGATGGAGCCGTAGAGTCCGCGCAGGGCCTCCGCCGCATCCTCCACCAGCCCGTTCGCCGCGTCCTTCACCGCTGGCGGCAGCGTCAGCCTTATGGGCACCTTGAAGCCGCCTACTGGGAACTCCAGCTCCGCCACCACCAGGCCCTCGCCCGCCTCCTCTATGGCGTCGTAGGCCTCTCGCTCCATGCCGTCGACGATGCCCACGAACAGGTCGCAGGACGATGTGGAGGCGCTGCGGGCCCGCTGCTGGACCGCAGCGTAGCGCACGGCGATCCCGTCGTCGGCCGCACCGGCCACGTGCGCCGTGTTCACCGCCACCGGCTTCAGCACGTCCAGCTCGGCCGGCTGGAGCCCGGCGGTCTCCATGGCGCCGGTGAGGGCGTCGGCCGCCCAGCTGCCCAGGCCGCAGGCGCTGAGCAGCGGCATGCCGTCGAGCCCTTCCCGTATGGCGCCCACCAGCGCCTCCTGCCCGTCGCCGTAGGCGCGCAGCAGCCAGGTCCACGCGTTGACGGCCAAGGCCGCCGCCCCGGCGAGCGCCCCGGGCCCCTGGCCGAGCCCGTCGGCCCAGGAGGCCATGAGCTCGCTGCCCCGGTGGCGCTCGTCGGCCAGCAGCGTGGCCCCGGCCACGGCGGCCCGGGTGCCCAGCGCCTGGCCCCCGCGCACGAAGGAGCTCTCGAACCCGGCGTCCGCCGCCGTGGGCTGCACGTTGGCCACCAGCGCGATGGCGCCGTTGCGCCCCGGGGGCTTCGCCTCGATGCGCGCGTTGCCCAAGCGCCTCATCAGGTCGGACGCCGTGTCCAGCAACGGGGACACCTGGCCCTTCACGGCGCGCTTGCGCTCGTCGCACACCGCCCGCGCCCGAGCGTAGTCCGCCGCGGCCTCGGCCACCTTGCGGTAGTGGTGCTCGAAGCCGTTCTCGATGGAGGTGGAGGCCGCCGCCACGTTCCCCAGGCTCGACACCGTGAACTCGCAGGCGCCGCAGGTGGAGAAGCCGCCGGCATCCAGCTCCGCCACCGAGCCGTAGCGCGAGGCCCCCGCCGCCTTCGGGCAGCCGGGCCACGCGTGCATGACCTGGCCTCCCTCCCCGCTCGTGACCGGATAGGCCGCCTCCCCGTAGAGCGGGGTGGCGCGCATCTGGTCGGTGTTGCGGAACAGCTCCGGGAAGCGGGCCGAGAACTCCTCGCCGCTGTCGTGCACGTAGCCGCCCGCCAGCTCCTGCACCGCGTAGGCGTAGAACCGCTTGCGCAGCGCCGAGCGCGCCTGCTCCTTCACGCCGGCCTCCTGGGGCGCCTCCTGGGCCAGGCGCGCCGCGTAGTAGGCCCGCGCCCGCTCCAGCGCCACCGAGAACGACCAGGCGTCCACCGCGTGGTAGAGCGGGTTGCTGCCCTCCGGCAGCCCTGCCAGCTGGATGGCACGCTCGTACTGGCAGTAGGCCGGGTTCGCCCCGCAGTCGGCCTGGAAGCCGCGTTCCTTCGCCTCGTTGGCCTCCTTGGCCGCCTCCTCCGCCTCCGCCGCCTTGCGCTTGATCTCCTCGGACTGGTCGACGACGTCCTTCCCGAACCCCTCGACCCCCTCGGCTGTGGGCACCTCGATCGGCTCCCCCTTGGCCGGCACCAGCAGCGCCACGGCGACGTAGGAGGCCTCGGCCGACCCCACGCCGTCGTTGGCCCGGGCGCAGGCGGCCGCCTTGGCCGCCGCCAGGAACGGAAGCGCCTCCTGGAGCTTCGTCAGCCCCTCGGCGGCCCTCTCGGCGAAGGCGTTGCGGGCCTGGAGCACCTTCTGGGCGTACTCCAGCAGCTTGGGCGCCAAGCTGTCCGCCACGGGCAGGCACAGGGCCACCACCCCCAAGGCGAACAGCGCGATGGCGAGCAGCGTCATGGAGAGCACCACGGCGTCGGCCTTGTGGACCACCCACAGGAAGTCCGCCACCTCGCCCTCGGCCGCCAGGGCCGCCACGTCGGCCACCTCCTGGACCTCGGCCGAGGCCGACTGCACGCGGTACACCTGCGCCGCCGAGAACACCAAGGCCAGCGTGACCAGCAGCGCCACCACCACCCCCACGGTGGTGAAGCCCTTCTCGTCCCGCAGCTTCATGGCCTCCACCAGCTCTTCCATGGCCCTTCCCTCCTCTCCTGGCCGCCCTAGCCGCCATCCCTCGCGCTCACCCACGCAGCGGGGCTCATCCCCAGGCTGCTCTCCCGCACCCAGTCGGGCTGGGTGGGAGCCGTGGCCTCAACCTCCACCTCGAAGTTGCCCTGGCCGTTGACGAGCCCCAGGGCCCGGGCGCCGTAATCGATGAGGGGCAGCGGCTTCAGCTGCGTGGCTATGCGCACGCTCACCTCGGCCGACCCCTCGTCGCCCTGACACTCGACCTGCCAGGTGCAGCCGCCCCCATGGACGTGGAACAGGTCATGGGGCGGCACGGAACCCAGCCGGCGGCGCACGAAGTCCTCCGCAGCCTGGGCGTCCCCTTCGGCCGTGGCCAGCAGACGGCAGCCCTCGGCGGCTGCGTCGGCCATGACCATGCGGTCGTACAGGACGATGCCCGGCTGCAGCAGCATCAGCATCACCAGCAGCAGCACCGGCAGCGCGAAGGCCGCCTCCACCGTGGCCTGGCCGCTCTCGTCGCGCCCCAGGCGCAGCCGCCAGCCGAGGCAGAGGCTCCCAGGCGCCCAGCGCGCCGCCATAAGACGCCGGCAGCGCGGCAGGAGCCTAGGCCGCCGCCCTTTCTCAGTAACTGAACACATCGGTCATCCATCCCATGCTCGCTTGGACGTGGTGGGAGGCCGAGGCCAGCGCGTGCTCGACGAACAAGCCGCTGTCGAGGGCGCGCATGAGCAGCCCCAGCCCCACGATCACCGTCAGGAACGCGACCAGGAGCAGCGCGTACTCCACCGTCGCCTGGCCGCGCTCATCGGCTACAGCCCGTTTATGCCCGAGGCGATGGCGTTCCACAGCTCCTCGATCTTCGGGCGGAACAGCGTTATGGCCAATATGGCGATGACCACCAGCACGCCTACGAGGATCGCGTACTCCGTGGTCCCCTGGCCGCTCTCGCAGGCCAGCTTCGCCCGCAGGCGCGCCTGCAGCCCCTGAGCGCGGACCACCAGCCCCCGCCTCCAACGGCGCATCTCCCTGACGACCTTCATGCCTTCCCTCTCCTCCATGGCCTTTCTCCTCTCTCATCAGAAGTCCCCCATCAGCTCCAAGAGCACGGGGCCCAACACCAGAATCAGCATGGCGGGCAGGATCAGCGTGCCCGTGGGCACCATGATCTTGATGGGCGCCTTGGCCACCTGCTCCTGCCGCCGCGTGCGGTAGCTCACTCGCGCCTCGGCCGCCAGGGCCTCCAGGCTCGCCGAGAGCGACGAGCCGAAGCGCAGCGAGCGGATGATGCTCTCGACCACCCGTCCGAAGATGGGCGAGTCATAGGTCTTCGCGATGGACCGCAGCGCCTCGTCGCGACGAGCGAGGCCGTGGGACCACTGGCGCTGGGCCGCGTCGAAGGCCTCGGCCAGCATGGTGGGGAAGTACCGCACGTACAGCCCCAGGCTGCGGTCGAAGGACAGCCCGCTGCGCATGCCCATGGCCATCACGTCCAGCATCTCGGGCAGGTGCCGCTCCAGCTCTTGGGTGCGCGCCGCCACGCGACGGCGCACCGCCTGGCCGAGCAGGCGCCAGCCCGCCACGGCTCCCGCCAGCCCGAGCGCCGCCGAGAACTCCCCGGAGAAGGGGGCGCCCAGCAGCGCTCCCACCGCCAGCCCCCCAAGGGCCAGCGAAAGGCGCGCCTCGGCGAAGCCCTGGGCCGACACCGACCCTTCGAGCCCGGCCGAAGGGGCCAGCCGCTCGAAGCCCTCGGCCCGGGCCAGCCAGGG
>CANOCK010000038.1 GCA_947564525.1 uncultured bacterium | reverse complement strand
CGATCTGGTGCCGGCGGCACAGGGGCGGCTCCGGCAGGCATCGACGGCGCGCCTGCGCTCGGGGCCGGGGGCTGGCCGGCGCCTGGAGCGTCCTCCACGGTGACGGTGGTGGCCTCGGTGGTCACGGTGCCTGGCTCCACGACTGCTGCAGCGATGGCTTCCTCGGCACCATCGCTGGCGATGACCTCGGCCGTCCCGGCCTCGACCACGGGCGCGGCCTCCTCGGCGCGCACGGTCTCGGCGCTAACCACCTCGGGCGTGCCGTCGCTGGCGATGACCACCTCGGAGCCGCTGGTCACCTTCAAGGTATCGACGTCCGCGGGGGCGTTCTCGCCGCCCGGGGTCTTCTTCTCGTCCATGGGGTCCCCTTTCCTAAGGTCCGCTCCTCTTCAAAACGATGCACCCATTGTAGCGGCAAGGGCGCAGGCGCCAGGCAACGGCTCCGCAACGGATGGCCGCCTGGGCGCCTCGCCCTCCGAGCCGCCTAATGATCCAGGTCCGCTGCGTCCACGCGCCCGCGGAACGTGCGGTAGATGACCACGTGGTACACCAGCACGAGCGGCAGGCCGATGCACAGGATGATGGTCATGCAGGTGAGCGACAGCTCCGAGGCCCCCGCGCTCATGAGGGTGATGTTCGGGCCGATGCTGTCGGCGGAGGCCACCACCAGGTTCGGGAACATGGAGCAGGCCAGGAGCGCCGTCAGGCTGAAGGCGCCGACGCTCTGGGCCAGGAACGGCACGAGCCAAGACGCCTTCTTGGCCTCGGCGCCGATGGCCACCAGCAGGGAGGCCACGTAGGCTACTGCGAACAGGACACAGCCTACGTAGAAGCCGTCGCCGATGGCCGGCTGGATGGCCAGGTGCGCGTAGGCGCTCACGACGACGAACAGCGCCAGGGCCGCCACCTGCAGGGGGAGCCGCAGCCGAGCGGCGCGCTGCTGCAGGTCGGAGCCGAGGGGCGCCTTCAGGGCGAGCCAGCAGGCGCCGGCGCTCAGGAACATGGCGAGCCCCAGCAAGCCGGTGAGCAGCGTGAACGGGGTGATCAGCCCGAACAGCGGCACGCCGATGTAGTTGCCGGCGGCATCCATGGGAATGCCTGCGTAGATGTTGCCCACGGCCACGCCCAGCAGCAAGGCCGGCAGCAGCGAGCCCAGGAAGAAGCACGCGTTCCACACCTTGCGCCACCGCTTGTCGGCGGCCCAGAACTCGAAGGACACCGCACGCACGATCAGGCCGAACAGCACCAGCATCACGGCCAGGTAGAAGCCGGAGAACGTGGTGGCGTAGGCGTCGGGGAACGCGGCGAACAGCGCGCCGCCCGCGGTGAGGAGCCATACCTCGTTGCCATCCCACACCGGTCCGATGGAGCGCCGGGCGATGGCCTGCTCCTGCTCGTCCTTGGCGATGAAGGGGTACAGCACGCCCACGCCCAGGTCGAAGCCGTCCAGCACGAAGTAGCCGGCGATGAGCAGGGCGATGAGGAAGAACCAGAGAACGCTCAGGATCGTCATTATCGCGCACCCCCTTCTGCGTCGGCGGAGCCGTCGGTGCAGGCCTCCGCCTCCTTCGTCATGGTCTCCGAGGCACCTTCAGCGGCGTGGGGCTCGGCCTTGCCGCCCTTGCCGAACACGTGGCCGTTGGGCGTCGCTGGCACCGGGCCGTCGTTGATGAACTTGATGATGACGCGCGCCCAGCCCACGAACAGCAGCAGGTACACCACGGCGAACAGCGCCAGGGTGATGACGATCTCCACTGCCGACACGCTGGCTGATATGCCGTCGTTGGTCAGCATGAACACCCCATCAGGGCCGGTGGTGCTGGGATACACCACGTAGGGCTGGCGTCCCACCTCGGCGGTGATCCAGCCGGCCTGGATGGCCACGAAGGGGAAGATAGGGCTTACCAGCAGCAGCTTCTGCAGCCAGCCCATGCGGGTGATGGCCGGCAGCGCCGTGCCGCCGGCGTCGCCCTTCCCCTTCCGCGTGAAGACGATGGCCAGGATGGCCAGCAGGAAGATGAGCCCGAACATGGCCACCATGAGGTGGTAGCTCTGGAACACCAGGTTGACCGGCATGGTGGCCGGGTCGATTTCGGCGTGCTTCTCGGTCTCGGCGAGGCTGTTCAGGCCTTGGTACTCCGTGTCCCAGGTGCCGGTGGCCAGGAAGCTGGTGCCGCCGGGGATGGCGAAGGGCGCGAGCACCTCCTGGCCGCCCTCGTCCACCCATCCCAGGGCATAGAGCGGGGGCACCTCGTCCTCGTACATGCCCTCCATCATGGCCAGCTTGGTGGGCTGCTCCTCGCTGACCACCACGGCCGACGAGTGGGCGCTCACCAGCAGGGCGCAGGTGGACAGGATGCCCACGATGGCGCCCACGCGCAGCACGCGGTCGGCGGCCGTCTGGTGGCGCTTCTTGATGAGGTACCACGCGCCGATAGCCATGGAGATGAACGAGCCCATGACCAGCAGCGACAGCACCGTGTGGAAGTAGCGCGGCCATGTGGTGGGGTTGAAGGCCGCGGCGAAGAAGTCGGTGATGATGGCCTGGCTGCCGTCATCGGAGATCATGGCGCCGGCGGGCGTCTGCATCCACGAGTTGGCGATGAGGATCCACAGTGCGCTCAGGCACGAGCCGAACCAGACCAGCCAGGCGGCTACCAGGTAGAACTTGGGGCTCACCTTGTTGCGGCCGAACAGCAGCACGCCCAGGAACACCGACTCCAGGAAGAAGGCGAACAGCGCCTCGGCCGCCAGTGGCGCGCCGAAGATGTCGCCCACGAAGCGGGAGTAGTTGGCCCAGTTGGTGCCGAACGAGAACTCCATGGTGATGCCCGTGGCGACGCCGATGGCGAAGGTGGCGGTGAATATCTTCACCCACATGCGCGCGATGCCCTCGTCGCCAGCGTCCTTGCTGCGGAAGGCCTTCGTCACGAAGATGGCCATGATGAGACCGATGCCGATGGAAAGCGGCACGAAGATGAAATGGTAGGCTACGGTGACCGCGAACTGGATGCGGGCCAGCAGCGCAGCGTCTAAGAGCTCCATCTATCCCCTCCTCTTCTCCTGTAAGGGGTCTTCCCTGATTGGCCCCTTGGTGATTCCCTCGCGTGGATTGTACGCTCCGCCACAACGGGGCGCAACGGATGGCTGGCTCGCGGGCGGGCGCCATCGAGGCCTTCTTGCCTGATAGGGCGCCCATCCTGGACGATTTAACGCTTTTCGAAATATATGGACAAGGGATATATGTCCATATATGTCCATATGTCGGCCTGGGGGCAGGATAGGGGAACAAACGCCTGAGCTGGCGCTTCTTCTTATCGCATGATCGCTCCCGCTGCTTTGCGGGACCTTAAGGAGCCTATAAGGCCCCTTAAGGTGGCTCGTGACCTTGGGTCGACGACGAGCCCTCGGAGGCTTCGCTGCGATTGCGCCTGGGGCGTGCGGCAGGCGGCCGGCCGACAGACGGCCCGCAGCTGCCTAGTAGTAGCGGTAGTACGCGGCGCAGGAGCCTTCGGAGGACACCATGCAGGGGCCGATGGGGTTCTCGGGCGTGCACGCGGTGCGGAACAGCGGGCACTCGTCGGGCGCCATGATGCCGCGCAGCACGTCGCCGCAGCGGCAGCCCTTGTGTTCGATGGTGGGCTCGATGGCCGGCCCGAAGCGGCGCAGCGCGTCGAAGGCGGCGTACTCCTCGCGGATGCGGTAGCCGCTGCCGGGAATCTCGCCCAAACCGCGCCAGGTGGCGGGGCACGTCTCGAACACCTCGTCGATGGCGGCCAGCGCCACGGGGTTGCCCTCGGGCATGACGCCGCGTGCGTAGGCGATCTCTATCTCGGCGCGGCCCTCGTGCAGCTGGCGCATGATCATGGCGATGCCCTGCAGTACGTCCACCGGCTCGAAGCCGGTTATCACGCCGGGGATGCCGTACTTCTCGGCCAGGAAGCGGTAGGGCTCGGCGCCGATGATGGTGCTCACGTGACCGGGCAGTATGAGCGCGTCGAGCTTCAGCTGCGGGTCGTTGATGATGGCTTCCAGCGCGCCGGGCATGGACTTGTGCGCGGCGTACACGCTGAAGTTGCCCAGGCCCTCGGCATGGGCGCGCTTGATGGCCATGGCGATGAGCGGCGTGGTGGTCTCGAAGCCCACGCCCACGAACACCACCTGGCGGGCGGGGTCTTCTGCGGCCAGGGCCAGGGCGTCCAGCGGCGAGTACACGATGCGCACGTCGCGGCCGGCGGCCTGCTCGGCCAGCAGGCTGGAGGAGGAGCCGGGCACGCGGGTCATGTCGCCGAAGGTAGCGATGGTCACCCCGGGCACCCGGGCCAGGGCGATGACCTTGTCGATGTCGTGATTGGAGGTCACGCACACGGGGCAGCCCGGGCCCGAGGCCAGCCGGATGCCTGCGGGCATCATGGCGCGCAAGCCGTTGCGGGCGATGGCGACGGTATGGGTGCCGCACACCTCCATGAGCGTGGCCTGGCTCGGGGCCAGCGCCTGGATGGAGCCGATGAGGCCGCGGGCCAGCGTCGGGTCCTTGAAGGCGGCCAGCTCCTGGTCGAGGGCGTTGGCGCTCATGCGGCCAGGTCCTCGCCAGCGAGCTCGGGGAACTGCTTGATCAGCTCGATGGTCTCGTTGGCGTACTGCTCGTCCACCACTTCGATGGCGAAGCCCGCGTGCACCAGCACGTAGTCACCCACCTGGGCCTGGGGGGTCAGGTCGAGGGCGACCTTGCGCGTGACGCCCAGCACGTCCACCGTGGCCATGCGGTCGGCGTCGAGCTGGCTTATCTTCATGGGAATGGCAAGGCACATAGGTCAAGGCATCCTTCGCAGGGGCGAGGCCCTAGGCCCCGCCGTCGGTTTTGGCCCATGCTACCACAGCCTGCCCGAGGGAGATGCACCCGTCGTTGGGCGGCAGGTCGCGGTTGATGGCCACGGTGAAGCCCCGCTCCTCGAGCCGGGGCAGCGCGCGCTCCATGAGGTAGCGGTTCATGAGCACCCCGCCGGAGAGCGCCACGGTGCCGATTCCGTAGAGGCCGCGCACCAGCTCGGCGCAGGTGACGATGGCCTCGACGAAGGCGTCGTGGAAGCGGCGCGCGATGAGGGGCGCGGCTACGCCGGCGGCCAGGTCGTCCAGCAGGGCGGCGAAGGCAGGCGCGGCGTCGAGCAGCAGCACCGAGGTGTCCTGGGCGGTGGAGGCCTCGGTGGCGGTGTTCTTGGTGATGGCTATCTCGTAGGGCGCCGCTCCCCCTGCCTCCTCGGCGTCCGAGGTCGGGCCCTCCCCGATGGCCGCTTCCAGCAGGATGGCCGCCTCGCCTTCGTAGGAGGGCTCGGTGCAGATGCCGAGCAGCGCGCTGGCGGCGTCGAACAGCCGTCCCACCGAGGAGGTCATGGGGGTGTTGAGCCCCTGCTCGATCATGGCATCGCACAGGGCGGCCTGGTCGCCCAAGGCAGCCAGCGCTGCGGCGGCACCAGGATGCTCCAGCAGGTCGAAGGCCCACAGCGCGCCGTAGGCCATGCGCAGCGGGTGCCGCACGGCGGCAGCCCCGCCGGGCATGGGCACGTAGGCGAAGTTGGCGAAGCGCTCGAAGGCGCCAAGGTTGGCGAGAAGCACCTCGCCGCCCCAGATGGCGCCGTCGACCCCGTAGCCGGTGCCGTCGAAGGCGATGCCGCATACGGGGCCCTCCAGCTGGTGCTCGGCCAGCACGCTGGCGATGTGAGCGTGGTGGTGCTGCACTTCGGTGACGGGCAGCCCCTGGCTGTGAGCCCACTTGGAGGTGAGGTACTCCGGGTGCAGGTCGCAGGCCACGGCTGCGGGCTGCGCGTCGAACAGGTCCTCGAAGCGCTGCTTGGCGGCCAGCCATGCGTCATAGGTCTCCACGTCCTCCACGTCGCCGATGTGCTGTGACACGAAGGCCTGGTCGCCACGGAGCAGCGTGAACGTCACCTTCTGCTCCGGGCCGGTGGCGAAGAGGGCCGCCGCAGCGGGCCGGGCGGGCTTGGCGAGGGGCTCGCTGGCGCCTTCGGGCTGGGCGGCAGCGGATTCCGTGGCAGCAGCCGGCTGCGCCGTCGCCACGGAGATCGGCACCGGCGCATAGCCGCGGGCGCGGCGCAGGAACTGGATGGCCTGCTGGCCTTCTCCCAGGTCGAGCACGCGCACCACCGAGTCGTCGAAGCGCGTGAGGATGGGCCGGTCGTTGCCGAGGATGGCGTCGGCGATGCCCGACAACCGCTCCGCCGCCTCCTCGTCGCTGATGACGATGGGCTCGTCGTGGCGGTTGCCCGAGGTCATCACCAGCATGGGCGCGGCGTCGTTGCCCGCAGCGGCCCAGGCCTCGGCGAAGTCGTGCATGATCAGGTGCTGCACGGGCGTGTAGGGCAGCATGACCCCCAGCTCGGGCAGGCGGTCGGCCACGCCGGCGGCCAGGGGCGCCCCCGGTCGCTTCGGCAGCAGCACGATGGGGCGCTGGGCGCCGGTCAGCAGCTTCTCGGTCGCGTCGTCCACCAGGCACGCCTCGCGCACGGCGGCCACGTCGGCCATCATGACGGCGAAGGCCTTGCCGTCGCGCTGCTTGCGCTCGCGCAGCCGGGCCACGGCGTCCTCGTTGCGGGCGTCGCACACCAGGTGAAAGCCGCCCAACCCCTTCACCGCCAGCACCTTTCCCTCCATGAGCAGGGCTACGGCTTCGGCCAGGATCGCGTCGCTCTCCTGGCGGCCGCGGCCATGGCGGAACCGGATGCCCTGTGGGCCGCTGGCCTCTTCCGTTAGCGCGAACGAAAGGGAGGGGCCGCAGTCGAAGCAGGCGTCGGGCTGGGCGTGGAAGCGCCGGTCGCCCGGGTCGGCATACTCGGCGGCGCAGCGGTCGCACATCTCGAACGGCGCCATGGAGGTGCGCGGCCGGTCGTAGGGTAGTTCCTCGATGATGGTGAAGCGCGGCCCGCAGTTGGTGCAGTTGATGAACGGATAGCGGAAGCGCCGGTCGTTGGGGTTGAGCAGCTCGCGCACGCAGTCGTCGCAGGTGGCCAGCTCGGGCGACACCAGGGTCGTCTCCGCCACGGCGTCTTGGTCGGAGAAGCGGATCTCGAAGTCGTCGAACCCCTCCAGGGGCACCTCCTTGATCTCGATCTCGTCCACCTGGGCGGCGGCCGGGGCGTTCTCGGACAGCTCGATGACGAGCTCGTCCAGGTGCGTTGGGTCTCCCTCCCCGTGGATGGTCACGCCGTCGGCCGCGTTGAGCACCCAGCCATTCACCAGGTACTTCTTGGCTAGGCGATAGACGAAGGGGCGGAATCCCACGCCCTGCACGATGCCCTTCACGTGGATGGATAATGCTTCGCTCATGGATGCGCTCCTGTCAGGAGATGGGCTTCGGTTGGCGGGTGGAGTTGGAGCCGGCGCTCCGGATCCGGTTGCTGGCGGGGCGCCTCTTGCTGGCGGCGGCTCGAGTGGCTGGCGGGCGGTGCGCCCGAGCCGGCCGAGCCGCCGACGCTGCTACTCCGCCAGCGTGCGCTCGGCCAGGACCTCGTCGATGACCGACTCGATCACCTGGCTGAGCATCCGCAGGGTGGTA
The DNA here is from genome assembly GCA_947564525.1 of uncultured bacterium. GTDB lineage: Bacteria > Actinomycetota > Coriobacteriia > Coriobacteriales > Eggerthellaceae > D16-63. Next base: position 7,125 of record CANOCK010000038.1, on the reverse strand, counting down.
CCCGAGTTGTCGGGCAGGTGCAGGTGCACCACGCGTCGCCCGCGGTCGGCCAGGGTCACCAGGTCGCCCGAGGCTTGGGCCTTCGCCAGCGCCCCCAGCGACTCCGCTTCGGCCGGCAGCGGGATGTCCTTCAGCTCGTCGGCTGACAGGATGAGGAAGATGCCGCAGTTCGGACCGCCCTTCTGCAGCTGGCCGGTGGAGTGCAGGTAGCGCGGGCCCACCTCCAGGCACGACACCACGCCGAATCGCTCGGCCACGTTGTGGCGGATGGCCTCCAGGGCCTCGCGGCGCCCCTCGCCCGTGAACGGCAGGAACGCGTTCAGCGCGAAGAAGTCGCCCGGCTCGATGGAGCCGAACAGCGCCCGCAGCGAGTCGCGTAGGGTAGTCGCGCCGTCGAACAGGGGCGCCTGGCGCACCTCCACCTCGCCCATGGATACCTCGTCGGTGAACTCCTCCACGTAGTCCGGCGTGGGTTGGCCCTCCCGCAGGATCTCCAGCACCGCGGCCTTGGCCGAGGCCACGTCGGGCTGGTCGAAGGGGCACACCTTCATGAGATAGCCGCACATGGCGATGGCGTATTCCCACATGATGAAGTGCTCGGCCAGCTCGGCCACGGAATCGATGCGGTAGTTCTGACGGGGGATGCCCGCGTTCACGTAGGCCAGGCTCATCTCGAAGTTGCGGCGCTCGTCCCACAGGTCGGTCTGGGTCTGGTACATGATGACGCTGCGGTCGCCGGGGTCCTCGGTCAGCAGCAGCGAGTCGATCTCGATGTTGGGCAGGATGCCCTGGCCCTCCTTGCCGAGGGACTCCGCCACCAGCTGCTCGATCCACAGCCCCAGCACGCGCCCGCGCTTGGGCGTGAGGAACGAGAACTTGTTGCGGCCGGCGCGGTAGTTGTCGTAGAGGAAAGCGGCCAGGTTGATGGCGGGGTTGTCGATGGCATCCTCGCTGCACAGCTGCTCCGCCTCGCGGGCATGGGCCAGCATGGCCTCCAGGTCGATGCCGGCGAGGGCCGCCGGCAGCAGGCCGAACGCCGACAGCGCGGAGAAGCGGCCGCCCACGGTGGGCTCGCCGGGGAAGACCGCGCGCCAGCCTTCCTCGTTGGCCTGGCGCTCCAGCTCGCTGCCGGGGTCGGTGATGGCCACCAGGTGCCGCGGCACCTCGGCTTCGCCAAGGGCGCTGGCCAGGCTCTCGCGCACGGCGGCCAGCAGCAGTCGCGGCTCGATAGTGCCGCCGCTCTTTGAGGCGATGATCACCAGGGTGCGCTCCGGCTCGCAGGTGGCCAGCAGCTGGCGCACGCGCACGGGCGAGTCGGAGTCGAGGGTCTTGAAGAACATGCGGTTGCGGTTCTGCTTGTCGTACTTGGTGATGGTCATGGGCGCCTGGGTGGAGCCGCCCTGGCCGATGAGGATCACGGTGTTGATGCCGTCGGCGACCACCTCGTCGGCGAAGGCCTGCATCTGCCCGATGGGCAGCGGCGGGTTGCTGGCCAGGTCGGTCCAGCCCATGAACTGCTCGGCGCATTCCTCGGCAGCGGGGGAGAAGTCGTACAGAGTAGCGTCCTTGGCGCGCAGGCGGCTGGCCACGCAGTCCTTCACGAGGGTCTTCGCGGACGGGTACAGCTTGTCCATGTCTCCAGAGAGCATCGCTCTTACCTCCAGGCAAACCTAAAGGCGCCGGCTCGGTGTGCCCGGCGCCTGCGTTCATTATCCTCATTCTAGCAGAGGTGCGAGAGTTTGCCCTGCGTAGGGGGCTCTAGCTGTGGCGGATGCCTGTGGCTGGAAGGAATCGATTGACGAGCTTGATGAAGGAGGCGATGCCTCCGAAGTAATTGGGGTAGAGCTGCTGGAGCTGCTCGATGGAGGTGCCCTTCACGAGGACGTGGTCCCTTCCTGGAGCGCCTTCTGCTTCGCGAGAGAAGTACGTTGCGAGGGCGTCGGGCTCGTCGAGCTCCTCAAGGAGGCGTCATGAGGCGAACGCCAGGTTGCTGCATCGGGGCGAGCCGTAGAATGCCCGGATGCTCTGCTGGGTTATCTCGTTGTGGGAGGGGGCTGCAGCTGAGCACCCCCTCCGTGCGGCCCGCCAGGGCTCTTCCCCGTGGGTGAGCTCGCTTAGGGCGGCTCCGGTCATCGCGCCGAGCCGATCGTCCGGGCTGCTCTCGGCACAGCAGCCTCCGGCGCTACAGCAGGCCTTGGACCTTCAGGGCCGCCTCGATCACGCCGCGGGCCTGGGTGGTGGCGTCGGCGGAGGTGCCCACGCGTTCCAGCGCCACGGCTACGACCACCTTCGCATCGTCAGCGGGGGCGATGCCCACGAACCACTTGTCGTCGGGTTGGCCCTTGTGCTCGGCGGTGCCGGTCTTGCCGGCCACTTCCACGCCGCTGATCTGGGCGGCGGTGCCGGTGCCGCTGGCCACGACGCCCTTCAGCACCTCCATGACCCGTCGGGCGGTCTCCCCGGACACCACCTGGCCCCAGCGCGTGGGCGAGGCCTGGTAGCTGCGCTCGCCGGCGGCGTTGTGCACGCTGTCCACCAGGTAGGGTTGCATCAGCGCGCCCTCGTTGCCCAGGGCCGAGCCCACCAGCGCCATCTCCAGCACCGTGGCCTGGGGCCCGGCTGGGCTCGCGTGCTCGCCCACCGGCTCGCCGGCGGCCGCCCAGGCAGTCTCCCATTCCGTCATCTCGTTGGGGTCGGGCATGAGCGACATGGCCAGAGGCAGGTCGAAGGCGATCTGTTTGTTGAATCCGAAGCGCTCGGCGCCCTCCACGAGGCGCTGGGCCCCCATCATGACGCCAAGCTGGCCGAACACGGTGTTCGACGACAGATGCGTCGCGCGGGCCAGGGTGATGTTGCCGTAGGAGTAGTCGCCGAAGTTGCTCACCTCGGCGTTGCCGATGTCCATCTGGCCCGGGGAGTCGAAGATGGTGTCCTCGTCGGCGACGCCGTCTTCCAGCGCCGTGGCCAGGGTGACCATCTTGAACGTCGACCCGGGCGGGTAGAGCGCCTGGGTGGCGCGGTTGTAGAGCTCCGAGGAGCTGGAGGACCCGCCACCCTGCTCCGCTGCCTGGGCGATGAGCTCCTCCACGTCGGCCGCGTCGTAGGTCGGCGAGCTGGCCAGGGCCAGGATGGCGCCGGTCTCGGGGTCCATCACCACGCAGGCGCCGCGGTAGCCGGCGATGGCCTCCTGGGCCGCCTGCTGGATCTTCGAGTTCAGGGTGAGCGTCACGTCGTTGCCCGGGGCGTTGACGCCAGCCATGGAGTTGATCACGTCGCTCCAGCTGGCGAAGTTCTCGCGGCCCTTGAGCGTGTCGTTGCAGGAGCTCTCGATGCCGCTCGTGCCGTACTTCTCCGAGATGTAGCCCACCGTGTGGGCCGCCAGCTCGCCGGCAGGGTACTCCCGCACGTAGGTGTCGTCGTCGCTGCGGACCGACTGGGCCAGCACCACGCCGTCGTAGGTCTCGATGGCGCCGCGCTCGGTCTTGGACTCGCGGGCCATGGTGTGGTTGTTGCCGGGCATGGACTGGTAGGCTTCGGCATGGACCACCATTATATAGGTGAGGTTCGCTACCAGCAGGGCGAACAGGGCCGAGAACACGATGAGGGTGCCGGTCAGGCGCTTGCCCAGCGACACGCGCCCGAGCACTCCGTTGTCGGAGAGGGCTGCGGTGGCCGACTTCATCTCGGTGCTCACGCCCGTGCCCTCGTCGCCGACGCGCAGCAGCAGCGCCACGATGATGAACCCGGCCAGCAGCGACGAGCCGCCCTGGCTGACGAAGGGCAGCGTGATGCCCGTCAGCGGGATCAGGCGGGTGACGCCGCCCACGATGATGAAGGCCTGCAGCACGATGATGGAGGTCAGGCCCGTAGCGGTGAACGAGCTGACGTCGGACTTCGCCCGGGCCGCGCAGGCGATGCCGCGGATGGCGAAGCACAGGTACAGCAGCAGCACCGCCGCTGCGCCCAGCAGGCCGGATTCCTCGCCGATGGCCGCGAAGATGAAGTCGCTCTCCACTACGGGGATGTTCTCGGCTAGGCCGTTGCCGATGCCGACGCCGAACATGCCGCCGTCGGCCAGCGAGAAGATGGTCTGGGTGAGCTGGTAGCCTGTGTTCTGCGCGTCAGCGAAGGGGTCGAGCCAGGTGGCGACGCGGATCTGGATGTGATCGAAGCACACCCAGAGCGCCACGGCGGCCACGGCAGCCAGCGCCAGGCCCACCACCACGTAGAACTTCTTGCCGGTGGCCACGTAGAGCATCACGAGGAACACCAGGTAGAACACCAGGGCCGAGCCCAGGTCCTTCTCGAAGATTACGGGCACGAAGGCCAGGGCCCACATGAACAGCAGGGGCAGCAGCGTCTGGGGGCTGGGCAGATGGAAGGGGCCGACCGACTCGGTGAACACCGAGAGCATCTCGCGGTTCTCGGCCAGATAGCCGGCCAGGAACAGCACGATGAGTATCTTGGCCAGCTCGCCGGGCTGGAAGGAGAAGGGTCCGAGCGAGAGCCAGATCTGGCTGCCGTTTATGTCAGTGCCCACCACGGGCAGCAGCGGGGAGAGCAGCAGCGCGATGCCTCCCAGCATGAGGGTGTACTTGTAATGGGATATCTTGTCGAGGTTGCGCACCGCCAGCAGGACCAGCATCATGACCACGATGCCGCCGCACATCCATAGGAGCTGGCGAATGGCCAGCTCAGGGGCGAGGCGGGTGACGAAGGCGATGCCGATGCCCGAAAGCGCGAAGCTGATGGGCAGGAGCGCCGGGTCGGCGCCGGGCGCGAGCTGCCGCACTGCCAGGTGGGCCAGCAGGAAGGCCACGAAGATGCCCGCGGGCACGCCGAGCGTGACCGGGGAGGCTTCGGCGCTGTCGCTGGCCACTAGCATGCCGAACAGCACGAAGACCAAGGGAGCGGCGATGCATAGCAGCAACAGCTCGATGCCGCGACGGCTCATGGGCGCCCACCTTCGCCGCCGCTGCGGTTGGCCGAGGAGCCCGTGGCGCCTTCGCTCGAGGCGGCGCTGGCAGCCGACGAGCGGCTGTCGGCCGATGCCGCCTGGGCGGAGGAGCCAGCCGGGTCGTTGCCTTCGGCTCCGGGCACCTCGCCCCGTTCGGCGATCTGGCGCCGGTAGCTTTCCACCAGCTCTTTGGCCTGCTCCACGGAATCCAGGCGGATGCCCTGGTCGCGCAGGCGGTTGGCCACGCTCGACTGGAGCTCGTCCACGGGCACGTCGGTGACCTCCACCAGCGAGGAGAACGTCATGCCGCCCAGGTTGCCCGGCACGCCCTCGTAGATGGCCACCGAGCCGCCTTGGTCGGCCAGGTAGGCGGAATGGGTGGTCCAGTAGGCGAAGGCCGCCACCGCAGCGCCCAGGATCAGCGCTAGCATGGCGATGATGACGATGGCGGTCACCTTGGTCTTGCGGGCGATCTTGCGCCGCCGCTTCTCGGCGAACCCGGTCACGTCCACCACGATGACGGTGACGTTGTCCATGCCACCCGCCTCGCAGGCGGCGTTCACCAGGGCGTGGGCGCATTCCTGCGGGTTCTCCACGGCGCTGAGGAGGCGGCCGATCTCGGCGTCCTCCAGCATGGAGGACAGGCCGTCGGAGCACAGCAGCAACCGGTCGCCCGTCTCCACGTTGATCTCGAACAGGTCGGGCTGCATGTAGGGGTCGGAGCCGAGGGCCCGCGTGATGATGGACCGCTCGGGATGCACCCGGGCCTCCTCGGGGGTGATCCGGCCCGCTTCTATGTAGTCGGCCATCAGGCTGTGGTCGCGGGTGATCTGCTGCAGCGCGCCGTTGTGGACCAGGTAGGCCCGGGAGTCGCCCACCTGGGCGATGACCAGGCGCTCGTTCTGCAGGATGGCGGCGGTGCAGGTGGTGCCCATGCCCTCGCGCCCATGGCCCTCGCGGGCCGCCTGGATGATGGCCAGGTTGGCCTCCTCCACCGCTTGCCCGAGGGCTGCGGCGTCGGGGGTGCGCGGCGCGCGGCGCGTGATGACGTTCACCGCGATGTCCGAGGCCACCTCGCCGGCCGCGTGGCCGCCCATGCCGTCGCACACCACGTACAGCGGCGGCGACACCGACAGCGAGTCCTCGTTGTGGTCGCGCATGCGGCCGATGTCGGTGCGGCTGCCGAAGGATGCGCTCTGGTATGCGGAAGCGTTGGCCATGGTGCTCCTAGGCGTGCCGTATGCGGATGGCGACGTCGCCCACGTTGACCACGTCCTTGTCCTTGAGCGCAGTAGGGGCGGCTATGAGCTGGCTGTTCACAGCGGTTCCGTTCTTCGAGCCCAGGTCCTCCACGAACAGGTTCTGCCCCATGAGCTGGAAGCGCGCGTGACGCCCCGACACGAAGCCCGCCCCGATGACGATGTCGGCGCCGGGGCTGCGCCCGACGATGACCGGGCCGTTCACGGCGATGTTGACGCCGCGCAGCTCCTTGGGGCCCTTCTCCACCACCAGCTTCCATGCGCGATCCTTCTTGCGCGAGCCCTGGACCATGCCGATGCCCGTGCGCATGATGGCGAACAGGAACAGGTACAGCAGGGCGACGAACAGCAGGCGCGCTATCAGCAGGACGAAGTCGATCACGGTGGGAGGCTGCGGCTTTCTCTATGGGGCCTATTGGGGACGGAACTCGAGGTCGGTCGTGCCGATGGTCACGATGTCGCCTGGCCGCAACGGCGCCGACTTGATCTGGCGGCCGTTGAGGAAGGTGCCGTTGGTGGAGCCCAGGTCGGAGACGAGCCAGGCGCCCGAGGGGTCGCGGCGGACCTCGGCGTGGCTGCGCGAGGCGTTGATGTCAGGGACGACCAGGTCGCACACGGCTTCGCGGCCGAGGCGCTGAGGGGCGCCAGTGAGCTGGTAGGACTGGCCGGTCGCGGCGTCGACCAGCTGGGCGCTGCCTCCCGCTGCGGGCGCTGCGCCCAACCCGGCGTCCAGGGCGCCCGGCTGGAGGAAGGCCCCTTGGAGCGCGCCCCCGCGCTGGGCTGCGGTGGCGTTCGCGCTCGCCGGGGCGCCCACGCCGATGCTGAGCTCGTAGCCGCCGGCGGCAGCCGCCGCAGCCGATCCGACGCCGACCGGGGCCGCCGCCAGATCGGAAGAGCGTCGTGTAGGGA
>CANOCK010000037.1 GCA_947564525.1 uncultured bacterium | reverse complement strand
TGACGAAGCCGAACCTGTCCACCACCCAAGATGAGGTCGTGACCATCTACCTTGCAGAGGAAAAGAACGAGGCCACCTTCGACCCCAACGGGGGAGTCGCCCACGTCTACGATAGCGACGTGCAGGACGAGGAGACCGGCACGACGACGGGCAAGTACGTCGCCAATTGGGACTGGAAGCCCAAGACGTACGCTCAGGAGACAGCCGTTTGGCCTGCAGGCGGGGCAATCTCATGGAACAGGGATTACGGCACGAGCCGCATCTTCCAGAAGGTAGAGGCTACTCGAACGGGCTATCGCCCCAATGGATTCAAGGCCACAGACAAGGACGGCAAGGAGTTCTCTGCTACGAGCGGGAACCTTGTGCGTGGGGCTACCTATCAGGTGCAATGGAAGCCCATCGAGTGCGCGGTCACGCTCGACCCCAACGGCGGCTCGGGCGGCACCGCCAGCGTGAGGGCCACCTACGACCAGGTGCTCCCCGCAGCCTCCATGCCGGTGCGGCCGGGCTTCAAGTTCGAGGGCTACTACGACTCGCCGACGGGCGGCACCTGCTACTACCGCTCCGACGGCCAGCCCGTCACCGCCTGGGACAAGGACCAGGACAAGTGCACCCTCTACGCCTTCTGGACCGAGGGGAGCTTCGCTGCGGGCACCACCACCATCGACGTGAACGGCTACGACCGTGCGCCCGGTTCCTTCGTCGACCGCGACCTCACCGACATCGACGGCGTGGCGCGCCTTTCCCATTACGACCTCAAGGGCCATCCCGAATGGCTGGAGGACTACGCGCTGCGCGGCCGGCACACCGACCGCACCTGGGCCGCCTCGCGCCTGGAGGGCGGCATGAACGTGGCCAGGATGCCCTGGCCTGCGGCTACCACCTACCATCTGGTCTACGCGGGCCGCTTCCGGTCCTCCTACATCTTGGCGGGCAACGCGGCTACGGGTGCTTCGACGCCGGTGGACATCGCCTCCATCGGCTGGGCGCGTGACCCAGAGGGCCGCACGCGGCTGCCCGAGGGCTACGCCCTCACCGAGGACGAAGGCACCATCTACGCCATCTGGCCGAGCTATGCGGCGCGCTTGGACCCTCGGGGCGGTTCTGGGGAGCCGCAGGTGCAGGGCACGGTGGGCAAGGTCCTGCCGACCATCCCTGCAGAGGAGCTGCCGACCATGCCCGGCTACTCCTTCGACGGCTACTGGATCGACAACATGCCGGCGAAGCACTACTCCCACTTGCAATGCTGGGTGGCCGACCCCGGCAACCCCGATGCCGGCGCCATACGCGTCTACGATGCCGAGGGCGTGAGCTCCTACGTGTGGGACTTCAGCTGGGGCGCGGGCTTCAACGCCCATTGGGCTGCCAACGCCTACCGCGTGGCCTTCGACCCGGCCGGCGGCGCCTGGGACGATGCTGCTGCGGGCAAGGCGGTATCGGCCGCGTTCGACCAGGACGTGACGCTCGCCGCGGCCCCCAAGCGCTCGGGCTACCTGTTCGCGGGCTGGGAGGCGACGGGGCCGGACGGGGCGGCCTACTCCTTCGATGCCGGGGCCACGCTCGCAGGCGGCAAGCTCAAGGCCGCGGAGGGTGACGTCGCGGCGGTGCCCATCTCCTACGGGGAGAGGGCCGTGGAGGGCCAGGAGCCCGCCACCACCGCCACCTTCACGGCGAAGTGGGTCGCAGACCTTCGCGTGGACGTGCCCATAGCCGTGGACCTGGACTTGACCGTGGACTGGGAGCAGGGGCGCGTGGTGGCCTCGGGCCCGGACGGCTCGGGTCATGCCACCGGCGAGTTCCGCTCGTGGTCCTCAGGGGAGGTGCAGGTCGCGGCCTTCGGCCAGGAGGCCGGCACGGCCATGGGCCATCGGCAGGGCGCGCTCGGCCTCTTCGCGTCGGGCGACGAGGCCAAGGCCGGCAACCTCATGAAGGTCTCGCTCGTGCTGTCGGCCGACGCCGACGGTGCCGAGGCGATCCGCGCCCCGATACCCTACCTCTACGCGAGCGGGGAGCAAGGGGCCGTCGACGGCATGGCCAAGCCCGTGGGGATAGGGGACCTGGACCTCGTCGTCCCGCCCGCCTCCTCTGTGTCCTCGCCCGGCACCCTGCGCGTGCGCTACGGCATCGACTGCGCGGCCGACCTGCCCCTCTCCGACGTCGCCATAGACGAGAGGCCCCGGCCCATCCTCAAGCTCGTGTACAAGGTGGGGCTGGCCAACCCGTAAGGGTGCATCGTGTTCTCCTAGGGGCTGGCCCTCCGGATCCCAGGCCCCATCGAGCCGCCTCTAGCCTGGGGCTCGGCCGTCGAGTGCGAGACGGGGTCGGGTGATTCGTCTCACCCGGCCCTGCTGGCCGCTTTCGCGCGAATCTAGCCCCTCGCGAGGGGCGCCACGGGGCCTCGCGAGGGGCCCGCACGCACCCCGCGCGCATCGTGCCTGATGGGAGCGCCCCTCCCTTGCCACCGCCATCCGACCCCACCCCTCGGGGCGCGCCAAGGAGGTTAGGTTCGCGCGAAAATGGCCACCGAGCCCTCAAGAAGCGATAGGGTTCCTCAGCGGGGCAAAGGCGAGGATGGAATCGTGGCGGTTGGGCTGCGCAACGAGCCGCGCCCAACGAGGTTCGGGTGGTGCCAGCTATTGTCCTCGCTCATCCCTCAGGGGCTTGGGGCATGTTGAGAGAGGGGCGGCGGTTTGTTGGCAGCAGCTCGTCGTTGTCCCCTGGCATGCAACATGCCGAAAGGAGAAGCCGGCCGCGCTCCGTCATGACACCCTCTCGAAAATGCCCTTTGAACAAGAAATAGCAACTATGGAAAGAATAGCAAAAGGGTCCTGCAGCCATGCCATAGTGCCGGGACCGTGGCGGTCCGCTGCTATCACGGCGCCGCGCTGTTGTGCCGGGGCTGCTGCGGTCGCGCCGCTATCGTGGCGCCCCGCCGCGGCTGCCGCCAGCGCGCCGTCGCCATGGCGTTGTCGACGCCGAGCCAGCTAGTCCGAATCCCCTCGAGGCCGGCCGTCATGGCCGCCCTCGGGCAGCTTCCCCAAGTAGCCGTAATGGCGGCCGAGGGCCAGCAGGAAGGTGGTGGTCACCGTCACCGATGCCAGCTCGGCCACGCTCACCGACAGCCAGATGCCCGCCAGTCCCAGCCACAGCGGCAGCAGCAGCACCGAGCCCACCTCGAACACCAGCGTGCGCAGGAACGATATGATCGCCGAGACCACGCCGTTGTTGAGCGACGTGAAGAGGGCCGATCCGTAGATGGAGTACCCCATCAGCAGGAACGCCAGCGCGTAGAGGCGGAATCCCTCGACGGTCATGGCCTCTAGGGCGGGGTCGTAGCCGACGAACACCTCGGCGATGGGCTGGGCCAGCGCCTGGGCCGCGCCGAACATGGCCAGGCCGCCGACGGCCACGAAGACCAGGCTCTTCTTCAGCAGGTTGCGCATCTCGCGCTTGTTCCGCGCGCCGTACTGATAGCTCATCAGCGGCGACGATCCCATGGCGTAGCCGATGAAGATGGCGGCGAACACCAGCGCCGCGTACATGATGACGCCGTAGGCTGCCACGCCGTCCTGGCCGGCATAGGCCATCAGCTGCAGGTTGTAGAACATGCTGACCATGCTCATGGCGATGTTCGACACCATCTCCGACGAGCCGTTCACGCAGGTCTTCCCGATGATGCGCCACTCCAGGCGCGTGGGGCCGAGTCGCAGGAAGCTCGAGTTCCTGCGTAAGAAGTAGATCAGCGGCAGGCCGCCGCCGAGCAGCTCGCTGATGTTGGTGGCCGCGGCCGCGCCGGCCACGCCCCAGCCGAGTACCCCCACGAACAGGGCGTCCAGGGCCATGTTGGCCACGCCCGCTATCAGCACGACGACGAAGCCCAGCTGAGGCTTCCCGGCCGTGACGAAGAAGCTTTGGAAGGCGTATTGCAGCACGTAGAACGGCAGCGTGGCCATGAGCATGCGCCCGTAGAGCACGCAGTCGCCCATCATGGCCTGGTCGGCGCCGAGCAGCGCCGCCACGGGCTCCATGAACGCAAGCCCCAGCAGTCCCAGGACGACGCCCAAGGTGAAGGCGAAGTACACCAGCAGCGAGAAGTAGCGACGCGCCCGGGGCTCATCGCCCTCGCCGCGGGTCTTGGCCACGACGGCGCTGCCGCCGGTGCCGACCATGAAGCCGGCAGTGGACAGGATCATGATGAAGGGCATGATGAGGTTGACCGCGGCGAAGGCGGTCTTGCCGGCGAAGTTGGACACGAACAGGCCGTCCACGATGCCGTAGATGGAGGTGAACACCATCATGGCGATGGACGGGGCGGTGAAGCGCAGCAGCGCGCCCCAGCGGAAGTGCTGGGCCATGTTGACGATCTTGGCCATGGGTCTCTCGGGTCCTTAGCGAGTCAGGAGGGCGGCCTCGGGGCCGATGGATGCCAGTATATCCCGACCGCGCGGGGCCTCACGAAGAAGACAGAAGCTCGATTGCGCCCAAGGCCCCTTCCAGCGCGGGGTCGGAAGGGGCCTTGGGTTCAGGGCTTTGAACTGGTGATTCGGTGGTTTCGGCGTCGGCGCCCCAGGCTCATGCTGGGGCGCCGAGCGCGGCGCATCGGCCGGAGCTGCCCTAGGCAGCGGGGTCGTCCTTGCGGCGGCGGCTCATGAACACAGCGATGCCCACGATGGCGGCAGCGGCCACCACGACGAAGGCCAGCACCCAGAGCATGGTGCTGTCGCCGGTCTGGGCGAGGCCCGCGCCCTGGGAGACGCCGGTGCGGTAAGCGTCGGCGAGCTTCTGGGCCTCCGCCTTGTTCACAGGATGGTCCAGCATCTCGTCGGTGATGTCGATGGTACCGTCCTCGTTGGCCTCGGGGCCGACGAAGTCGTCGTGGATGCCGGGGTCTTCCGCGTCGTCGGGCAGGATGGCGTCGATGTCGTCCTTGTCCAGGGTGGTGTCGCCGGGCAGCGTCGGCTTCGAGGGCTCGTCGCCATTGCCGCTGGTGTTTCCGTTGCCGCTGCCGATGTTGCCGTTGTCTTCGCCGTCGTTGGTGCCGCCAGTGTTGCCGCCGCCAGCGCCGCCGCTCCCGCCGCCGGTGGGGGGCGCCACGGGCTCGTCGGGCTTCACCACGCCGTCGGGCAGGTCGTTCGCCGAATCGGGCGTGTACAGCACGTTGATCACGTTGTCGTCCGGCTCCAGCCCCAGGCGGATCTGGGCGGGGTAGGTGTCGATCACGTAGGTGCCGTCGAGCTTGTACTCGTAGGCGTCGCCTTCCACGAGCGAGTCAAAGGGCTGGCCGGTGAAGGTCTGGGAGCCCATCTTGGTGAAGCGCACGTCATCCGGCGCCAGGGCCTCGCCCCAGTTGTCAGCAGCGAGGTTGGCTCCGGTCATCAAGTAGTAGTTGACGGTGTACTCGCTGTTCCACAGGCGCACGTAGAAGAGCTGCACCACGTTCTGTGCCGGGTCGGTGCTCACGGTGAGCTTGGCTGGCCACGCGTCGAAGAAGAAGTAACCGGGGATGTTCACGGCCACGTCCCAGACGTCCAGCACGTCCCCCTCTTGGGCGGCCAGGGTGCGGATGCCCAGCAGGCGGCGCCCGTCGTCGGTGGTGGGCGGCTTCTCCGGGTCCTGGTAGGTCACGTTCTCGTAGTACTCCAGGGTGATGACGCAGTCATCGGCCGGGGTCTGCCCCTCGTCGCCGGCTCCCTCGCCCGGGGCTTCGCCCTCGCCGGGGGCGACGGGGGCCTCGATGGCGGGTGGGGTCACAGCATCGAGTCCGGGGTCGGTGCTGCCGTCGGGTGCCGGGTCGGGCGCGACGTTCTCGGCGTTGCCGTCCGGTGCGTCGCCCGGCGGCTCGGTCTCTGCAGCCGACATGGTGGGGATGGCCAAGCTCACGGCGAAGATCGCAGCGAACAGGCCGATGGTCAGCTTCTTCAGCGTATTGGTCATGGCACTCGCCTCCCAGGAAGTTCCTTCTGTGTCGCCATGGTAGCAACGGGCGTGGGGTCGATCAGGGCCGAAGCGCTGCCTGACACCAAGCCTGCCTCAAACCGTTTCCTTCCGGTTGACCTGGGGCAGCCTTGAGGGGGCGGGCGCGATGCTGGCGAAGGAGGCTGGCGCCGGTGGCGGGCGGCGAGGGCCAGGGCCGGCGCGGTGGGGCGGTTGCCGTTGGCGGGCGCGGGCGGCCGTGCCCGCTGCTTGGCGCCGCTAGCGTCCCGGTGAGGCGGGGCGCCTGAGGGAACAGGGCCGTAACAAGGCTGGCTGACGGCCCGCACGCTGTGTAGAATGGGAGGCGTCGGCGCCCATCAGCGGAAAGGACCTTGCCACCATGGACTTCGCCATCGTCACCGACTCGAGCAGCAACCTGCCGGAGGACATCATCGACGACTTCGGGCTGCACGTGCTGCCGCTCACGTTCATGGTGGACGGCCGGCAGTACCAGAGCTACCTGAAGGGCCAGCACACCGACCTGGCGCAGTTCTATGCCATGATGCGCGAAGGCAAGGAGATCACCACCTCCCTGCCGAACCTGGCCGAGAGCGAGGCGCTGCTGCGCGGGCTGCTGGACCAGGGGCGCGACGTGCTCTACATCGGCTTCTCCAGCGGGCTCTCGGGCACCTTCGAAGCCACCGATCTGCTGCTGCGCCGCTTGGCCGAGGAGTATCCTGACCGCACCATCCTGGCCGTGGACACCCTCGCGGCGTCGCTGGGTCAGGGGCTGCTGGTATGGTACGCCGCCACCAAGGCGCGCGAGGGCGCCTCCATCACCGAGGTGCGCGACTGGCTGGAGCAGAACAAGCTGCATCTGGCCCATTGGTTCACGGTGGACGACCTGATGTTCTTGTTCCGGGGCGGGCGCGTGTCCAAGACGAGCGCATGGGCCGGCACGCTGCTGAACATAAAGCCGGTCATGCACGTGGACGACGAGGGGCGCTTGGTGCCGCTGGAGAAGGTGCGCGGCCGGCGCAAGTCGCTCAAGGCGCTGGTGGACCACATGGGGGCCTCAGCGCTGCAGCCCGTGGCCGAGCAGACCGTGTTCATCACCCACGGCGACTGCCGGGAGGACGCCGAGCTCGTGGCGCAGATGGTGCGCGAGCGGTTCGGCGTGCGCGACATCGTCATCAACTACGTCGACCCGGTGATCGGCGCTCACTCGGGGCCGGGCACCATGGCGCTGTTCTTCTTGGCTGACCAGCGCTGAGGGCGCGAGCGACAGCGGAGCGGGCGGCTGCGACGGCGGCTGGGCACGCAGGCTGGCTTGCGCCGGCGGCTGGGCTGCGAGGGTCGGCAAGCCATGGTCGAGCCTGACACCGAGGCCATGGTGCGCGAGCTGCAGGCCTGTGCCCTCCGCCTGAGCACCGCCGACCCCACCTAGCTGCGCGAGCGGCGCGTGAGGCACGTGGCATGCGGCTTGGGGTGGGCGGATTGCACAGGCGTGAGCAGGCGTTCCCGCTGCGATGGTCAAAATTTGCGTTTGTCGCCCCTCTAGGGGCGTGAAGCGGGCCCTCTGAGAGCCGTTCAGGCCTTGCCCTCCTGCAAAGCCCCAGGTCGCGCTTTGCGAGAGGACGTCCCCATGATGTCCGGAGGGGCGACAAACGCAAATTTTGATCATCGCAGCCGGCTTCTCCTGCGCAGGCTCCGAGGCGACGTTGCCCTGCGTCGTATTCCCGGCGGCAAGCGATGCCGTCGTGCGCGCCGAGGCCGATCGGAGGCGACGTCATCCCCGTCCTGCGTCACCCTGCGCGTCCTGCGTCACCTGGGACGTGGCGTTATCCTCAGGCGCTGTCGCCTTGCCGTGTCGCCCTCTGCGTCGCCTGCTGCAGCAAAGGCCAGCCCGTTCCGGGCGCCGTCGCCCTTGCGTTGCCGGTCGCTGCGTCGCCGCTGCACTGCCGGACACCTTGCCCCTACATATATATAAGCAGGGTTCGGGCGAGGCGGTGGCCCTTGGGTTACAATGAGGAAATCCCCTGACCATGCTGGGGCGATGCCTCTTAGCCGGCCTTCGCTGCCTGGCTGCCTCCGGGCCGCCGCTCGCGCGATGCCGCACCCGGGTGCGCCGCCCCAGGGACGACGAAGGATTCGCTATGGCCATCAACGCGCCAGAGGGCACGCGCGACCTGCTGCCCGACGAGGCCCTGTTCTGGAGCCGCTTCAAGCAGATGGCAGCCGAGGTGTTCGGCTGCTACGGCTACCTGCCCATCGAGACGCCCCTCATCGAGCAGACCGAGCTGTTCGTGCGCGGCATCGGCGAGGCCACCGACGTGGTCTCCAAGGAGATGTTCACCGCCCTGTCCGGCGAGAATCTGCGCCGCTGGGTGGAGGAGGGCCAGCCCCCCAAGGCCAAGAGCCGCCTGAGCCTGCGCCCCGAAGGCACCGCCGGCACGGTGCGCGCCGTGGTGCAGCACGACCTGGTGCCCCAGGGGGCCGCGCCGGCGAAGCTCATGTACGCCGGGCCGATGTTCCGCGCCGAGCGCCCGCAGAAGGGGCGCCAGCGCCAGTTCAACCAGGTGGGCGTCGAGTGCCTAGGGGCCGAGGAGCCCACCATAGACGCCGAGGCCATCATCATGCTCATGCGCTTCTACGAGAAGGTGGGCATCCCGACGCGCTCCATGCGGCTGCTGCTGAACTCCATGGGCTGCGAGCGGTGCCGCCCGGCCTACCGGGACCTGGTGCGCGCCTACATGGACGAGCATGCCGACGACCTGTGCGAGACGTGCCTGACCCGCGCCGAGCTGAATCCGCTGCGCGCTTTCGACTGCAAGAGCCCAGGCTGCGCGACGGTCATGGCTGACGCCCCGAAGATCACCGATTACCTGTGCGACGAGTGCCGCGAGCACTACACGGCAGTGAAGGCCCTGCTCGACGGAGCGGGCATCGGCTACGAGGAGGACCAGGCCCTGGTGCGCGGGCTGGACTACTACACCCGCACCGTGTTCGAAGTGCAGGTGACCGACGGCATGGGCTCGCAGAACGCCATCGGCGGCGGCGGCCGCTACGACAAGCTGGCGGAAGAGGTGGGCGGCCGGCCCACGCCGGGCCTCGGCTTCGCGCTCGGCTTCGAGCGCTGCGTGCTGGCCCTGGAGGCGGCTGGCGTCGAGATGCCGCGGGCGCAGCGCTGCGACCTGTTCGTCGCTTGCGTGGACGACGCGGTGCGCCCACGCGCCTTCGCGCTGGTGCAGCAGTGCCGCGACGCGGGCTACGCCTGCGAGATGGACCATCAGCACCGCAGCCTGAAGAGCCAGTTCAAGCTGGCGGACAAGCTGGGAGCGGCTCGCGTGGCGGTGCTCGGCCCTGACGAGCTGGCCCGCGGCCAGGTGACGCTCAGGGACATGGGCACCCATGCCGAGGCGCTGGTGGGGCTGGACGAGGTGACGGCCGAGCTGGGCCAGGCGCTGCTGTAGCCCCGCGAAGCCACGGCGCCCTGCCTGCCGTGACAGGGGCCGGAGGGCCAGGGGCCGCTGGCGACGAGCGCGGGCAGCCAAGCGCGTTGCCGTCAGGCCAGGCGGCTGCTGCAGAGCCGACGGCAGGCGCCCACCCGTGCCCCCGGCCCCTTTGTCGCTCCGCGGCCCTGTGATAGGATGGACGGACTGGCTTTTACCTGTTCCCAAGGGAGAATTGATAGGACCATGGCACAAGACTTCACCAACGAGTACTGCATGCACACGGCCACCGACGGGCAGCTTCGCCCCGCCGACATCGGCCGCGAGGTGACGCTGACCGGCTGGGCGTGGCACACGCGCGACCACGGCGGCCTCATCTTCATCGACCTGCGCGACCGCACCGGCTACACCCAGGTGGTGGTCGACCCCGACTGCGTGAGCGCCGAGGACTTCGCCACGGCCGAGCACCTGGGCCGCGAGTACGTGCTCAAGGTGACCGGCACCGTGCGCGCCCGCGCCGCCGAGGCGGTGAACCCCAACATGGTCACGGGCGAGATCGAGGTGCTGGCCAGCGCCGTCGAGGTGCTGAACACCAGCGTGACGCCGCCGTTCTCCATCGAAGACGGCATCGAGACCGACGAGACCACGCGCATGAAATGGCGCTACCTGGACATCCGCCGCCCCGAGATGCTGGCGAGCCTGACGCTGCGCCATACGGTGGCCCAGGCCATGCGCCGGGCGCTGGACGAGCGCGGCTTCCTGGAGATTGAGACTCCCATCCTGGCGAACTCCACCCCCGAGGGCGCCCGCGACTACATCGTGCCCAGCCGCCCGAACCCGGGCAAGTTCTACGCGCTGCCCCAGAGCCCCCAGCAGTTCAAGCAGATGCTCATGTGCGCTGGCGTCGAGCGCTACTACCAGATAGCGCGGTGCTTCCGCGACGAGGACCTGCGTGCCGACCGCCAGCCGGAGTTCACCCAGGTGGACATCGAGATGAGCTTCGTGCGTGGCGACGACGTCATGAACATGATGGAAGGCGTCATGGCTGAAGTGCTGGCCGCCGCCGGGGTGGACGACGTGGCCTTCCCGCTGCAGCGCATGCCCTATGCCGAGTCGATGGAGCGCTTCGGCAACGACCGCCCCGACGTGCGCTTCGGCATGGAGCTCAAGGACATAACCGACATCGTGAAGGACACAGGCTTCAAGGTGTTTAGCAGTGTGGCGCAGTCCGGTGGTGTGGTGAAGGCCATCAACGCCAAGGGTGCTGGCGACTGGAGCCGTGGCGACGTGGAGAGGCTGGCGACCATCGCCGAGGCGAACGGTGCGAAGGGCATGGCCTGGGTGGCGTTCACCACTGGCGGCGACGAGAAGAGTCCCATCAAGAAGTTCTTCACCGACGAGGAATGGGCCGCCCTCAAGGCCGCCATGGATGTGGAGCCAGGCGACCTGCTGCTGTTCGCGGCCGACAAGCCCGAGGTGGCCAACGCCGTGCTGAGCGCGCTGCGCCTGCACATGGCCGACGCGCTGGACGTGCCGCGACCGGGCCACAGCCTGCTGTGGGTGGTGGACTTCCCCATGTTCAAGTACGACGAGGACGAGAAGAAGTACGCCGCGGAGCACCACCCGTTCACCCACGTGCTCGACGAGGACCTGGACAAGCTGGAGACGGCTCCGCTGGAGTGCGGCAGCTACTCCTACGACCTGGTCATGGATGGCTTCGAGGTGGGAGGCGGCACCATCCGCATCCACAATGCCGAGGAGCAGCGCCGCGTGCTGCGCGTGTGCGGCCTGACCGACGAGCAGATCGACGAGAAGTTCGGCCACCTCATCCACGCGCTTGAGCTGGGCGCCCCGCCCCACGGCGGCATCGCGCTGGGGCTCGACCGCCTGGTCATGCTGCTGGCCGGCAAGGACTCCATCCGCGACGTCATCGCCTTCCCGAAGACCAGCAGCGCGAGCGACCCCATGACCGGTGCCCCGGGCAGCGTGGCGGCGCGCCAGCTGAAGGAAGTGAACCTGCGCACGCTGTAGCTTCAGTGGCCGAGGAGTTTTTCTAGGGAACGACAGGGGCGGCTGGGGTTCGCTTGGCCGCCTTTGCTATACTTACGAAGTTCGACGTGAGTGCGTCGGATGGGCTTGGGCGGCGACATGTTCCGAACCTGGTCAGGTCCGGGAGGAAGCAGCCATAAGGGACCGCTGACGAGCGCCCAGGCCTATCCGGCGCACTTGCGCGTATCTGCGAGACAGAGGCGCTCGGAGCTGCGTCATCGCGGCCGGGGCGCCGTTCTTCGGAAAGGCGTCCTGTGGCCATCCTCGACTTCTTCATCAACCTGCTGCGCGACCCGCGCGGCTTCATCGCCAGCTGGATCATAGCGCTGGGGCCGGTTTGGGTGTACTCGCCGCTGTTCCTCATCGTTTTCGTGGAAACGGGCGTGGTCTTCTTCCCGTTCTTGCCGGGCGACTCGCTGCTGTTCGCGGTGGGCGTGTTCTCGGCCGACGGCGGCGGGCTCAACCTGGCGGCCAGCCTGATCGTGTTCTATGCGGCAGCCATCCTGGGCAACACGTCCAACTACTGGATAGCGCGCTTCCTGGGGCACCGCATCATCGACTCGGGCAAGGTGAAGGCGCTCACGCCCGAGCGCATGGCCAAGCTCGACCACTTCTTCGCCAAGTACGGCGGTCTGACCATCGTCATCACGCGCTTCATGCCGTTCTTCCGCACGTTCGCGCCGTTCATCGCGGGCACGGGGCACATGAACTTCGCCAAGTTCACGCTGTGGAACTGCATCGGCGGCATCAGCTGGGTGAGCCTGTTCGTGCTGACCGGCTACTTCTTCGGTGGCGTGCCGTTCGTGCAGGAGCACTTCGAGGTGATCGTGCTGGGCATCGTGGCCGTGTCGGTGGCGCCCGCCATCATCGGTGCGGTGAAGACGGCGCTGGACAGCCGCAAGAAGGCGAAGGCGACCGGCGCCCCCACAGACGAGCCCGAGCTGGAGGCCGAGGAGGCTCTGCGCGCAGGCCTGGAGTGCAAGGGCGAGTAGGGCGGCCTGCGACAAGAACCTTCCGCTTGATGCCGCTTTGCGCCAGTTTTTGTGGGAGATTGGCGGCCACAGGAGGCCGTTCGAGTGCCAGCGAATTTCGCTGCTATGGTCTGACCTGGTGCGTTGCTGCGTGCGCTCGGAATTGTGCAATTGGGACGTTCCAAATTGCACACGTTGGTTTCTGAAACCGCTAAAATCAGCTTGAATAGGTGATGTCGTTTTGTATTCGAGGTGCTTTTATGCCGAGACGCTCGCGCCAGCCATCAGAAAGTGGGTACTATCACGTAACCATGCGTGGCGTAGGAAAACGCTGCATCTTCGAAAGCGACGCTGACAGATGCTTTTTCCTGAGCCGGCTGCAAAGCGCTTCAAGCCAGTGCGGTGTCGGCATTGTCGCATGGGTCCTCATGAGCAATCATTTCCATATCCTCATTCAGTGCGAGCTTGACGACATGAAGGTGCTCATGAGGAAGCTGGGCACATCGTACGCGCAGTACTTCAATGGAGTGCACTCGCATGTTGGGCATGTGTTCCAGGGGCGATATTTCAGCATGCCCGTCGAAAGCGACGAGCAGTTGCTGGCGACGATTCGATACATTCATCTCAACCCCCTTGATGCGGGGGTTGACGACATTGCTCGTTACGAATGGAGCAGCTATCAGCAGTATTTGGGGCATGAGGGAATTTGCAATGCCCATGAGGCGATTGCTTTATTGGGCACGCCGTCCAACGTTCGTCGATTTCATGAAGCAGCATGCTCGGATTGCCTTGTGAGTCTGGACGGCTATCGGCCGCGGCTGGACGATGCGGAAGCGCTTGAACTTGTTCGGAATCGGTTTGGGACTGCTTTCTTGAATGCGGTTACGCATATGGAGCGACCGGAGCGCGACCAAGCTCTGCGGCGGATGCACGCGTTGGGGCTTTCGGGATCGCAAATTACCAGGCTGACGGGTTTGGGCAGGGGGATCATACAGCGCGCCTGCCGCAAAGACGATGAATAGCTGTGGGCTCTTTGCGGTGCATGTGCAATTCGGAACGTCCCAATTGCACACCACCAATTGCACACCAATTGCACAATTGCATGGGCGTTATGGGCTTTGGGAGGGCCCTTGGTCGAGGTGGTAGAATTGGGCGAACCATTCGATGCATATAAAAGGAGATGCCGTGGCTGAGGCGCTCTACCGCAAGTACCGCCCGCAGGTGTTCGAGGACGTGGTGGGCCAGGAGCACATCGAGCGCACCATCAAGAACGCCATCGCCGCCGACAAGGTGAGCCATGCCTACCTGTTCACGGGCCCGCGTGGCACGGGCAAGACCACCACGGCGCGCCTGCTGGCCAAGGCGCTGCTGTGCGAGAAGGGCCCCACGGCGGAGCCTGACGGCACCTGCGAGCAGTGCCACGCCATCGCCGAGGGTACCCATCCGGACGTCTACGAGCTGGACGCTGCCAGCCGCACCGGCGTCGAGAACGTCCGCGAGGAGATCATCGGCCGCGTGAGCTACGCGCCCACCCGCGGGCGCTACAAGGTCTACATCATCGACGAGGTGCACATGCTGTCCACGGCGGCGTTCAACGCGCTGCTGAAGACGCTGGAGGAGCCGCCGGAGCACGTGGTGTTCATCATGTGCACCACCGACCCCCACAAGGTGCTCGAGACCATCCAGAGCCGCTGCCAGCGGTTCGACTTCCGCCGCATCTCCAACGAGGAGATCGTATCGCGCCTGGGGGCCATCTGCCTGGAGGAGGGCATCGAGTTCGAGGGCGATGCGCTGGAGCTGGTGGCTAGCCGCGCCGAAGGCGGCATGCGCGACGCGCTGACGTCGCTGGAGCAGCTGATCACCTTCGGCGAGGGCAGCGTGACGCTGGAGGCAGCCGAGCGCATGCTGGGCGCCCTGGACTCCACCGACCTGGCCGAGATCGTGCGGTTCATCGGCCTGCGGGACGTGGCGTCCTGCTTCCGCTGGACCGCCGACTACCTGGAGACCGGCGCTGACCTGGCCCAGTTCACCCACGACCTGGCCGAGCGCGTGCGCTCCATGTACGTGCTGGCGCTGTCGGAGGGCCACAGCGAGCTGGCGGCCGACCTGGGCGAGACCGCGCGCCGCGAGATGGCCGAGGAGCTGCCGCTGTTCGGTCCCGACCGGCTAGCGCGCATGCTGGGCGTGCTGGGGGACCTGACCGCCGAGCTGCGGGTGACGACGAACCCGCGCCTGTCATTCGAGATCGCGCTGACCCGCATGGTGCGGCCCCAGTCGGACCTGACCCTGGAGGCGCTGGCCGAGCGCATCGAGGAGCTGGAGGCGCGCTTGGCAGCAGGCGCTTCGCTGCCTGCGAGCGCGGTGGGCGGGGCAGCTGGCTTCGGGGGCGCGGAAGCCGTCGGGCTGGGCGCGGCCCAAGCAGCGCCGGCAGCCCAGGTGGCGAGCGCTGCGGCGATGCCGGCGACGGCTTCGGCGCAGGCCGGCGTTGGCG
>CANOCK010000036.1 GCA_947564525.1 uncultured bacterium | reverse complement strand
CAGCGCGCATCGCGCAGCCTAGGGCTGTGACATTTTCGCTTTATATTGACAGAGGGATTTCAGCATTCCC
Organism: uncultured bacterium; assembly: GCA_947564525.1. GTDB lineage: Bacteria > Actinomycetota > Coriobacteriia > Coriobacteriales > Eggerthellaceae > D16-63. Next base: position 15,463 of record CANOCK010000036.1, on the reverse strand, counting down.
AGCAATCAGTCATCATAGCCCCAGATGAGAGCTTTCCTATCCCTCGCAAGCCACATCACGATTTCTGAAACGAGAACGTAAACACGCGCAAACCGGAAGATGGCAACACCGCTTCGCCGCCTTGGCCAATCCGAAGGCTCGTCCCCCCCCTTTGCAAGACCAGAGAGGGACCCGACTGGCCATTTTCACGCGATTCTAGCCTTCGTCAAAGGGCGCCTTGAGGTAGCGAATCGCCGCTCCTCGAAGCCAGGGAGAATCATGCCTGACGGAGAAGGTACCGCCGCCCAGCCACTGTGCCCCTTCGCGGCAAGGATTCCCCTAGGAGGCTAGATTCGCGTGAAAATGGGCTTCAACGGACGTCGAAAGTGATAGGTCGCACCTGTCAACAGCACTCTGACTCCAACTCCGCGCCTCAGGCGGCTGCGTAGGACCCGATGATTCCGCCCATGGCCATGCCGAAGGGCCGAGCGGCTAGGCGGTGGTGGCCATCCACAGCCCCTGGGCCTCCCAGCTCTCCTCGTAGGCCCGCTGCTCCTCGGCGGTCATGATGCGGGCATAGCCCTGGCGCTCGGCCTCGGCCCGCGCCTTCGCCTCGAGGTAGGCCTCCTCCGAGCATGCTCCCTCGCGCCACCGCCGCTCGACCTCGGCGAGGTAGCCCTCCTGGTCGCTGACCTCGCTGAGGCTTCCCGCGGTGACCTTGTCGTAGGCCCGCGCCTGCTGGATGGCGATGCGCTCGCCATCCCTCCCGAAGACCCCCGGAGCCACCTCAGGCCACGCGCCTCCCTTGCCGCCGACCAGATAGGCATGGTCGCCCTCGGTGTTGTAGGACGACCCGTCGGCTATGAAGCGGAGGCTGAGCAGGTAGGCCTCGCCAGCCTTGAAGCCAGCTGCGTTGCCGTTGAGGTGCCGCGGCCCGCCCTCCTGGCGCACCGCCAGCCGACGGCTGTCTTGGGCCGACGCCGGCAGCGCGCCGGACAGCACCTCCCTCACCCGGAAGAAGCTGTCGGTGAAGAACAGCGGGTCTCCCCCTCCCGCTGGCTCGACCAGGAAGGGGTCGCCCGCGCCCTCGTAGACGCCGACGACCATGAGGCTGGCCTGGCGCCAGTGGTCGTCGAAGGAGCGCCCCGTGGCCGGGGTGGGAGCGTCCGCCCCCGCTGCCCACGGGCCGGAGGGGCGAGCGCTCGAACCCTCGTCGCCCCCAGCGGCCCCGGGGCCGCCGACCGGCGGCTGGCATCCGGCCAAGGCCAGCGCGACCACCATGCTGAGGCCCAGCGCCGCGGCGCCTCGGGCCAGGAATCCGTGCGAGCCGTGTCTTCCCATGAGGACCATCTCCTTCGTCGTGGCGGATGGGCGGAGCGCGAAGGGCCCAGCGAGCAGCCTCCTCCTGCGCAGCTTCGGCAGCAGGGCCGAAGGGGCGCTGCGCTCGCAGGGCGGCCGCGGAGCCAGGCGCTAGGCCGAGGACATCATCCCCACGCCGGACTCGGGGCCGTGCTTCTCGTAGGAGCGCCGCTCCTCCGGCGTCATGACATGGCCGTAGGGCCTGGCGCCCGCCTGGGCCCTCAGCTGCTCGTAGTAGGACTTGGAGTACTCGCCGTTGCGGTAGCGCTCCTCGATCTCGGCGAGGTAGGCGGCATCCTGCGCGGTGCGGCTCTCGCTGCCGGCCAGGGCCGGGTCCATGGCCCGCAGCTCCTCGACGGTGACCGAGTCCAGGTACTCGGTGCGGAACGCCCCCTCCTGCACTTCCGGCCACCAGTTCCAGGAGGTCATGAAGTAGAGGTGGTCGCCCTCGGTGGAGAAGCCGCCGCGTCGGCACTCGTCCGCCAGGACGAGCAGCCCCCGCGGCTCGATCGAGGCGTCGAGCCGGTCGGCGTTGGACGCCACGCCTCCCACCTCCTCGCGGACGGTGAGCACGCCGTTCTCCTGGGCAGAGCGCGGCAGCTCGCCGGAGAAGACCTCGTCCACCTCGAAGCGGTAGTCGGCGTAGTAGAGGGGGCTCACAGGAGTGCCCGCGCCCTTGACCAGGAACGGCTCGCTCCGGTCGATGTAGGTGGCGCTGCAGATGACGTCGGCCCGAGCCCACGCATCCTCTGCGGTGAGCGCCGCGTAGCAAGCCGAGCTGCCGGCACTGAGGACATCGCCGCCAGCCGTGGACCCTCCGGCCACGTCGCTGCCCTCCGCCACCGGCTGGCCCTGGGCCGCCGGCGCCTCCGGGGCGCTCCCTCGGGGCGTCCCCTGGCATCCCGCCAAGGGCAGCATGGCCGCCAGCCCCAGGGCCAGCGCCGCAGCCCCCATCCGCATCGACGTGGCAGCAGCAGACCTTCCCATGGTCCCACCGTCCTCTCTTCGTCGGATGGCGCAGGCGCGCCGCAGCGGCGCCCTCGGGCACGGCCCGGCGCCTCAAGGCCATTATACGGGGTGTCTTCCCAGATGGGAAGGGCGTGCCCAGGCGACCCCAAGCGGGCAGGCGCCCTAGCTGCGCACCTTCCACAGCGCGATGGCCAGCACCGCCGCTGACAGCGCTGCCGAGAAGCCGAAGGCCGCCTGGTAGGCGAGCTCCGGGGCGGCCTCCCCCATCGCCGCTGCCGAGAGCCCCACGCTGATGGCCAGCATCATGACCGCCGTGCCCAGCGACGCGCAGGCCTGGCGGCAGCAGGCGAAGAAGGCGCTGCCGTCCATCATGGCCTCGCGCGGCAGCTGGGACATGCCCCAGGAGTTCAGCGGCCCGATCAGCGCGCTCACGCCGATGCCGCGCACGGTCTGGGCGAGCGTGACCAGCCACAGCGGGCTGGCCGCGTCGAGGAAGGCCATGGAGGCGGCGCCGGCGGCCAGAAACAGGCTGGCGACGACCACCACCGGCCGCACGCCCACCTTGTCGGCCAGGAGGCCCGCCAGCGGGTTGACCAGCAAGGCGAAGACGGTGGCCGGGATGAACACCATGCCCGCCTCCAGGGCGGTGCCCCCTTGCAGGTCGATCACGAACAGCGGCGCTATGAGCGTTATGCCCATGAATGACGCGAACAGCAGGTTCTGGGCCACGAAGCTCACGCGGTAGCGGCCCGACCGGAAGATCCCCATGGAGATGAGGGGGTCGGCGATGCGCTGCTGCCGTGCCACGAAGGCCACGAGGCAGGCCGCACCGGCCAGCACGCTCCCCCACACCGCCGGGTGCGCCAGCGGCGCCGATGCCGCCTCGGAGAACCCGAGCAGCAGCGCCCCGAACCCCAGCGTTGAGAGCAGCAGCGAGGCCACGTCCAGGCTCGCCGGGCGCGCCGGGTTCCCCTCGCTGCGCACGAAGGCCGCCGTGGCCGCCACCAGCAGCACCAGGGCCGCCACCAGCAGCACGAAGAAGCTGCGCCAACCCCAGGAGTCCACCAGCGCGCCGCCGATGAGCGGCCCGATGTTGGGCGCGAACCCCATGGCGATGCCGGCGATGCCCATGGCCGTGGCGTTCTGGCCCGGCGGGAAGCGCGTCATGGCGATGGCCTGGAGCAGCGGCAGCGTGATGCCCGACCCGATGGCCTGCAGCACGCGCCCGGCAAGCAGCACGCCGAAGCTCGGCGCGGCCCAGGCCACCACCGCACCGGCCAAGAACAGCGCCAAGGCCAGGAACGTGAGGCTCTTCACCGACAGCTTATGGGAGAGGAAGGTGACCACGGGCACCGTGATGCCCAGCACCAGCATGTAGATGGTGGTGAGCCACTGGCCCACGGCCGGCGCGATGCCGAAGGTGGCGCTGATGCCGCCGAGCATGGAGTTCATGACGGTCTGGGCCATGGAGCCGAGCGCCGTGGCCAGCACCACGATGGCGAACAGCGTATAGGTATGGGCCCTGTCGGAGAGATTCATCAGAAAGGCAGCCTTCCGCTCGTGAGGGCCGCCGGTCCCAGCCGGTGCGTCCGCAGCAAAGGCCCTCCCTTGCCGCGGCCTGACAATGCACCCTCCCGGCCTTCAGATGCGGGCGCGGGCGCCGAGCAGGATCAATTATAGCGCTGCTGGGTGTCTTCGAGCCCATGGGCCACCAGGTGGAGCGCCGCCTCGGCCCCCCGGGTAGTGGCTGCTTCGAAATCCTCTGCATCCTGCTTGCGCGGGGCCGACAGCACCCAGTCCACCACCGGCATGCGCCCCGGCGGCCGCCCGATGCCCACCCGCAGGCGGAACCAGTCGCGGGTGCCCAGCTTGTCGCAGATGGAGCGCAGGCCGTTGTGGCCCGCATGCCCCCCGCCAAGCTTGGCCCGCACCGTGCCCGCCGGTATGTCCAGCTCGTCATGGATGACCAGCAGGCGCTCCGGCGGCACGCCGTAGGCGTCCATGAGGTGCTTCACCGGGCCGCCCGAGGTGTTCATGAAGCTCTGGGGCTTGGCCAGCACCACGTCCACGTCACGGTAGGTGCCCTTGGCCGTCAGCGCGCCGCACTCTGTCTTCCAGTAGCGCGCTCCCAGCTCCTCGGCTATGCGGTCCACGGCGAGGAACCCGGCGTTGTGCCGGGTCCCCTCGTATTCCTCGCCCGGGTTGCCCAGGCCCACTATCAAGAAGGTCTCGCTCATGGGAAGGCCTCGCTCACATCCTCGACTCACAGGCAGGCGACCGGCCGGCGAGGGCCCTCGGGGCGCCCCGCATTGGCGCGAAAGGCCAAGGGAGCGCACTTCGGTGCGCGACGAGGCCTTGGAGCGCCCAGACGGGGCGACCTGAGGGGCCGCAACGTCAGCTCATTGCGCTTTCGCGTCAGCAAGAGCGCGACTAGAGGGCGAAGTCCGGATCGAACAGGTCGCTCACCGAGCCGTTGTTGTACACGTTGGAGATGGCGCGGGCGAACAGCGGCGCCACGGTGACCACCTTGATCTTGCCGGTCTGGTACTCGGCGGGCACGGGGATGGTATCGCACACCACCACCTCCTCCACGTCGAGGTTCGCCATGCGCTCCAGCCCCGGCCCCGAGAACACCGGATGGGTGGCGCAGACGAAGATCTTCTCAGCGCCCTTGTTCTTCAGCGTCTCCACGGCGGCCACCACCGAGCCGCCGGTGTCGATCATGTCGTCGTTGAGGATGCAGGTCTTGCCGTCCACGTCGCCGATGAGGGCCGTGATCTCGGCCTTGTTGTGGCCCGGGCGCCCCTTGTGCATGATGGCCAGGTCGGCCTCCAGCATGTCCGAGAGCTTCTTGGCGGCCTTGGCGCGGCCCACGTCGGGCGACACCACGCAGAGCTTGGAGGGGTCGAGGTTCTTCGACTTGAAGTAGTCCGCCAGGATGGGCAGCGCCGTCAGGTGGTCCACCGGCATGTCGAAGAAGCCCTGGATCTGGCCCTGGTGCAGGTCGATGGTCATGACGCGGGTGAAGCCGGCTGTGGTCAGCAGGTTGGCCACCAGCTTGGCGGTGATGGGCTCGCGGGCCGCGGCCTTGCGGTCCTGGCGGGCGTAGCCGTAGTGGGTGATGACCGCCGTGATGGTGCGGGCCGAGGCGCGCTTGGCAGCATCGGCCATGATGAGCAGCTCCATGAGCGCGTCGTTGACGTGGGCGCCGGCCACCGACTGGATGATGAACACGTCGGCGCCGCGCACGCTCTCCAGGTAGCGGGCGTAGATCTCGCCATTGGCGAACTTCTCCAGCCGCACGTTGCCCAAGTGGGTGCCCAGGGCAGAGGCGATCCTGTCAGCCACCTCGGGGTTCACCGACCCTGAGAACAGGGCCAGGGACTTCTGCATCTCGGTCATGGGGCGCTCTCCTTCGCTCATCCTAGGGGCTTGCGCCCTCCTCGGGGCCCAAGCCATGGTCTAGCCTTGCATTGTACGTCATTCACCTGCGGAAACCTTGCGGCGTTTGGCCGCCCAGCCCTCGATCTCGGTCTGGCGCGCCCGGGCGACGGCCAAGGCGTCGGCGGACACGTCGCGGGTGATGCACGAGGCGGCAGCCACCACGGCCCCCTCCCCGATGGACACCGGGGCCACCATCATGGTGTCGCTGCCGACGAAGGCGCCGTCTCCCACCACCGTGGCGTGCTTGGCGTGGCCGTCGTAGTTGCAGGTGATGGACCCGGCGCCGATGTTCACGCCGCGCCCGATGGTGGCGTCGCCGATGTAGCTCAGGTGCGGCACCTTGGAGCCGGGGCCGATGGTGGACTTCTTGATCTCCACGTGGGTGCCCGCCTTGGCGCCGGCCATGAGGTGGGCGCCGGGACGCAGGTAGGCCCGCGGACCGGCGGTGGCGCCGTCCTCGAGCACCGCCTGCACGGCCACGGTCTCGTCCACGGTGCAGCCCGCGCCCACCCGCGTGTCGGTCAGGCGGCTGTTCGGGCCCACCACGCTGTCCTCGCCTACGCTGGTAGCGCCCATGAGCATGGTGTTGGGCAGCACCGCCACGTCGGCGGCCAGCTTGACGTCGGGGCCGATCCAGGTGGTGGCCGGGTCGTAGAGCGTCACGCCCGCGGCCAGGTGCCGCCCGTTGATGCGGTCGCGCATGAGGGCCTGGGCCTCGGCCAGCTGCGCCCGGGAGTTCACCCCCAGGCACTCGGCGGGGTCGGCCGCCCTCAGCGCCGCCACCTTGCCCCCCGCGCGGCGGCAGATCTCCAGGACGTCGGTGAGGTAGAACTCGCCCTGGGCGTTGTCGTTGCCCACCTGGGCCAGCCCTTCGAACAGGGCCTTCGCGTCGAAGCAGTAGAAGCCGGAGTTGCACTCGGCCACCGCCGCCTCCTCGGGCGTGGCGTCCTTCTGCTCCACGATGCGCTCCACGCCGCCGTCGGCGCCGCGGATGATGCGGCCGTAGCCGAAGGGGTCGGCCATCTCCATGGTGAGCACCACGCAGGCGCAGCCGCCCTCTTCCCTGGCCGCTACCAGGGCCTCGATGGTGCCTGCGGTGATGAGCGGGCAGTCCCCCGATAGCACCGCCACCGAACCCTCGAAGCCCGCCAGGGCCTCGGCGGCCGCCGCCACGGCGTCGGCCGTGCCCTTGCGCTCGTGCTGGACGACCACTTCCACGTCGGCCACCAGGGGCTCCACCTGCTCGCGCTGATGACCCACCACGGCGACCACGCGCTCGACGCCGGCCTCGCGGGCCGCCTCGACCACCCAGCGCACCAACGGGCGCCCCAGCACCTCGTGGGCCACCTTGGGCCGCTTGGACTTCATGCGCGTGCCGGCTCCTGCGGCCAGCACGATGGCGGCCGCGCCAGCCGCGCCCCTCACGCCTTCGGTCATCGCTCGCCCTCCTCGCTCGGTCCCTTGCGCTGCCGCTCCCAGGCGCCCTAGGCGTCCAGCTTGGCGGCCAGCAGCTCGTTTATCACCTTGGGGTTGCCCTGGCCCCTCATCGCCTTCATGCACTGGCCCACGAAGAAGCCCAGAAGCCCCGTCTTGCCGCCACGGTACTGCTCCACCTTGTCGGGGTTGGCGGCCATCACCTCGTCCACCACCGCCTCGATGGCGCCGGTGTCGCTCACCTGCTCCATGCCGCGCTCGGCCACGATGGCCTCGGGCGACTTGTCCTCGGCGAGCACCGCCGCGAACACCTCCTTGGCCTGCTTGGACGACACCGCGTCGCTGGCCACCAGCCGCACCAGCTCCATGGCGCGCTCCGGGGTGAGCGGGCTCTCCGCCAGGTCGAAGCCCTCATGGGCGTTCATGTAGGCGGTCACGTCGTTGATGATCAGGTTGGCGAGGGGCTTGGCGAACCGGCTGCCGTCCCCCTCGGCCGCCGCCAGGGCCATGCACGCGTCGAAGAAGTCGGCCGTGGCGCGATGGTCCACCAGGTGCCGGGCGTCATAGGCCGACAGGCCGTGCTCGGTGGCGTAGCGGGCCGCCTTCTGGTCGGGCAGCTCGGGCAGCTTGGCGCGCACCGCCTCGACGAACTCGTCGGACAGGTCGTAGGGCGCCAGGTCGGGCTCGGGGAACAGCCGGTAGTCGTCGGCGGTCTCCTTCACGCGCATCACGATGGTGCGCTTGGCCGTGGGGTCCCAGTGGCGCGTCTCCTGGTAGATCTGGCCGCCCTCCTCCAGCACCTCGGCCTGACGGCAAATCTCGTAGGCCAGGCCGTCGTGGAGGTTCTTGAAGGAGTTCATGTTCTTGAGCTCGGTCTTCACGCCGAGGGCCGACGACCCGCGGCGGCGCAGGCTCACGTTGCCGTCGCAGCGCAGGCTGCCCTCCTCCATGGAGCAATTGGAGATGCCCAGCGCCAGGTAGATCTGGCGCAGCTTCTGCATGAACAGGCGCGCCTCCTCGGGCGTGCGCAGGTCCGGCTCGGTCACCAGCTCGATGAGCGGGGTGCCAGCGCGGTTGTAGTCCACCAAGCTGTGGGTGGCCCCAGCTATGCGGCCCTCCCCGCCGCCGACGTGCACCATCTTGCCCGCGTCCTCCTCCATGTGGATGCGGGTGATGCCCACGTGGGCCGTGTAGCCCTCCTCGGTGCGGGTGACGTTGCCCTCGGCCTGGCCGGGTTCCAGGGCGTCGAGCCCATGGCGCTCGCGGGCCGCCGGGCCGTCCACGTCCAGGTCGAGCCAGCCGCGCATGCAGAAGGCCACAGGGCCCTGGGTGGTCTGGAAGTTCTTGGCCATGTCCGGGTACATGTAGTTCTTGCGGTAGAACATCGAGTGCTTCTCTATGTCGCAGTTGGTGGCCAGGCCCGCCAGCACGATGCCCTCGATGGCGGCGCGGTTGGGCACCGGCAGCGCGCCGGGCAGCCCCAGGCACACCGGGCAGGTGTGGGTGTTCGGCTCGGCGCCGAACTCCAGCTTGCAGCCGCAGAACATCTTGGTCCGGAGCGTGGTCAGCTCGGCATGGACCTCCAAGCCGATGACCGCCTCCCAGTCGTTGAGCACCTCTTCGAGCTTGCGCATGCTACTCACCGGCCTTTCCGTCGGCGAAGCCAGGGGCCACGGGCGCCTCGCCGTAGAGGCGCTCGATGGCAGCGGCCAGGCGCATCATGGCGCGGTCCTGGAACGCCGGGGCGACCAGCTGGGCGCCGATGGGCAGCCCGGTGTCGCGCCCGATGCCCACGGGCACGGACATGCCGCCGTTGCCGGCGATGTTGATGGATATGGTGAACATGTCGGACAGGTACATCTCGGTGGGGTCGCCGATCTCTCCGAACTCGAAGGCCGTGCGCGGCGACACCGGGGCGAGGATGCAGTCCACCTGCTCGAACGCCCGGGCGTAGTCCTGGGTGATCAGGGTGCGCACCTGCTGGGCCGGGTAGTAGTACCTTTCGTAAACGCCGGCGGAGAGCAGGTAGCTTCCCAGCATGATGCGCCGGCGCGCCTCCTCGCCGAAGCCCGTGGCGCGGCTGGCCTCGTACTGCGCGTTCAGGTCCTTGTGGCCCGAATCGCAGTAGCCGTAGCGCACCGAGTCGAAGCGGGCCAGGTTGCTGAAGGCCTCGCAGGGGCCAAGCACGTAGTAGGCGCTCATGGCGGCCTTGGCGTTGGGTAGGTGGACGTCCACCAGGGTGGCGCCCTCGGCCTCCAGCTTGGCCGCCACCTCCTCGATGCGCTCGCGCACCTCGGGCGTCAGGCCCGGGGCCTCGAGGAACTCCGGCACGATGCCGACGCGCATGCCCTGGGCGCCCTCGTCCAGGGCAGCGGCGAAGTCCACGTCGTTGGGCTGGCTGGTGCAGTCGAGCGGGTCGCGCCCGGCGATGGCGTTCATGGCCAGGGCCGCGTCGGCCACGGTGCGCGAGAACGGCCCCACCTGGTCCAGCGAGCTGCCGAAGGCCACCACGCCATAGCGCGACACCAGGCCGTAGGTGGGCTTGATGCCCACCACGCCGCAGAACGACGCCGGCTGGCGGATGGAGCCGCCGGTGTCGGAACCCAGGGTGACGGGCACCAGGCCCGCCGCCACGGCCGCGGCGCTGCCGCCCGAGCTGCCGCCGGGCACGCGCCCGAGGTCCCAGGGGTTGCGCGTGGGGCCAAAGGCGCTGGTCTCGGTGGAAGAGCCGAAGGCGAACTCGTCCATGTTCAGCTTGCCCATGGGCAGCGCGCCCGCATCGAGGCAGCGCTGCACGCAGGTGGCCGTGTAGGGCGAGGCGTAGTCGGCCAGCATGCGCGAGGAGCAGGTGGTGCGCGTGCCAACCAGGTTCATGTTGTCCTTGAAGCCCACGGGCACGCCGGCCAGGGGACCCAGCTCGTCGAAGGTGCCCGCGACCAGGGCGTCATCCACCCGTGCGGCCGCCTCAAGGGCCAGTTCCTCGGTGACCTCCAGGAAGGAGTGCACCGGCTCGTCGGCCACAGCGATGCGGTCGAGGGCTCCGCGCGCCACCTCGGCGGCGCTGAACTCCTTGGCCTTCAGGCCTGCCTGGATCTGGGCGGCGCTCATGGCGCCGAAGGGCTGCTGGGCCATCAGCAATCGCCCCCTTCCCCGAGGATCGACGGGATGAGGAAGCAGCCGTCCTGCTGCTTCGGCGCGTTGCCGAGGGCCGTCTCCTGGGAGAAGCTCTCGCGGACCTCGTCGTCGCGCATGACGTTGGACAGGTCCCCGATGGGATGGAAGGTGGGCTCGACCCCTTCCAGGTCGTACTCGGTGATGGGGGCCAGGCTGTCGATGATGGCGTTGAGGTCCACCGTCATCCGCCCGACCTCTTCCGCCGAAAGGCCGATGCGCGTGTACTCGGCGATGCCGCGCACGTCGGACTCGGTCAGATGCTGGGTCATGGGCGCTTTCCCTCTCGCTTCGCGCGTACATATATAGGTAAACGAGCGCGTTCCATGATAGCAATTATCGGCAACGCGGAACAGGCGAGCAGGGCCTTGGGCGAGCCCTTGGCCGGGCGGGAAGGCGAGGCGCGGGCCGGGCAGCGCGATGCGGCCGGCGGCAAGGCGCAGGCGGTGGCGGGGCGGGAAGCAGTGCGGCGGGGCTGGCGGCCCCATGGCCAGACCGGCTGCACGGCAGGGCTGGCGCCATGATTCGGCGGGGAGCGCCCCCAGGGGCCAGGCGCTATAATCTCTCGCAAGCGACGGAAGGGGGCGGCCATGCCGCGGGAGACCATGACGGCCAAGCGGGAGCGCGCAGCGGCGATCGAAGAGCGCATGTTCGACCACTACGGCGAAGGTGCCTGCTCGCTGGACTACGACGACCCCTTCCGGCTGACCTGCGCCGTGGTGCTGTCGGCCCAGTGCACCGACGCCGCCGTGAACAAGGTGACCCCGGCGCTGTGGGAGGCCTACCCCACGGCCGCCGACCTGGCCAGCGCACGGCTGGAGGACGTGGAGGGCATCATCCACGCCCTGGGGTTCTACCGCGCCAAGGCCAAGAACCTGGTGGCCTTGGCCCAGATGGTGTGCGCGGACTTCGGCGGCCAGGTGCCAGCCGACATCGACGAGCTGCAGAAGCTGCCCGGCGTGGGCCGCAAGACGGCCAACTGCGTGATGTGCGAGGCCTTCCGCGACCCCCAGGGCATCGCCGTGGACACCCACGTGGACCGCATCGCCCACCGGCTGCGCCTGGCCGGCCCCTCCGCCGACACCCCCGCCAAGACCGAGGCCGCCCTGCTCAAGGTGTACCCACGAGACCAGTGGCTCTACATCAACCACCAATGGGTGCACTTCGGCCGCGAGTTCTGCCGCGCCCGCAGCCCGCTGTGCGGCGAGTGCTTCATAGGCGACCTCTGCCCCAGCCGCGGCAAGTGCTAGAGGGCGGCAGGGCGGTGGTAGGCTCCGCAACCCCAGGCGAGGCTGGCCGCCAAGCTGCGTAGCGCCGGCCTTGGCTAGCCAGGAAAAGGAGGCGCGCAGCGCGCGAACCTGCACATGAGGCAAAGCAGGGGGCGCTTGCTGCCTTCGCGGCCCTTCCCATCCCAGCCACGCAGGTTTTTTTGCGATCGTGCACCGCCGAGGACCTTCCGGCAGATTATTTGCGTTTGTGCATTGCCCTGCGGGTCCCTCGGGTTGATCAATGGCAAGTTTTCGACTATTTGTTGATTCTAAGGTTTAATAGCGACCTGGAATCCGCGCTCCGAGCAATGCACAATCGAAAATAATCTGTCGAGTCGCGGAATGGGAGTGCGGACGAGGAGCCTGCACCACGCGTCAGCTTGGTCGGCCGCTAGGCTACGTAGCGCCGGGCTTGCCCGACCAAGAGAAGAGAGCGTGCGGACGTCTATATGAACTTGCAAGGAGCCCTAAGAAAGAAACTGTCCGCCGTCTCCGAACCGCCAGCTCATACCTGGAAAATACGCGCTATAAGCCTTAACGCCCTAATCAGGGGGCCGCTCCCTAAGCACGTTCCATCCTCATGAAGCGTCCCGCCCCTATGCGCACGCGCTTGGCCGCCCGCTCCATCGGCGAGGACCTGAGCGCATGGAGGCGCATCCGCAACCTCACCGCCCAGCAAGTGGCCGACAAGGCCGATGTCTCGCGCGCCACCATCTCGCGCCTGGAGAACAGCGACCCCTCGGTGTCGCTCTGCACGTTCCTGGGCGCCTGCAACGCCCTCGGCATCCTCGACGAGGTGACGAAGGCCGTCGACCCCTATGAGTCCGACTGCGGTCGCCTGCGCGCCGGCCAGAGCCTTCCCCAGCGGATACGGAGGTAGTCCCATGGCGCCCGCCCTCGACGTGTTCGACAGCCCCTCTGGCCATGACGTGCCCGTTGGCCGCGCACGCTTCACGTTGCGCCACGGCGCAGTGTCCACCACGTTCTCCTACGACGATGCCTATCTGGCCAGAAGGGAGCACGCTATGCCCTCGGCTCCATGCCGCCTCTAGACCAGAGGGCCATTCGCCTGTCGGGGCTCCCTGGCAGCTTCCGCGATTCCGCCCCCGACCGCTGGGGCGCGACCTCATCAAGCGCGCGCATCGCGACAGGCACCTTGCCACAGGCGAGCCGCTGCGGCAGCTCGACGACGTGGATTTCCTCGTCGGGGTGTTCGACGGCACCCGCGAAGGGTCCCTGCGCTTCTGCGAGCCGGGCAAGGGCCTCCTCGCGCAGTCGGCCCCGGTGCCTCCCCTCGTGCAGCTGCCGGAGCTCCTGGCGGCAAGCCGCAGCGTTGCCAAGGACGAGGCGGGGACCTCCCAGGTGAAAGAGCTCCTCGACGCAGGCTCGGGCCCCCTTGGCGGCGCGCGGCCCAAGGCGTCGGTCTGCGACGGCGATCGCCTGCTCCTCGCCAAGCTATCCCATCCTGGGGACCAATGGGACGTCATGGCTTGGGAGGAGGCGGCATGGGCCATGGCCCATGCCGCCGGCATCGCAACGCCTGCAGCGCAGCTTGTGCGCATCGGCCGGGAAAGCGCGCTGCTGCTGGAGAGGTTCGACCGAGAGGGGTCGAAGCTGGAAGGGCGCCGAATTGGCTATCTGAGCGCCATGAACGTCCTTGGGGCACAGGACGGCGAAGGGCGCGATCATGCCGAGCTGGCCGAAGCCGTCGCGGGCATCGCAGACGACGTGGAGGGGCAGCTAAGGGCCCTGTTCGCACGCACCGCCCTATCGGTAGCGCTCAACAACACCGATGACCGTCTGCGGAACTGGGGGTTCCTGCGCACAGGGGGAGGCGGGGCGCTTTCGTCCCTCTTCGACGTGAACCCATGCCCTTACCAAGATGCCCTGCGGATGACTTCCATCGTGGGCCAGGCGGGAAGCAGCGAAGCGGAAGGCCTCCGCGACCTGGCAGCCTACGCAGGGCTTGGTCGAGAGGAGGCAGCGAACCTGGTCGCCCGTGTGCTGAGCGCAACCGGGCAATGGCGCTCCCACGCTCAGAGGGACCGGTGCAGCGAGCGCGAGATGAGGATGTTCGAGCCCGTCTTCGAGTCGAAGCGCCACGACCTGGAGCGCGCATTCGGCCTATAGGGGCGCCGATGCGCAGCCGAGGACGAAGGCCGCGCGGACGAGGGCGTCGAGGGCGATGCGCGCGCCCTCAGGCCTCGTCGGCGGCCTCCTGCACCGACCGCTCGAAGGTGCGGCGCCCCTTGGTGCCGTGGCAGGCGTACATGACCACACCCACGGCCACGCCGCCGACGATGTTGCCGAGGGTGACCGGCACCAGGTTGGCCGTCAGGAACGTGCCGAAGTCCAGCGCCGCGGTGTTGATGCCCGCATCGGCGATCAGAGGCGCGTAAGCCGGGTTCATGGCGGCGAAGATGCCTGCGGGCACGTAGTACATGTCCGCCACGCAGTGCTCGAACCCGCAGGTCACGAAGCCCATGATCGGGAAGAATATGGCCAGCAGGCGCCCGGCGGTGTCGTGGGCGGTGCTGGACAGGTACACCGCGATGCACACCATGACGTTGCAGAAGGCCCCCAGCACGAAGGCGTTGAGCCAAGGCAGCGAGTCCTTGGCCGCCGCCACCTTGGCCGTGTAGACCGCCAGTTCGCCCCCGCCGATGCTCAGCTGGCCGAAGAACGCCATGAGCGCCGCCAGGCCCACAGATCCCACCAGGTTGCCCGCGAAGACGATGGCCCAGTTGCGCCCGAGGGCGCCCCAGGTGATCTTGCCTTGGATGGCCGCCGTCACCATGAGGGCGTTGCCGGTGAACAGCTCGGTGCCCAGCATGATGACCATCATCAGGCCGATGGGGAATATGAGCCCTGACACCAGCCGCACCATGCCCGCGTCCTCCAGGCCATGGGCCGCCGTCGAGGAGGTGACGGCCCCCAGGCCGATGAGCACGCCAGCGGCCACGGCCAGCACGAACAGCCGCCACGCCGGCGAGGAGGCCTTGGCCTTGCTCGCCTCGGCGTAGCCGTCGGTGACTTCCTTAGGGGTGTTGATGGGCATGGAGCCCCCTTTCTGCGTTCTGCACCACATGGGCCATGGTCACGCTGGTGGTGACGGTGCCGAGCCCCCCGGGCACCGGCGTGATGGCGCCCTCGCCCCCGAGCAGCGGCTCCACGGCCTCGAAGTCCACGTCGCCGCAGAGCTGCCCCGCGGCGTCGAAGTTGATGCCCACGTCCAGCACCGTCTGGCCCGCCCGGAAGCACTCCGGGCCGAAGAAGCGCGGCTTGCCCGTCGCGCAGATGACGACGTCGGCGGCGCGGGTGTGCCGGGGCAGCTCGGCGGTGCGGGAATGGCACAGGGTCACCGTGGCGTCGCGTTCCAGCAGCATCATGGACACGGGGCGCCCCACCACCAGGCTGCGCCCGGCGATGGTCACGTGGCGCCCCTCCACGGGGATGCCGTAGTGGTCGAGCAGCTGCAGGCACGCCTCGGCCGTGGAGGGCGGGAAGCCATGGGGCTCGGCCACGAACACCCCGGCCAGGGACATGGCGGTGATGCCGTCGATGTCCTTCTCCGGCGCGAGCAGGTTGGACAGGCGCACGTCGTCCAGCCCCGGCGGCAGCGGGCGGAACAGCAGGCAGCCGTGGATGCCGTCGTCGGCGTTGACGGCCTGCAGCCGACGCGCCACCTCGTCGGCGGTGGCGTCGGCGCCCAGGGCGACGGGGCGCACGGCCACTCCCAGGGCCTCGGCCCGCTTGAGGGCGGTGCGCTCGTAGGAGAGGTCGCTCGGGTCCTCGCCGACGCGCAGGAGCGCCAGGGTCGGCACGACGCCCGCGGCCCG